>NZ_SGSX01000019.1:0-80741 GCF_004209355.1 Acinetobacter sp. WCHAc060025 | reverse complement strand
CCTTTTAAGAATGAACCAGCAAAAAATTTTGGTAGAGAAATTAATGATGCAGGAATCTCGACAGATTTTAAGACATATATAGAGAATATTCAAAATCTAACAAATGAATATGATTATATTGTTGCTTGTGGTTTAGTGGATAATATGTACTTTAGTAACCATGGACTTTTATATGTGATTAGTGAGTTACAAAAAATTTTCTCACAAGGTGAAAATAAACAAAAAGTTCAATTTATTGGTAATTGTTTCAAACTTTTTACAGGAAAAAATAGAAGCCCTGAAGTTCGAGAAACAGAAAAATTTTTTAATGAACAGGGCTTGCCAGCAGGTCAGAAAATGGTGCTTTATGAAGATAAGGCAGTGATGAGCTATATACCGGGTTATATTCTAGATGTCATTGTAAATATGCATTTATTTGTTAAACCCACAATATTACAACGAATGTATGGAAAGCCTTATTTACCTAAATGGAAAGTAGGTGTGCTCACACATGATTTTAACTTTGAAATTGAAGAGAGTTATCAACAAAAAATAATGTGGGCGTTTGTTACTAGAACCTTATACGGTGAATTAAATAAAATTACGACTCAAGAGATTCCAGAGTTAAAAATAATAACTGTAGAAAATGAGCGTCCAGATATGCTTCATTTTATGAAAGACTGTAATTGTTTTATTCCTGTTATGGGTGAGGATAATCAGTTAAAAGCAGGCGACTATTTATATTATTTGGAAATTTAACGGTACTTTAAAAAATGACAAAAATAAAACCCTCAAAAGAGGGTTCTATCAATTTAAAAAATTAACCTGAAATATATTGCTGTAACTGATCAATCAGTTTTTTCTGATCTTCCATTGTGGCTTTGACCAAGTCACCAATCGAAACAAAGCCGACCAAGACACCTTCCTCAAGTACAGGAAGGTGACGTAAATGACCATCAGTCATTAATTCTAGGCATTGTTCTACAGTATGGCTTGGCGTCACAGAAATAACTTTAGATGTCATAATCTCAGCGACAGTGGTATGGTCAGATGTACGCTGCATCAATGCAATTTTACGGGTATAGTCACGTTCTGAAAGGATGCCAACCAGCTTATTGTCTTCTGTTACGACTACTGCACCAATACCTTTATTTGCCATAAGCGTAATTGCTTCTAAAACCGTGGCAGACGGTGAAATCGTATAAACTTCACGACCAATTTTATCTTGGATTACTTGTGCTACTGTAGTCATAATTATTTTCCTTATTGAGTGTGCCTCTACTGCACACCTTTAAATTAACTGTATTTTAAAACTTTGCAAATACTTTACAGTCACAAATTATAGTGCTTGTTTTTTACAGCTTTCTTAAATCAATGGAAAATAAAAAATTAACTCGCCTGAAATTGGGGTGAATTTGCAAAAAAGAAATGATCCATTTGCAAAGTTGAAAGTTTAAATTTACGAGAAGATGAGTTAAACAAAGCCGGTTTAATGTTTAAACGTGTCAATGTCGGGAGTAGAGAATCTTTAAAATCCTTTGGTGTGATTTTTCGTGGTGTATAGTTGGGCCAGTGAATCTTTGCATACTGATGTGCTTGAACGGCATTCAGCCAAAAGGGGAAATATACTTCATCTGAGCCAGACTTCATTGCCCAACCTTCATGGTAAAGTCCCCAAAGAACACCACAATACATCAGTGATTTTAAAATAGAAATTTTGATAAAAAACTCATTTGAAATCGGCTGTAGATGAATATACTTTTTCATAATCGGCATTCATTTTTAGTACATTTCTATTGTAATTGAAAAAGCGCTAAGAACCGTTGGCGCTTTATACTGAATCGTAAGCAATTATTAAAATTAGCAAAGAATGTTATAAGAATGTCTGTTTGGGAAACGTTTTGTGAGTATTACGCTATGAAAGAATAAACAAGCGGCATTAAAAAACGCCACCGAGGTGACGTTTTATTATGCTTGCATGGTTGCCATTTTTTCCCAGTATTGGGCTTTGAGGGAATCACGTTCTACACGGAAACCTTGGTAATAAAGTTCTGCAAGGAACGTTGCTGCTTTACCATGTCCTGCTTTTGCTGCGTCTTCTAATGCCTTTACAGCTTCTACAAAGTTCATTTCACATTGAATCGTATTTATAGCGTCTGCATAAACATGTTCTAGGTCTTGTTGAGAGATTTGATGAATCATATATAACTCCTTATTGTAATTATGATCTTTAAAACTACAGCTCCCCAACGGAGCTTATACTTAACTAATCTAACTTAACTTTATTAAACTAATATTACAAAATGCTTCACTTGTCAAGTAATCTGCTGGGATTGCTTAACGAATATAAGATTACATGATTAAACAATAATCAGAAATAATATTTATTAAAATCAATATGAGAATTATGACAAAGGGAGAGTAAAAATGACTAATACAATAGATGGATTTACTTTTGATGTACCCGCTGCTGAGTCTCAGATTGTTGAATTAGCTCAGTATCATCGAAAACAATTGGACGAAGCAATTTACCATCAAGAAATACATCTTGGTGATTACTGTTTAGCCCAACGTAAGCGTGTTTACGATTATACCAAAAATCTTGACGCAACGCAAAAAAAAGGTTTTTACCGTGTTTATGATAACGAATTGCGACGCCTTGCAGATGATGATGACTTACATCCTGTACATGCGGAAGGTGGTGTGAGTATCTTCGCAGTGGTGATCGCGTTGGTAATTATTGCTGGAATTTTATATTTTGCATTTCTCAGGGCAGTTTTATAAAAGTTATTTTAAACTGATTTTCTTGGAGACTTAAAAGTTCAGTAGTCAAGGTCAAATTATTGGTGTTATGTATCATGCTTATTTACTAAAAACTCTCATCAATTGCTGATGGGAGTTTTTCTTTTTAGATCTTGTTGTTGAAGTGTATTTTTATTTGTTGGTGGAATAAATCAAAAGATGGGTTTGTACATTTAAAATGATCAATAAACGGTTTAGGCTTTTAAAAGTCTGGATAAAGCGCTATTTTTTTATCTCTAGGATGATAGACTATCTGCAATTCGAGGTAGTTCATGCTTAAATTCAAAGATTATTTTCAAAAGTTGTATCGTTCTTTTCCTTTAGAGCGGTTTTTGAATTTTTTTGTGGCGTGTATGATTGTTGGAATGATAACACTTGCAACATTGGCGCTTTTGCGTCCGATCAGTCCGACGCAGTATAAAAATGTCCTTGCATATTCTGATCAAGCGGCTTATCCGAAAACGCAAGTTCTCGCAAAACATTTAAGTCAACAAGAGCGTATTTCGGTTGCCGAGTATTTTCGGTTGTTGCGCGCTTATTATTATGAAAAACAACGTATTAAACAATATCCTGCTGTGGATGTGGCTAATTCTAAATAAGCTTTCACGATTCACGATTCACGATTCACGATTCACGATTCACGATTCACGATTCACGAAGCAGGTCTAATAGTCTTTTTAATGATCAGGGCTGGAATATCTGGCATTGTCTGAGTGTCAGGTTTTAAGTTTAAATCTTTGTTTTCTAGCTGATTCGGTACTTCAAGATCATTGATTAGCATTTCTTTTAACGCGGCTTGATCGAGTGTGGGCGCTACAATAACAAGGGTTAAACGGTCTGCACGTAAGTGTTTTTGGATGGCAGTTTGGACTTGTTTGGCTGTAATGCTACTTAGTTGTTTTTGATATTGATTTAAGTAATCTGCAGGTAATTGATAAAATCCAATCGCTGCAATCTGCGCATTGATATTGGCATTTGAACTAAATGTCATTGGAAATGATCGCAAAAGTCCTTCTTTGGTTTCTTCCAATTGTTTCTTTTGAATTGGCTTTTTGACAAAGTCACGCAAAGCTTGATGCGCAACTTGGATACTATCAATCAGTTGTTTTTCTTGTGTTGAATAATTCAAACTAAAAAAACCTTGTGAGAGCGTACTGACCAACGAACTATATGCGCCGTAAGTATAGCCACGTTTGACTCGTAATTCTTTCATCAGTACCGAGTTAAATCCGCTACCGCCAAAGATTTGATTGGCAACTTCTAAAGCAACACGATCAGGATCATTTCGTTGAATGGCTAAATGTCCCATCATGACATGGGCTTGGCTTGAGTTAAAAGGAATGTAATGAATATTAAAATCTTGTTGATCTTCAGGTGTTGGTAGAGGCGCAACGGCTTCACCTTGGGTGATATTTTGGCTGATTGTATTCGAAATTTTCATTGCATCATTGGCTCTTAAATTTCCCGTGATTGCAATATTCATATTTTGAGCGACGAGTAACTTTTGACGAAATGTTCTGAGTAATTCAGGTGTTATCTTCTTTAAACTGCCATTGGTTCCTGTCGTGGGTTCAGCATAAGGATGTTGTCCATAGAGTGCGCGATAAAAGCGAATATTCATCATTCGGCTTGGATTTTCTTGGACTTGTTTTTGACCAATCTTAGTATTGTTTAAGACTAAATTTAAACCTGAAGGATTGAATTGTGCATGATTTAAAATGTGCATCATCATATTTACAGCAGGGTTGAGTTTGTCTGGATCTGACAAAACTCTTAAGCGTACTGTAAACATGTCACGATACGCATTGACACTAAATTGTGCGCCTAACCCCTCGAAGGTCGAAGCAATTTGTTTGGCCGTATATTGCTCTGTACCTTCAGTCATCAGCCTTGCAGCCATATTCGAAATACCAAACAAGCCTTTACCTATCGCTTCATCTTGTGAAGATCCTGCATTAAAAGTCAGTTGAATATCGACAATGGGTAAATCTGGTGCTGAAACAAAGAGTGTGCGAACTTTTAAATTATTCTCTAAATCTTGAACAAAAGGTGTCTGATAGTTTTGCTTTTTTTCTAAATTTTTCAGGCTTTGTAATGTGGAATAGGATTTTAAAACAGTATTATCTATCATTTCATCCGTATCACGATCATCGAATTCGACCTCTGCATGATTTAAACTAGCCGTAGAGAGTGTGATAATAAGTAAAAGCGATGTTTTTAAATGTTTTTTTGAAAATATAGACAGACGCATAATTCACCTTATTTATTCTTTTGTGTTTTCAGGCAGGAGATAAAGACTACTTAAGTTATCTTTGACGAAATAAATATTAGCGATTCTGAGTAAATCTTGTGGGGTAACTTTGTCATAATGCTTTGGTAATTCATCAATCAAGCGAAAACTCAAACCATTGACCTCTAAATTGCCAATCATATTGGCTTGCCCTGCAATATCATCTTGGCTATAGATCAAATTTGAAACGAAATTATTCTTCACTCGATCAAGTTCGTTTTGATTGACCAATTCTGTTTTAAATAAACTCATTTCTTTTTCAATGGTTTTTTGTGCATCTTCTAATGAAACGCCTTCACTCGGAAGAGCTGAGATCATGAAAATACTGTCACCACGATTATATGGGTCATAACTGACACTAATTGCGGTCAGGGTTTTCTTATCGCGGACAAGGCGATCTTGTAGACGAGCTGAAATTCCACCATCGAGTAAGGATTGGATAATCGTAAGTGCATAGGCATCTTGTGGGTTTTTCGCTGTGGCGATAGAGCGTACATTCCATGCCATAAATAAGCTTGGCACTTGTACAGGTAAATGCACTTGCATGTGACGATAACCGACACGGTCATATTCTAGAACATCATAGCGATCAGGAAGTTGCTTTTTAGCAATACCACCAAAATACTTTTCGATTTGTTTTAATGCCTGTTCAGCATTGACATCACCCACGATCACAAGTGTTGCATTATTGGGGGTATACCATGTCTGATACCAATGCTTAAGGTCTTCTAAACGAATATTTTGTAAATTTTTCATAAAACCAATCACGGGTTGACGATAGTGACTGGTTGGATAGGCAATCCATTTAAAACGTTCATAGGCAAGATTGCGTGGATTGTCATCGGTTCTTTGGCGACGTTCTTCCATCACGACTTTAATTTCAGGATCAAAGTCTTGTTGTTTTAAAACCAAGTTAGACATTCGATCTGCTTCAAGTTCTAAAGCGAGAGGGAAGTATTTTTTGGGATAAAGTTGATAATAATTGGTGTAATTGGTAAATGTTGCAGCATTGGTTCGCCCACCATAGATTCGGCTAAGACGCGTAAATTCATCATCTGGGACTTTCTGCGTGCCTTTAAACATCATATGTTCAAGCACATGAGAAATACCCAATAGGTTGCCAGACTCATCACTGCTGCCAACGCCATACCAAATTTGAGTCATGACAATGGGGGAACGATGATCTTCACGAATGATGACTTTTAGCCCATTGTTTAGTGTGGTTTCAAATGTGGTGCGAGCAAGTTGACTTTCGGGCGCTGCATAAAGTGATGTTTGTATAAAATTCAATGAAATAAAGCATACAGGCGCAATTAGCATTCTCCATAATTGAGTTCGAGAACGGACAAGAATTTTAAAAGATTTGGATTTTAAAATACGCACAAATTGCCTGAATATTTATTCTAAACGTATAACTATTCTCAAAAAATTAAAGATTTAAAGCAAGGCAGGAATGTTGCATTTTGGTTGAGATGTTTTATCACTGCTTTAACACTAAAAATTGCCTTAAAATATGCTAAACTCATTCTTTTTTAACGCTATGCTTTTCAAGGAATCGGCATGCAGGAACAGCAAAATAAATTCTTGATTGATGCGGATATTGGTGATGATGATGTCACATTACCGAGTTTACCCGCAGTCAATGTGCCTATTATTGAAAATGAAAAAGTAGAAACACCTAAGACTGAAACAGTAGTTGAAGAAAGTCTTTTAGAGGAAACTGCCCAAACTGAAGAAAAAGCCAAAGGTGGTTTCTTCAGTCGTATGAAAGAAGGTTTAACTAAATCTCGTAAAAACCTTGCTGATGGGATGGTGAATATCCTGATTGGTGGTAAAGAGATTGATGATGAGTTACTTGAGGAAGTTGAAGAACAACTTTTGGTTGCTGATATTGGTGTAGAAGCGACGAAAACCATTATTACCAATTTAACTGAACGTACTGCGCGTGGTGATTTGATCTATTCACATTCACTGTATAAAGCATTACAAGAAGAATTGGTTGCTTTACTTGCGCCACGTGTAAAACCTTTACATATTGACCCGAACAAAAATCCGTTTGTGATCCTTGTGGTTGGTGTCAATGGTGTTGGGAAAACGACGACCATTGGTAAATTGGCAAAACGTTTACAAGGTGAAGGCAAGAAAGTCATGCTTGCGGCAGGTGATACTTTCCGTGCAGCAGCTACTGAGCAATTACAAATCTGGGGTGAACGCAACAATATTCAAGTGGTTGCTCAAGGTCATGGTGCAGACAGTGCGTCTGTGATTTTTGATGCTTTTGAAAGTGCGCGTGCCAAAGGCGTTGATGTATTGATTGCCGATACCGCAGGGCGTTTGCACAATAAAAGCAACTTGATGACTGAGTTGACCAAAGTTAAGCGTGTAATGCAAAAAATTGATGCAACTGCGCCACATGAAGTGATGTTAGTTGTAGATGCGGGTACAGGTCAAAATGCCATTAACCAAGTTGAAATGTTCGATGAAGCTGTTGGTTTAACGGGTTTAACCATTACTAAATTGGATGGTACGGCAAAAGGTGGTGTGTTGTTTAATATTGCCAGTCGTACGCATGTGCCAATTCGTTTTATTGGTGTCGGTGAGAAGATCGACGATCTTCGCCCGTTCTCTGCAAAATCCTTTGTTGCAGCGCTTTTTGAGACAGATAAATAATTCATATTATTTTTTCAATCATTCAACATTGAATAAAAGAACTCCGCTTATGCGGAGTTTTTATTCATTTGGATTCTGAGAAATGTTTAATTGTTTTAAAAAACAGCAGAATAACCTGACCACACTGAGAATAAAAAAACTTTAGTGGTTAGAATACCCATATAAAATTTATGGTTTTTATTTGGTTTGATCTTTGGGGGATTTATGGCATTTTTAGCGAAAATAGGGCAAGTACTAAACACTGAAATTTCCAAAGATTTAATTTTTAAAAAGAAAGAATTAGAAGAAAATACCTATAGTTTTTTGGAAGATATGAAAAAGCGCAGAAGTTATTATGAACTCAGTAATCGTGTGAGTTTAAGCCCTGAATATCTTACCCAATTGATTAAAGAGGCTGCGCGTTGCTGTCCTTCGGCACTGAATTCTCAAAGTGCTCGAATCGTCATTCTGTTGCAAGATTCTCATTATAAATTTTGGCAAATGGTGAAAGAGGTACAACATCACGCCGTGGCTGAAGCCATTTGGGAAAGTATGGATATTAAAGTTGATCGTTGCGCATCTGCGTTTGGTACAATTTTATTTTTTGAAGATCAAGACATTATCCAAAGCCTACAAAAGCGTAAACCTTTGCAAGCTGAAGAATTTCAGTTGTGGTCTGAACAAACGTCTGGAATGGTACAGTATGCGGTGTGGACTGCAATTGCGAGTACAGGTTTAGGTGCTTCGATTCATCATTTCAATCCATCTATAGATCAAGCAACCACAGATTTACTGGATTTACCGAAACAATGGCAACTCAAAGCACAGTTGGTTTTTGGCAGTATTCTTGAAACTGCTGTAAATAAAAATGAATTAAATGATGAAGTTATATTCAGAGTGCTTTCATAATCGTAATTTTTTAAAATTTTTATAGTGAGTGCTTTAAATTTAAAACCTTGAAAAGATTTGATTTATTATATTGTTCTAAATATGGAACACTTTGTTATTGATATAAACCTGACGAAGTAACGGAATATGCAATACACTGAGACCATGTTAAAGAAAACGGCCAACAGGGTCACAGAAGGAATATAGATATGTCATTTTTAAATCAAATCAAACAACGTCGTACAATTTATGCAATTGGTAAAGATGTAAGTCTAGATCAAGCGAAAATTGAAGAAATCATCAAAGAAGCTGTGAAACAAAGTCCATCAGCGTTTAACTCGCAATCTTCACGTGCAGTGATTTTATTTGGTGATTCACACGTTAAATTTTGGACAATCGTACTAGAAACTTTACGTAAAATTGTTCCTGCTGAAGCTTTCGAAGGCACTGCAGGTAAAATCAACAGCTTTATCGCTGGTGCGGGTTCAGTATTGTTTTATGAAGACATGAGCGTGATCAAAGGTTTACAAGAACAATTTGCGCTTTATGCAGACAACTTCCCAGTATGGGCTGAACATTCTACAGCAATTGCGCAATTTGCAACTTGGACAGCATTGTCTGAAGCGGGTATCGGTGCATCATTACAACACTATAACCCAATCGTAGATGAAGAAGTGGCTGAAGTATTTGGCGTACCTGCGGATTGGAAACTTCGTGCACAATTGGTATTCGGTTCTATCGAAGCGCCTGCTGGTGAAAAAGCATTTATTGATGATGCTGCACGTTTCAAAACTTTTAACTAATTGAAAATATTTTAAAAGTTTAAGCCAATCAATAATATGATTGGCTTGATTTGAAATAAAAACAGCCTGTTTAGATGATGAGTCTAACAGGCTATTTTTATTGGGTCATAAATATATTGGCAATATAAATAACATCATGATTTACCAATCAATAAAGACAGTATTCCTGCCGCGATCAGTGGACCTACAGGAACACCGCGTAGTAAAGCAACACCAGCGACTGTACCAATGAGCAAACCAGCCACAACATTGGGTTGATTGGTCATGAGCGACACACCACGTCCACCTAACCATGCCACTAATAAGCCAATCGCAATAGCGCAAAGTGATTTCCAGTGCATAAATGATTTGAGAATCTCCTCACCTGCAATTTTTCCACTGGCAATGGGTGTAAGTACACCAATGGTGAGGATGATGATGCCGACTTCTAAACCGTGACGTTGTAAGAGTGGGAAAAACTCACTCAGCGGTGTGATGCGAAAGACGATCAATACTGCTGCCGCTATAGTCACTGCTGTGTTATGACTGAATACGCCACATGCAAGTAATACAATCAGCACCATTAAGTTTAGGTCTAAACTGCTAAGACTCATTTTGATTCAACATTTTTCATTTCAATACACCTGATCATTATACTGAAAAGATAGAAAGGATAGGGCGCAACAAACGATGTTTCTTATCCTGAAAGGAGAGGGAACATTCATTATTGCTTCATATCTCGCCGAAAATAACTTTCATAAGAGTTTTGGTATTTATCACATATTGATGTGACATGGGGATTGCTTTAAATATCAGTTAGGCTTTTAAGCCGAGATCCATTAAAATACACGTCAATTTATTTAGGTTTTGTTTTATGTTTTTGGAAAAAATATTGCAATCACAAGGCTTTGGTTCACGTAAGCATTGTCAACAACTCATTAAGAATGGGGCGGTTGCAATCCAAAATGAAGTGATTACAGAGCCTAAGTTTAAATTAAATCTGCAAGATTTAGAATTTTCCGTGCATGGTCAGTCTTTTCAATATCGTGAAAAAGTGTATATAGCACTCAATAAACCCGTAAATTACGAATGCTCACATCAGGCGACACATCACTTTAGTGTGTTTGATTTATTTGATGATGTATTGATGAATCGCGGCATGCAATGTGTAGGGCGACTCGATCAAGATACAACAGGGTTGTTATTGCTCACGGATGATGGACAATTTTTACAGGCTTTAACACATCCTAAAAAACATGTGCCTAAAGTTTATCAGATGCAAACCGCTGATCCAGTGACTGACGAACAGATTCAACAACTTGAGCAAGGTGTTGAATTACGAAATGAAAAGGGTATATTTTCGGCAACAGATGTTATCCGTTTAGATGAATTTAAATTGCAAATGACCGTGCATCAAGGTGTTTATCATCAAGTTAAACGAATGCTTGCAGCAGTTGGAAATAAAGTAGAAAATTTACATCGTGCACAAATTGGACAATTAAAATTAACTGATTTAGCTGAAGGTGAATGGATTTATCTAACTGAAAATCAGGCTAATGCTGCGAAAAACCTGATTGCAGATCAAATTTAAGTTTAAAAAATAGATTGAGACTTGAAATATTGGCAAATTTTGCCTTTATCTATTGGCATCTATAATGCTTTTATTTTAAGAAGCAGTGGAAAGTTTGAAACTCATTATCTTTAACGAAGCCCATTTGTTCATAAAGCTGATGGGATTGGTAATTGCTTTTTTGAGTTTCTAGACTAATACGTTGTGCATTTTCATGACGTGCAAAAAGTATTGCAGTATCAATCAATTGTTTGGCTGAACCTTGCCTGCGATAGCTTGGTGTGACATAGACATCATCTAAAATATAATATTTTGAACAGGCAACAGAGGAAAAACCCAAATACAGCAATACAAAGCCTGTAAATACATCATCTTTAACGTGAATAAAAATGACACTTTCTTTATTCTCAAAACGTTGAGTAAGAAAGCTGAGAGATTGTTTGATATTGGAGGATGCACCGTAAAATTGACGGTATTCATCAAATAAAATAGCAAGTTGGTTTAAATCTTCTTTGGTCGCACGACGAACGATCATTTATCACTCCTTGCAAAGTAAATTATTGTCCTTGCAAGAAAGCATAACCAAAAAAGTGAAAAGTGAACTCAAAGAATTGTTTAAAAATGCGACACTGTTAAGTTTTGTCACTTTCACCCAAGATCGCATTCAACTCTGCAAATAAGTCCTCATCGTCATCACTCAATTCAACAGTAGGATTGGCTTGCCCATTTTGTTGTTCTTGTTTCAATTTTCTTAATTTTAACAATTGATCCATATTGATATTTTGATTTTCAATCGCGAAGGGGATCGATTTGGTGATCACGACTTGTTTGAAAAATAGACGAACTGCTTGAGCAGGGGTAATTCCCAATTGCTTAAAAACAGCAAAAGCTAATTTTTTTTCTTGTGAATCAAGGCGTACTTGATAGACTTCAGTTTTTCTCATGAATAAAACCAAACAATATTTGAGTTTGAGTGCCTATTTTAATCAAAGCTTAAGTAATTTCAATGTCTAATCATCAAAAGTCGTATATTGTCATTACGTCAAAATTACAGTGTGAGTTCAAATTCAGAACAGAAATGCAAATTCTCCCCTATTATCGGATCTTTGAAATGAATTTCTTTGGCTAAAAGTTGTAAAGGCTGGGTGAAATCTGCGTCATTTTTATGCTGAACTACTGGGTAAAATGGGTCATTTTTGATTGGAATGTTGAGCCAATTTAAATGTACTCGCAATTGATGTTGCTTACCTGTAGAAGGCTTGAGTAAGTATTTTGCCCATTGCCCATTACATTCAAGGACTTCAATATCTGTATGTGAGTTACTTTCACCCTCAATCACTTGCATGGTGTAAAAAGGTTCCCCCTTATCCATTCTCAAATTTAAGGAATAAGGGAACTTCAAGTCAGCTCGATAGGGTGCAATCGCGTGATAAGTTTTATCCACTTTACGCCCTGCAAACATTTGCTGATACAGACCACGTGTTTCAGGTCGCTTTGAAAACAATACAATGCCAGCAGTTTCACGATCTAAGCGATGAATCGGAGTTAAATCTGGATTGCCAGTGGTTTTTTTAAGCCTGACCAAAAGGGTTTCTTGTACATATTGTCCAGTTGGGCTGATGGTTAAAAAATGCGGTTTATCCACCACCAATAAGTCGTCATTTTCAAATAAAATCTCTTCTTGAAATGGTACATGGGTTTCATGAGCGAGAAAGCGATAATAATAAATATGCGTATTGGTTTGGAATGGACTATTGATATTTAAGCATTGCCCAGTCATATCAATAATCAAATGATCATCAAAACGCTGTCGCCACTCAGTTTCTGAAATATGCGCAAATTGAACTTTTAAATATTCAAAGATTGTATTGAAAGTTTGATCTGTTTTTTGCAAAAAAACTTTAGATGCGGTTACGCCATCTCGCATGGGTGGAACATAATCTAAAATGGGTGCGGTATTTTTCATAAGAACAGCGAATTAAATGAATGGCGTGACGATCTTGAACGTATGATTGTATGCATCAAAGGACTATTTCTACACAATGCAACATAGGTTTTATGTGCTTGCAATGCTATCATAACGTCTTGTTTGAATCATGTCGTGAGCACTATGCAATATTCATGTAAATTAAGTCTGAGCAATGAACAAGAGACCGAAAAGTTAGCGCAAAAATTGGCGCAACATATTGCCCAAGGCGTGATTTATTTAATAGGTGACTTAGGTGCAGGTAAAACGACTTTAACGCGTTACTGGCTACAAAATTTAGGTCATCAAGGTGCGGTAAAAAGCCCGACTTATACTTTGGTTGAACCTTATACCATTAACGGGAAAGAGGTTTTTCATTTCGATCTGTATCGTTTAAATGATCCTTATGAACTTGAATTGATGGGTATTCGTGATTATTTAGATGTACCGAATGCTTTGTTTTTATTTGAATGGCCATCCAAAGGTGGCGATGAAATTCCTCAAGCAGATCATGTGATTACAATTCTCAAAGCAGAAGATGAAAGCGTGCGTGAAGTGATCGTTGAAAGTGTTTCGGAATCACTCATTCAAGCGATCAGTTAATTTTTATTTTATTCATTATCATTTCAATCATGCGAAATGAGTATTGAGAATCGTGCCCAATCAACATTCTATTCATTTTAATTTTAGGTTAATTGAATGCAACGTGAAGACATCAGTTTAAGACGTATCCAAACTTTAAATCCTGCACTTGCCAACCAAATCGCGGCAGGTGAAGTGATTGAACGCCCATCGTCTGTGGTCAAAGAGCTACTAGAAAACTCGATTGATGCGGGAGCGACTGAACTGATTATTCGTGTGGCGAATGGTGGCAGTACCTTGATCGAGATCATTGACAATGGTCGTGGGATCCATCCTGAAGATTTAGCGCTTTCTGTGACGCGCCATGCCACCAGTAAAATTCAAAATGCTGAAGAATTACAAGCCATTGTCAGTTTGGGTTTTCGTGGAGAGGCTTTGGCTTCGATTGCTGCTGTATCACGTTTAACATTGACCAGTAGTCAAGATGACTCAGGCGTAGGTTATCAACTTGAAGTGAATGGCACGGCATTCGACCATCAGGATATTCAAGCGGTTGCAGCACAGCAAGGCACACATATTCGCATTCAAGATTTATTTTTTAATGTGCCTGCACGTCGTAAGTTTTTGAAAAAACCAACAACTGAATTTGGGCATATTGAAGAAATCGTGCGCCGTATGGCACTGACACATTTCGATATTCGTTTTGTTCTAGAACATAATGACAATATTCGTTTAAACCTACCGATTGCAGATAGTGGTGAATTACGTTATCAACGTGTACAGCAATTATTGGGTCGTCAATTCACTGAAAATGCCTATTGGATTGATGCGGATAGTATCAGCATGCGTTTATCGGGTTGGTTAGGTCATCCCTCAGATGCACGTGCGCAAGCGGATTTACAATATGTTTATGTGAATGGTCGTATTGTCAAAGATAAAACCATTTCTCATGCGTTGCGCATGGCATATGATGGTATTTTACATGGTCATCAATATTCAGCTTATTTGCTATTTTTAGAAGTCGATCCTGAAAATATTGATGTTAATGTACATCCAACTAAGCATGAAATTCGCTTTTTAAATCAGCGTGAAGTACATGAATTTGTACGTCATTATGCCAAAGAAACTTTATCGCAATTTCAAACAGCGAGTGCTGAATTGTCTTCTGCAATGAAGCAAGATCAAGATGACACCAATCAGCAATGGCAACAGGCTCAACCACGTTATCAAGAGCAATTTCAATTACATCGTGACACAACAAACACTTCAAATAGCTATCAACAATTGCATGATCAAAATAGCCTAAGCAATGCTGATTCTCAGATGTTGAATGATGGTTTGACTGATTTTAGTCAGCCACAAGGGCAAACAGTCCATTATTCACAATCATCTCAGCAACAATATCGTGGAACGCAACAGCTCAATAATGCATTGAAAAGTTATTTAGCACCTTTACGTGAGCAAGATGATTCAACTTTGAATAATTATGCTGATTCACAAAATCTATCTGATCAAGCTTCTTATGAGCGTTCTGTACAAAATCTTGAAAATAAACACAGCAACTATGTTGATGAGCATCCATTAGGCATTGCGATTGCACAATTGCACGGTATTTATATACTTGCGCAAAATGTTGAAGGCTTGATTATTGTCGATATGCATGCGGCACATGAGCGTATTTTGTTACAACAAATGAAGTCAGCTTGGGATAAACCTGAATTTTGGACATCACAGCAATTGTTGATTCCAAAAGTCATTTCTATTACCCGTATGCAAGCGACTCGGATTGATGAATTAAAACCGCAATTAGAGCGTTTGGGCTTAGACATCGACCAATATGGCGATGATCAAGTGATTGTACGTGGCGTGCCTGCGATTTTGCATAAAGCAGATTTTGAATCACTTGTCCCTGAGCTTCTGAACGATTTAGATCCGAATGATGAGGCACAGGCTTTACAACAGAAACGTGATCAAATTCTTGCAGGTATGGCATGCCATGGTGCAGTGCGCGCGCATCGGATGCTCAGTTTGTCTGAAATGAATGCGTTATTGCGCCAAATGGAACAGACTGAATTCGCCAGTCAATGTAATCATGGTCGTCCAACATGGCGTGCATTTCCACTCCATCAATTAGATAAATTATTTGCTCGAGGAGAGTAGTTGTACATGTCAAATCAAAAGCCTGTCATCAATTTAATGGGACCGACTGCGAGTGGGAAAACCGCTTTGGCATGTGAACTATATGAACGCGGTGGCTATGAGCTGATTTCCGTCGATTCTGCGCTGGTTTATAAAGAAATGGACATTGGTACAGCGAAACCCACCAAAGAGGAACAGGAACGCTATCCGCACCATTTAATCGATATTATTACGCCACTCGACGTGTATTCTGCGGCTGAATTTGTTGAAGATGCTTGTAGTTTGATTGATGATATTCATGCACGCGATAAAACCCCGATTCTTGTGGGTGGGACGATGTTGTATTTCAAAGCACTGTTAGAGGGGTTTTCATCCAATTTACCGAGTGCTGATTACGAGATTCGTGCGGAAATTGAACGCAAGGGAGAGCAGGAGGGCTGGCAAGCCGTTTATGATGAATTGAAATCAGTCGATGCCTTGGCTGGTGAAAAATTTAAAGTCAGTGATAAACAGCGGATTATTCGTGCATTAGAGGTTTATAAAATTACAGGACTGCCAATTACACAACTACAGGCGGAACAACCCAAAAAGCAACCATATCGTTACAATTTTCATAATTATGCATTGGTACCAGATCGGTTAGAATTACATAAACGTATTGAATTGCGTTTAGAAAAAATGTGGGATATTGGTTTTTTAAATGAGGTGAAATACCTGATTGAAAAATACGATCTCAATGAAAATTTGCCAGCGTTCCGCTCGGTGGGTTACCGACAAGCAATTGAATTTTTGAAAAATTGTGATTTTAGTCATGAAAGTGAGCGGCAAATGAAGGATAAATCTTTGTTCGCGACACGACAATTGGCTAAACGTCAATACACTTGGTTACGTTCTTTGCAAGAATTACACCAATTCAACACTTTTTTAACGATAAAGCAGGCTCAAGAAGACTTGCGAAACTTACACGGATAAAGCAAAATTTAACAACTATCTTTTTTATAAATTTTAATTGAAAAATAAAGATAGTTTTTGCGCTGATTTTAATTTTTTTTTGGAGTATAAAATGTCTAAAGGTCAAACTTTACAAGATCCGTTCTTAAATTCTCTCCGTAAAGAACGCATTCCAGTTTCTATCTTTCTTGTAAACGGTATCAAATTACAAGGTCATATTGAATCTTTTGACCAATATGTAGTTCTTTTGAAAAATACAGTAAGCCAAATGGTTTACAAACATGCGATTTCTACAGTTGTACCTGCACGTAATCCGCGTCCTGCTGGTGCTCCTGCTGGTGCTCAAGGCGCTGCTGGTGGCTTCGGTGGTCAAGCTGGTGGCTTCGGTGGTCAAGCTGGTGGCTTCGGCGGTCAACAAGGTGGCTTCGGTGGTCAACAAGGTGGCTTTGGTGGTCAAGGCGGCTTTGGTGGTCAAGGCGGCTTTGGTGGTCAAGGTGGCTTCGGTGGTCAAGGTGGCTTCGGTGGTCAAGGTGGCTTCGGTGGTCAAGGTGGCTTCGGTGGTCAAAGTGATTTCGGTGGTGAAACTAAATTTGAAGACTCATCTGAAGATGAAAACAATCGTTAATTTGTAGATAAATTCATCTTTGATGATCACTATGAATTAAATAGATTCTTAAAAGACGCTCTAGGGCGTCTTTTTTTATGGCTGAAGTTTAATCAATGCTTATATAGTGAGGTGTTAATTATTGTGATTTTAATTTTTTTGCTGGAATTTGAAAATAATGATCTATTTAACCTGAGTTCGAAGTTGATTTCTTCCAAAAATTTGATACACGGAAACGTCCTTCGCAATTATTTGAGGCATGAGCCAGTCATGGCGCAAGATTTATAAGTTAATGTTTTTGCGATAATTTTGATATATTTCGGTAGCTGACGAGTACTGCGATGAGGATCCTCAAAATATATTTTGAGTCCGCAAGATGGTTTTCTTGCGCAGTTTAACTGCTCATTTTGCCGAATGACAAACATCGTTTCGTAAGAGTGCCTCGAGCCGAAGGCTAATCCTAATATATGAACAAAACCGATTAGACTCCGTCACAATAAACCTTACAAAAACCTTACCCTACTGAAATTATTAAAATAACTTATCGAACTGACGTTATTTAGTTTTCATGCATAAAAAAACCAGTGATCTTGCACTGGTTTTTATCAACTCTAAAACTTAACTTTTGCCTTGTTTCGGGTCTAGATTTGGATCTTTGATTTCAATATATGTGTTGGCGCGCAATTCTCTGATCCAACTATCATATTCAGATTCGAATTGGCGTTCCCCAAGGATTTGGCGCGCCATACGTTTTTGGTATTCTGAAGTCATATCTTGTTGGCGTTTGCCAGTGACCTGGAGAATGTGCCAACCAAACTGAGTTTCAAATGGTTGACTGATGTCATTGACAGTTGCGTTTTGCATTACTTTGTCAAACTCAGGCACCATCATGCCTGGACTTACCCAACCTAAGCTACCGCCGTCACGTGCGGAGCCTGGATCACTTGAATATGTTGCTGCAAGTGTAGAAAAATCATCACCCGCTTTTAAACGGTTATAAATACTGTTAATGGTTTGTTTGGCATTTTCAGCACTCACAACTTCTGATGTTTTGATCAAAATATGACGAGTTTCAAATTGTGGTACAAGTGCTTTTTGATCATTCGATTTTTTTTCTAATAATTTTAAAACATGTATACCGTCTTTTGCAGTAATCAAGTCTGTTGTTTGACCTATTTCGATGGAGCTGACACGTGCTGCGAGTTCAGCAGGGATGTCAGAAAGAGGGCGGAAACCCATATCTGCACCATCAACTTTGATTTGAGCAGTACTATATTTTTTTTCAATTGCTTTTACATCATTACTATTTTTTAAATCCGCACGCACTGATTTAGCAATATTTTCAATTTCGGCTACTGGTGCATTTCCAGCAATACGCATGTGCAATACTCGAGCTTGACTGCCGACAGCTGCTTGACCTTCTGGGGATTTAAGGAAGTTGTCTACATCTAGATCTGTAATTTTAATTCTAGACATCACTTGCTGTTGGCTGAGTCTTTGAATCAGTAGATCTTCAGACACACGACCACGAAGCAATTCATAAGTTCCTGGTGCGACTGCATCTAATTTTTGTTGAAAAGCTTCGAGAGAACTCGAGCCTGATTGTTGTGCGACTTTTAATACAGCATCATTTAAGCTTTTCTCATCAGCCTTTAGACCATATTTTTTAACTTGTTCAAGTTGTGTATCACGTGTGATGAGTTGACTGAGTACTTGCTGCTCTAAAATATTTTGTGGTGGAATTGGTTTTTTTTGTGCTTGAAGCTTGTGTGTTGCTTCAGCAATACTTTGATCCAAATCACTTTTTAAAATTGCAGTAGAACCTACGACTGCAATAATTTGATCTTTAGGGATATTCGCATTTGTAGATATGGATGTAGCAATGAGTAAAGCTAAAGTTGTTGCTTTAAATAAATTTTTAAAATTTTGCGTCTTCATTAATGTGTCCAAGATTGATTAGCTTTATCAAAACCTAAAATACGATTTTCAAGTAATGAACTTAACTTGTTGTTTAAACCACCAAGTCCTTTTAATGTGATTTCAGCCATTACCGCATTTTTACGTTTGGTATCTGGAGAAGAAACATCATCTAGATCGTTGTAGTAAGAACGACCATAGACAGAAATCCCCCAACAACAAGATTCATAATTTACACCGAGTAAATATTCACGAGCAACACGATTATCAAGGTCATATTGTGCATGACCCATGATACGCCAGTTGTCTTTTACAGGTTGTATAAATGATGCAACTGCTTGATCATATTTATCTTGACGATCTGGCAAGTCTTTTCTGTAGAAGTAACCTACATTATATAAATTACCTTTTGCACCTGTGTAGTACAGTTGCAGGTCTTGTTGAGCACTATCTCCATTCGACATCCATGCGGAGTTGGTGCTGATGGTAAAGTTTTGTGAAAGTTGACTGGATAAGCTTAAAACAGGGCCGGTATGCTTTTCACGATCGATTTCATCTAGACCACTACGTAGTCCCACTTTACGATCAGAGAAGTAATAGCTTTGTCCAACACTTGCTCTTAAGCGCTCTAAGCCAACTGTATCAAACAGACTGTAACTCACACCTAAAGACATGAAATTATTGTCTTCTAGGCGGTCATGCCCATAGAAACGATACGGACTAAATAACTGGTCATAGCTGATCGATGCCGTTGTTGAGTCAAAATTCGGATTTAGATTTTGATTCTCATAAGGTGCGTATGCGTAGAAAGCACGAGGTGTTATTGTTTGGAGGTATTTACCATCTTTTTCAAAAGTTAAACCAGTATCCAGTGTAAATTGTGGCACGATTACTGATTTTGTTCTGGAATCAGAACCATTATTTTGTGTGTCCTGGTCGTAGTAAACGTTCAGACTACGAACAGAAACTTCAGGAATCACAAATGACCACGGGTTTCTAAAATTATAACGCGTTGCAAATTGATTATATAAACGAGTACCGCTTGGTTGGCTGAGTGCTAAGCCTGCATCATTGATGTCTTTTTTAAAGTAAGCGGTATCGTTATTAAACTCGTATTCCCAACCTTGTGGGTTGCCACCGACATAATTAAGTAAAAATTGTGGCAGACGTGCGTATGGCTTATCAACATCGGGTATAGTTTCGTCGAGTGTTTGGAAGTCTTCAACTTTTAATTGTGCTTTTAGACCAGGAATGCCATGGGCATAGTTAAGTTCCCATGCACGACGTTGGTTTAATTCAGTTCGTGTACTTGGATTATTGTCTAGATCAGAGAAAAAATCTTTATCAGATACATAGTTGTATTCTAAATTCGTCGACCATTGCGGATTAATATTCCAATTATGCAGGAAGTGTAGGTCTTTACGGTCTTCATCATTATATTCACGATCATTCGGTAAATAGGTTCCCCAAATACTGCCTTGACCAAAACTTTCTGTTAAATAACGAAACTCACCTTGTGCGACTAAACCGCGATCCGTAATCATTCTTGGTGTAATCGTTGCATCATAATTTGGTGCAAGATTTAAATAGACAGGAACTGAAAGTTCAAAACCACCGTCATTGGTAAAGCCAAAATTTGGATTCAGAATCCCTGTGGTACGACGATCATCTATCGGAAAGTTGAAATAGGGAACTGCGAGTACAGGAACATCTTTGACATAAAGTTTTGTGCCACGTGTAACACCACGACCTGTTTCTTGGTCAAGAGTGATTTGATCCGCTTTGATGTTCCAAGTTGGTTTTTCATCAGGTGGACAAGTGGTATAGCTTGCATCTTCTAAAATGATTTTATTTTGAGATGGACGTTCAATACGTTGAGCATGACCATGTGCATGTGTGAGTTCGGCAATATAAAAACTATTATTGAGTTGCCCAGTTTCATCTTTCAAGTTGTAATCAATTTGATCACTTTGTGCAATGATCCCACCTTGCGCCATTTGCACATTACCTTTGGCTTTGGCAAAGGTTTGAGTTTTATCAATGGTCACTTCATCAGCACGGATCATACGACCAGATTGGTCGATGACCACATCACCAGAAAGGATTGAGTCACCATTCGGGTTGTAGTAGCCATTATCCGCTGTAATGATGGAGGATGCTTCTTCGGGTTTTACAGATGTAGATTGAGTGCTAAATGGGGTAACCCATGCACCGTCACAGTAGCGATTGCTTGGATTCTTTGAATCACGGACTTGCGCTTCAGCAGAATTTTTATCGACATAATATTGTTCAAAAAAGTTTTGTCCCGCAAAACTTTCCTTAATTGCAGCATTAAGTTGCGTATTATTTACTTTGGATGTCGCAACATCTGAAACATTGTTTGCTGTTTCAGCATAGCTTGATATTGAGCTTCCACAAAGTAGAGTCAAAACAGCGGTAGCCAAAGGATTAAATTTAAACTGATGCTTCATTTGTATCACTAACCAAATCTGCTAATCGCAATTAATTATTGTCGCATCATAGAGAAAAAGTTGATAAGTAGCTACACTTAGCACTTCAAAAATTCAGCCTGAATTAGATTAAATTGCAAATGAATACACAACGTGAACAATTGATACAAACATGGTTAACATCTGTACTCAGTTCAGATCAATTTGAAATCAATTTTTTAGCAGGCGATGCGAGTTTCCGTCGTTATGCACGAATTATCTTGAATAATAAAACATTTATGCTGATGGATGCACCTCCTGAGAAGGAAGATTGTCGTCCTTTTGTTGCTATTGATGAATTCTTTGATGTAAATGGTGTGCGTGTCCCGCATATTATCGCAAAAGACTTAGATCAAGGCTTCCTATTGTTGGAAGATTTTGGCGATGTTTTATTGTCTACCAAATTGACTGATGAAACTGTAGATACACATTATGCACAAAGTTTTAAACAGTTAGTGCAACTTCAAAGCATTGCAGGGGAATCGCATTTACCTGCCTATGCCTATGAAAAGCTGATTTCTGAAATGGAGCTGCTCACAGAATGGTTATTACCATCTTTAAATATTCAAACCACAGATGAAGAGTCGGCATTAATTAAACGTAGCTTTGCAATTCTTGCTAATACTGCTTTGGCGCAACCACAAGTGATTGTACATCGTGATTTTCATAGCCGTAATTTGATGATTCTCAATGGTGAAACGGATCAAGGTGTAATTGACTTCCAAGATGCAGTGATTGGTGCAGATACCTATGATTTGATCTCGATTACGCGTGATGCTTATGTGCAATGGAATCCTGAACGCGTTTACTCATGGTTTAAAGTGTTCTATGACCTATTGCCTGCTTCTGCTAAAGATGGTCGTGATTTTGAACAATTTAAACGTGATGCTGACTTCATGGCAATTCAACGTCATATCAAGATTCTCGGTATCTTCGTGCGATTGTTTGAACGTGATGGAAAGTCAGGTTATCTCAAAGATTTGCCACGCGTGATGTGGTATTTACTTGAAGAATCAAAACCGTATGCAGAACTACAACCATTCATGCAATTTATTCATGCTAGAGTCTTGCCGAAATTTGAGCAGAAATACGGTAAATATGAGGTTGTAGCTTAATGAAAGCAATGATATTGGCAGCAGGTTTGGGTAATCGCATGCGCCCACTCACTTTATACAAGCCAAAGCCTTTATTAGAAGTGGGTGGTAAAGCCCTGATCGTGTGGCACATTGAAAAATTAAAAAATATTGGTGTGACTGAGATTGTCATCAACTCTGCATGGTTGGCTGATATTCTGATTGGCACTTTGGGTGATGGTTCACAATTCGGGGTCGACATTCGCTGGACACGTGAAGAAGAAGGCTTAGAAACTGCGGGCGGTATCATCAATGCATTGCCATTATTAGGTGATGAACCGTTTATTCTGATCAATGGTGATGTATGGACAACCTTTGATTTTGCATCATTACTCGATGTGAAATTAGGTGATGATTTAGCCCACTTGGTTTTCGTGCAAAATCCTGAACAGCATCCAAATGGTGACTTTACCTTGGCTAATGGTCGTGCTTATACCTTTGATCAAAACGTAGAGGGTGAAAATCTGACTTATAGTGGTGTTGCTGTTTATTCTCCAAAAATGTTTAAAGGTTTAGAAGCTGGTAAACGTCCAATGTTGCCTTTGTTTAAACAAGGTATGTTAGATGGAAAAATTTCAGCCGAAAAAATGCAAGCAGCATGGGTAGATGTCGGTACACCTGAGCGTCTCACTGCTTTAGATTTGCAAATTAGACAGGGTGTTTATGCCAGTTGATGTATGAAACTGTGCATTTAAGTATGAATCTGCATGCTTAAGTGCATATTAACTCATCATTAACTACTGTTCCACGCGCTAGAAATCGGTATACTTCATACAAATTTTTTTGAGATGTTATTGATCATGCATCCATTTTTTCAAGAGTTAAAGCAAGGCAGTATAAAGCTTGGCTTAAATTTGAGTGATGAAGCGCTTGGTTTACTGTTGAAGTATCAAGATGCGCTCGTGCTGTGGAACAAAGCCTATAACTTAACAGCCATTCGTGATCCGAAAGAAATGTTAGTCAAGCATTTATTGGATAGTTTAAGTATTTTAAATGATTTACCACAAGGTCGTTTGCTCGATATTGGTACTGGCGGTGGTATGCCTGGGATGATCATTGCATTATGTCAACCTGAGCGCCAATGTGTATTATTAGACTCAAATGGTAAGAAAATTCGTTTTCTTAAACAATTTATTGCAGATTTAAAACTAAAAAATGTCGTCGCAGTTCAGACGCGTGTAGAAAATGAAGAGAGCATCAATGAACTCGGGCAATTCGATGTCATTACCAGTCGTGCATTTGCCTCACTCACAGATTTTGTTGCAGCGTCACAACCCTATATGCATGAAAAAAGTATTATTGCGTCAATGAAAGGTTTAGTTCCTTCTGATGAAATTACTGAATTGAAAGATAAGTTCAGTTGTGACATCGTTGAATTGCATGTGCCAAGATTAGACGAACAACGTCATTTACTTTTATTAAAACAGATTTAAAAACCAGAAGGTTGGGGTTACCATGGCTCAAATTATAGCAATCGCAAACCAAAAAGGTGGCGTAGGTAAAACCACGACAGCAGTAAATTTGGCTGCCTCTTTAGCCGTATTAAAAAAGCGTGTTTTATTGGTCGATATGGACTCCCAGGGTAACGCCACGATGGGGTCAGGCATTCAAAAGAATGATCTACTTTATTCTGTAACGGATGTGTTATTGGGTGAGGTACCGATTGAAACAGCAATCACCAAAGCAGAAGTTGGTTATAAAGTTTTAGGTTCAAACCGTGATTTAGCGGGTGTTGAATTGGCAATCGCTGAGCAAGAAGGACGTGAATTCATTTTGCGTAAAGCTTTGCGTGAAGTTGAAAAAGATTTTGATTATATAATCGTCGATTGTGCACCAAGTTTAAGCTTAATTACTGTTAATGCTTTGGCTGCTGTAGATGGCGTGATGATTCCGATGCAGTGTGAATATTATGCTTTGGAAGGTTTGGCAGATTTAACTCAAACCATTGATAAAATTCAGCAAGCGTTAAATCCTGAACTTGAAATTATTGGTGTACTTCGTACCATGTACGATGCTCGAAACGCTTTGACACGTGATGTTTCTGAAGAGTTAGAGCAGTATTTTGGCAAGAAGCTTTATGATACAGTGATTCCGCGTAATGTGCGTTTGGCTGAAGCGCCTGCACATGGTTTACCGATTATTTATTTTGAGAAAAGCTCTAAAGGTGCAATTGCATATTTAAATTTAGCGGCTGAAATGTTGAAAAAGAGTAAAGTGAAAAAAGGAAATAAAGCATGACCGTAAAAAAAAGAGGCTTGGCTAAAGGTCGTGGCTTAGATGCGTTATTAGGGTCAATCCAAAAAGAAAAATTACAGCTTGAAGTTCAGGCGCTAGATCATGGTCAGCTTAAACAAATTGATGTCAATCAACTAAAGCGTGGTACATATCAACCACGTCGTTTTATCAATGAGCAAGATTTACAAGAACTCGCAGCGTCGATTAAAAAGCATGGTGTGATGCAGCCGATTGTGATTCGTCCAATCGAGAATGATGAAACACCGTATGAAATTATTGCGGGTGAGCGACGTTGGCGTGCTGCACAGTTAGCCGGCTTGACGGAAGTTCCTGCAATTGTGCGTGATTTGACTGACCAAGTTGCGATTGCTTTGGCATTGATTGAAAATATTCAACGTCAAGATCTCAACCCAGTTGATCAAGCTTTGGCTTTACAACGTTTTCATGAAGAGTTTGGTTTAAGTCATCAGGAAATAGCGGATACTGTTGGTAAAGCCCGTACCACGGTGAGTAACTTATTGCGTTTACTCAGTCTTGAAGATGAAATTAAAGATTTGATGCAACAAGGTCAGTTGGACATGGGGCATGCACGTGCAATTTTGACTTTGAAAGCCAAAGATCAATTGCAAATTGCAAAAATCGTGATTGAAAAAAGTTTATCCGTTCGTCAAACCGAACAATTGGTGCGCGATTGGAATACACCTAAGCAAGAAAAAGCCAAAGATCCGCAAGCACCCGATGTACAGCAATTGACGCAAAAACTGTCTGAGCGTTTTAGTGCAAGTGTAAAGTTGGATTATAATAAGCAAGGAAAAGGAAAACTTGTGATTAGTTATAACTCATTGGATGAGTTGGATGGAATCTTAAATATCTGTTTAGCAGAACAATAATTTTTAATAAATATTTTTTTGGGGGAACTAGGGATGTGGGAACTTGTCAAAGCTGGCGGTTGGTTGATGCTGCCATTGGTTTTATGTTCAATTTTTACCGTTGCGATTTCTATTGAACGATTTATACGGTTAAAACGATCCTTAGTTCTTCCTAAATCACTAATGTTAGAAAAAGGGCGCAGTGTTGATGATGTCTTAGATGAGTTAGAGCGTAATTCATCTGCTCGTTCATCATCATTAGGCTATATCTTCAAGGATGGTATTGATAGCTACTCACAAGGTGAAGAATATGCACGTGCGCAGATGGAAGCAACAGCTTCTCGTGAGATTGGTTATTTAGAAAAAAATATCAACTTTTTAGGGACATTAAGTGCGGTTGCGCCTTTATTGGGCTTGTTGGGAACGGTGATCGGGATTATTGAGTCATTTTTAATGATTGACTTGGGTTCTGCGAGTAACCCAACCATGATGATTCCAGGGATTTCTAAAGCGTTAATTACTACGGCAGCGGGGATGCTGATTGCGATTCCTGCGTTATTTGCTTATCGTTATTTTCAGCGTTTGGTACAAGAGTATGTGGCTGAGTTGGAACAACAATCAACCTTGTTTCATGCAGCATTATTTTTTCAAAAGCACCTAGATCAAAATAAGAAGAAAGTGGGTTAAGCACTCGGGGTGTCACATGAAATTTAAACGAAAAACGGTAGAAGATATTCATATCAATCTCACACCTTTGATTGATTGTTTATTGTTTATCTTGGTGATTTTATTATTAACGACGACGTTTAATCAGCAAAGTCGTATTAATCTATCTTTACCCGATGCACAAGGTGTACCACCAAAAGAATATAAAAATAAAATCGAAGTCATGGTAGACTCAACGGGTCACTATGCTGTAAACGGACAGGCGCTTTCAAGCAAAGAAACTGTCGATTTAAGTACTGCGATTAAGCAAGCATCAGATGATAAGCGGGATCTCATGTTTGTGATTGCTGCTGATGCGAAAGCAACCCATCAAGATGTTATTCGTGTCATGGATGTGGCTGGGCAGCTTGGTTTTGTGAATATCAATATCAGTACTAAAGTTCCATCTCGAGGTTATTAATCAGTGAATCAAGACTTTAAGGTCTACCTACGCCTTTTATCCTACCTTAAACCGTATTGGGGAATTGCGTTACTCGTTGTTATTGGATTTGGTATCAATGCTGTGACAGAAATGTCCGTGGCAAAGTTATTGCAATTTATTATTGATGCAATTCAAAAAGGTAGTCGTGCAGATCTTGATTGGTTTCCTGTTTTAATTGTCTTGTTGATTTTCTTCCGTGGCTTAGGTTTGTTCATGGGTGGATATTACACAGCAGTTATTTCACGAAATCTGATTTTTAGTATTCGCCAAGAAGTTTTCGCTAAGCTCATTCGATTGCCATCACAGTATTATTTAGATAATTCATCTGGTCATATCACAGCCAAAATCATGTATAACGTGGAGCAGTTAACAGCAGCTTCATCTGAATCCTTAAAGACATTGATCCGTGATGGTGCGATCACAATTGGTTTATTGGGCTTCTTGCTTTATACCAATTGGCGTTTAACCCTATGTATTTTTATCTTTTTACCGATCATTGGTTTATTGGTACGTAAAGCTTCCAAACGCATGCGTAAATTATCCATCCAAGTGCAAAACACGATGGGTGATGTCAACCACATTGTTCAAGAAACCGTGAATGGTCAAGCTGTAGTTAAAAGCTTTGCAGGTGAAGAGAGCGAGCAAAAGCGTTTTTATGACTCTTCGCAAGAGAATTTAAAACGTGGCCTGAAAATGGTGGTGGTGCAAAACCTCAATAGTCCACTGGTTCAATTGGTCATGGCTGTAGCGTTAAGTATTATTATTTGGCTGGCTTTGCGTCCGCAGATTCTAGGTAATACGACTGCGGGTGAGTTTGTCGCTTATATTACTGCAGCAGGTTTGCTTGCGAAGCCGATTAAGAACTTAACAGATATCAATGAAAAACTGCAACGTGGTATGGCGGCAGCGCATTCGGTATTTGAATTATTAGATCTTCCTCAAGAAACTAATACAGGCGCTTTGACCCCGAAATTAAAAGGTGATATTAAATTTGATCATGTTGATTTGATTTATAAAAATCAAGTGAAAGCGATTGATGATTTTACCTTAAATATTCAAGCGGGTCAGACCATTGCCTTAGTGGGTAGATCAGGCGCAGGTAAGTCTTCATTGGTCAATATGTTGGTGCGTTTCCAAGAGTTTAGCGCAGGGCAAATTTATTTGGACGATCATCTGATACATGATATTGAATTGAGTTGCTTGCGTAAGCAAGTCGCGATGGTGAATCAGCAAGTGGTACTGTTTGATCGTACTGTACGTGAGAATATTGCCTATGGGCAATCCGAAGGTGCAAGCGATGATGCAATTATCGCAGCAGCTAAAGCGGCTTATGCACATGATTTTATTATGGCTTTACCACAAGGCTATAATACGCCACTTGGTGCTCAAGGTCAGAGTATTTCAGGTGGTCAACGTCAACGTATTGCGATTGCACGTGCAATTTTGAAAAATGCACCGATTTTAATCTTAGATGAAGCAACCAGTGCTTTAGATAATGAATCTGAACACTTTATTCAAAAAGCCTTTGATGAAGCGATGCAAGATCAAAATAGAACCACGATTGTGATTGCACACCGTCTTTCGACCATTGAAAATGCAGATAAGATTGTGGTTATGGATAAAGGGCGTATCATAGAGCAAGGTACACATGCTGAACTTTTGGCACAGCATGGAGCATATTATCAATTGCATGAACGCAATTTTGAGGAATAATCTGATATGTCTATTGCGCAAACCATTCAAGATGCTTGGAATAAACAATCCAAGTGGTTGATTGTCTTGCGCCCATTGTCATGGTTATATCAATTCGGTTTTAGTGTAAATAAGTTCCTTTTTAAAAAAGGCTTTAAGAGCATTTACACAGCACCAGTACCCGTCATGATCATTGGGAATATTACTGTGGGTGGTAGTGGTAAGACACCATTGTTAATCCAGTTGGTTAAATATTTACAGGCCAATCAAGTACGTGTTGGTGTAATCAGTCGTGGTTATGGCGGAAATGGCCCTTTTCCTGCTTTCGTTACTTTAGATTCTGTACCAGATACCGTTGGTGATGAGCCATGTTTGATTGTACAGTCTACGGATGTGCCGATGGTAGTGGGTTCAAATCGTCAAGAAAGTATTGAATTATTATTAAAGCAGCATGAATTGGATTTGATCATCAGTGATGATGGCTTACAACATTGGGCTTTGGATCGTCAAATCGAATGGATTGTTCTCGATAATAATCGTGGTTTAGGTAATCAAAAACTATTGCCAGAAGGCTATTTGCGTGAACCTGTAAGTCGTTTAGCGCAGGGTACAGTGATTGAGCATGCGCACGCTCCAAAATCAGCGCTCAATATGCATTTAGAAGTGGCTGAACCATACTTGCTTAATCCTTTTTTTGATCAGTCTGAAACCTTTGACCCTAAACAAGATTATTATGCTGTGGTGGGGATTGGTTTTCCGAAGCGTTTTTATACGACACTAGAATCAATGGGTGTCGATCAGTTTCAATGTCATGAATTTCCAGATCATTATGATTATGAGATTGATGATTTGCAGTTTGAAGATACCAATCCGATTATCACGACAGAGAAGGATGCAGTTAAACTGTTACCTTTATTGAAAAAGCACCCTGAATTCAATCGTGAAATCTGGGTTGTTCCAGTCGAAGCAGTTTTGTCAGATGAATGTTATCAAGTACTCAATCAACAGTTAACCCAACTTGGTATTGATTTAATACAAGGTTATTAAATGAAACATATTGTAATTCCAGCGCGTTATGCAAGCTCACGTCTTCCTGCAAAACCACTACTAAAAATTCATGGTCGTGAAATGATTTTACGTGTGGTTGATCAAGCCCGTAAAGTACAAGGTTTTGATGATCTCTGTGTGGCAACCGACGATCTGCGTATTGCAGAGGTGTGTCGTGCAGAAAGTGTGGATGTTGTAATTACTGATCCGAATCATCCGTCGGGCACAGATCGTTTGAGTGAAGTCGCTCGAATCAAAGGTTGGGATGCACAAGATATTATTGTCAATGTACAAGGTGATGAACCGTTATTGCCTGCACAGTTGGTGATACAAGTTGCTGAATTGTTAGAGCAAAAGCCGAATTGTTCAATGTCGACTTTATGTGAATCTATTCATCAAATCGACGAATTTCAACGCGACAGCATTGTCAAAGTAGTGATGTCTAAATTTAATGAGGCATTGTATTTCAGTCGCTCACCGATTCCTTATGATCGTGAAGGTGCAAAACTTGCTGAACATGCTTTACATTCAAATGCATATCGTCACTTAGGTTTATATGCTTATCGTGTGCAACTTCTACAAGAATATGTGACTTGGGATATGGGTACATTGGAAAGCCTAGAAAGTCTTGAGCAATTACGTGTTTTGGAAAATGGTCATCGTATTGCGATTGATATTGCACAAGTAAATTTACCGCCAGGGGTAGATACGCAAGCGGATTTAGATCGTTTAAATGCTTTAGATGTTTCTGTATTTGAATGATAGATTGTCGTGCATTGATAGAGTGTTTTTTGACTTTGGTATTTGGTTTTAAATTTGGCGTAGGGATAATCAGTTGATGGATGCTCAAAATTCTCAAGTTTATCCTTGGCAACAACAGACGTGGGAGACTTTAACTGGTCGCTTCCCACAACTTGGACATGGATTATTATTTTATGGTAAAAAAGGTTGTGGAAAACATGCATTTGCACAGCACTTTTTGTCATGGGTTTTATGTTTAAATAAGCAACCACAAGGTGCTTGTGGTGAGTGCAGTAGTTGTCAGTGGCTTAAATCGGATACCCATCCTAACTATGTCAATATCACCACCGATGAAGAGAATAAGAAGCAAAACGCGAAAATTAAGATCGAGAAGATCCGTGATTTATTACCATTTGTGCAACAAACGGTAGATGGTTGGCGCGTGATTGTGATTGAGCCTGCCGAAGCTTTAAATATTGCTTCGGCAAATGCGTTGCTGAAAACATTAGAAGAGCCAGGTGAGCGGGTCTTAATCATTCTTCTTGCAGATCATTATTTAAAGCTTCCAGCAACGATTCGCAGTCGTTTACAGCATTTTGCGATGGATCGTATTTTACCTGAGCAATCTTTAGAATATTTACAACAGCATTTACCTGTTGAGCAACATGCTAAAATTAATTTACTGATGAATTTATCCAATCAGATGCCATTGCAAGCGATTGAATTAGCGGCGTTGGATTGGATTAATCGTCGTGCAGCATTTTTGCAAGATTGGCAAAAGCTAGTCCATCAAAAAAGTATGCCTTTGCAGTTTGCAACGAAATGGAATAAAGAACTCAATTTTTCTGATTTCATCCAGATGTTTGAATACTTGTTGTCAGATATAATTTGTGTCAAGCTGAATCAAGCTGTAAAAAATCTAGATTTAGATTTTAGTGGAATGGTAGATCAATATAATTTAGAGAAATTATTTTCAATCTATGCTGATTTACAACAAGCCAAGTTAAAAGTTGATCAAAATGTACAAACAAATCTAATTATTGATCAATTGTCGATTCAATTAATGAATGTGACATAAAAACGACGTATTAAAATGAATTAAGGGGAAGATGATTATGCAACCACGTATGGGCGGTTTGATCCAAGTCAATATAGCGGATCATGCAACGTTACAAGCCAGTTATATGCCATTTATTACGGGTGGTGGTTTGTTTGTACCCTCTAAAAACCCTGTGAAAATGGGTGATGAAGTTTTTATCTTGGCGGGTTTGCCTGATCAATCGCAAAAAATTCCATTGACGGGTAAAGTGATTTGGATTTCTCCAAAGCAAAATGGGATGAAACCTCAGGGTTTTGCCATTCAATTGTCAGGTGAAAAAGGTGTTGCTTACAAGATAGAAGTAGAAAGATTGCTTGCAGGTAGTGCGTCTTCAGATCGACCTAGTTTTACCATGTAAGTTGTTATTTATTTTATTTAAACCAAGTAGGAAATACCGTGTTTGTAGATACACATTGCCATTTGATCATGTTAAACCTCGAACCTTATGCAGGTGATTTAGATGCTGCATTGCAACAAGCGAGGGAAGGTGGTGTATCTAAGTTTATGGGTATTTCTGTAGATTTGGATGATCATATCGCACTTTCTGAAATTGCTGCACGGCATTCAGATGTAGGTTATAGCGTGGGCGTGCATCCGTGTGAAGATCCTGCGGTGATGCAACGCGCAAGCGTTGAAAAGTTGGTTGAACTTGCACAAGCTGAAAAGGCATGGGCGTTGGGTGAAACAGGACTGGATTATTTTCATAGCACTGATTTTATTCCAGAACAGAAACAATGTTTTGCGCGTCATATTCACGCATCTCAAATTGTTAAAAAACCTGTTGTTGTTCATACCCGTTCAGCGAAGCATGATACGGTGGATATTATCCGCGCTGAAAAATCTACACATGGGATTCTGCATTGCTTTACCGAAGATTGGGAAACGGCAAAAGCCGTTTTAGATTGTGGATATTACATTTCCTTTTCAGGAATTGTTTCTTTCAAAAATGCGCAAGATTTACGTGATGTGGCAAAGCAAGTGCCGCTTGATCGACTATTGATTGAAACAGACAGTCCTTATTTGGCGCCGATGCCCTATAGAGGAAAGTCTAATGAACCCAAATACGTTCCCTATGTAGCCAAAGCCTTAAGTGATGTATATGATAAAACGCTTGAGGAGATCGCTTTCATTACCACGCAAAATTTTGAAAATCTACTTAAACAACAGTAATTAAGACCAGTCAGTATTTGAATATAGACACATCGCGTTAACGGATAAAATAAGTGAGTTTAACTGGTGAAGATGGATCGACAGGCTCAATTTAGAGCAAGAGAAGCTTTAATTTTTCAAGTCGCAGAGCAGTTGCTTCTGGAAAATGGTGAAGCGGGAATGACTTTGGATGCACTGGCTGCGGAGTTAGATCTCGCAAAAGGAACATTGTATAAGCATTTTCAAAGCAAAGATGAACTCTATATTTTATTGATCATTCGCAATGAGCGTATGTTATTGGAAATGGTACGCGATTCAGAAAAGGCCTTTCCAGAACATTTGGCATTTTTCATGTTACATCATTTACACCATCCTGAACGTGCTGTGTTATTTCACCAGATTGAAGAGCGCTTATCGACCACGGGTGTTGGTATTCATCTCTTATTTAATGAGCTGTATCAAGTACGAAAACAGCGTCTACGTTTGATTATTCGCATGACGGAAAGCTATTTAGAATCACTTCAGAGTGCGATGTCGGTTCGAGATTATTTGGCTTCGATTTGGTCGATTACCCATGGTGGTGCAGCGATTCTCAATTCAAGTTTTTATCAGCGTTATTTAGGCTGTCGAGATACACTCCGAGTTGCTTTGATTGATCAAGCTTTGGCAATGCCAAAACATCAACAAGCCACAGAGCAGGTTGCTTAAGCCTGATGAAACGCATGCCATTTCCTCATCATATAAAAGGTTTTACCTTGATTGAGGTGATGGTTGTTATCGTGATTATTAGCATCGTTGCTTCACTGATTGTTTTGAATGTAGATGGCTTAGATCAGCGTAAAGCCATGCAAGCTCGTGAAATGTTATTATTGGATTTAAAACAAATCAATCGTGAGGCCAATGATCAATCACGGATCTATGCTTTAGACTTTCAAAATGCGACTGATGTTGCACAGGCACAGTATGGTATTGTTGAATACATTCCGATAAAACAAAATACGCAACAACCCGGACGTGTGATTGATAATACGCCGTGGAAAGCTGTACCAGAATTTCAAAAACGGACATTTCCTGATCAGGTATCCGTATCGGTTCAAACAGAAGATCATCAATTTAAAAATGCCAATAATGCTGAATTATTAGGAAATAATGCACCGAAGTTGATTTGGTTTGGAAATGGTGAAGCAAAACCAGCCACGATTCAAATGTACTATCAGCAGAAGCCAGTCGGTGATGTGATACGTGTTGATTATTTGGGTAAAGTCGATGAAGAAAAATAAAGCCTTTACCTTAATCGAAGTTGTGGTCGCTTTGGCGATCTTTGCCGTGGCGGCGATGGCATTAACCAAAGTAGCGATGCAATATACCCAATCGACCGCCAATTCGATTTTAAGAACCAAAGCACAATTTGTTGCGCAGAATGAAATTTCTCGGATGATCATTAACCATGAAAGGTTAACTGGGACAGCATCAAAACAAATTACGGCACAAGGCGAGACGTGGCAGATTGATAAAAAAGCAGAAGCGACGATTAGCCCTTTGGTGCAGAAAATAGATGTACAAGTCAGTTTATTTGATGCTGATGCAGGTAAAGTCGAAGCAGGAATTACCAATATGGTGTTTTTTAATTATGTGATTAAAGAATAATAATGATCAATAAAACTCAGTCGACGTCCAAGACATCTATGATGAAGATGCAAAAAAAATCAGGTTTTACACTGGTTGAACTATTGGTTGCGATCGCTATTTTCGCTGTACTTTCTGCACTAGGTTGGAAAGTGTTTGATTATCTGATTAAAGTCAAAGATCGTAATGCAATGCATGAAGAAAATCTTGGGCAACTACAGGGCGCATATCAACAAATACAACGTGATACATTGCAAATTGTGCCTGTTTCTGCACGAAATGGTGATGAAATTGAACCTGCATTGAGTTTGGACAATCAAAAGTTAGCATTTAGTAAATCAGGTGTTTCTGATCCATTGAAGCAAGGTTTATCGCCTTATGAGCGTGTGGAATATGTCTATAATGGACAGGATAAAAAAATATATCGCTTAAAATATTCAGATTTAAACCGAATCCGTTCAGATCAGCCTTTGTCGAGTGTTTTACTTTCCGATGTGGATCAATATCAAATTCAAATTTTAAATCCCAATGAGACTGATCGCTGGCCTGATGGGGATATAAAAGACGAGAGACAACTGCCACGCGGGATTTTGATGAAAGTCACAATTCGGGATGTTGAATATGAGTGGGTATTGAGTTTACTCAATACAGATTATTTGCAGGATAAAAAGGATAATTAATTATTTTCCATACTGATGTGATGGTGATGATTGTTGAGGTCAAATATTTATGCAGTTTAAGCAGCAAAAAGGTATCGCACTCATTACGATTTTGGTGATGGTCGCACTTGCGACCATTATTGCTGCAACTATTGCAAAACGTCAAAATTTAACCAATGAAAATACAGCATTTTTAAAACGTCAGAGCCAAGCACTGTTTTATGCGAAAAGTGCAGAGGCATTTTATTCAGAATTATTAGCGCAAGATACAGAAACCAGTAAAGAAGCAGATTATTTGCAAGAGACTTGGGCAAAACCAATGCCTACATTTCCTGTGGAAGATGGTTATGTTTCTGGCACACTTGAAGATGAATCAGGAAAATTCAATTTAAATAGTTTGGTAGATAAAGAAGGAAAACCAAATCCACAAGCTCAGGCGTATTTCTCAAAACTGTTGGTCAGAGTTGGATTGCCCGCAGAGATTGTTGAAGCGGTGATTGACTGGGAAGATCCAGATAAAGACACGCTAGGTGCAATGGGTGCTGAGGATAGTTACTATCAAGGTTTACCAAATCCTTATTTGGCAGCAAATCGCAAGTTTATGAGTGTGGATGAGTTAAAACTGGTTCGTGGTTTTGAAAATGAAAAGTTTGATTTAATCGCACCTTATATTTCAGCCTTACCCGATATTGCGACTAAAATTAATATCAATACTGCACCAGCCATGGTTTTGGCTGCGATTGATGAAAAGTTGGATGTCAATACAATACAAACAGCATTAAATGCCAGACAAGAAAAAATGGAATACTTTGCAAATGTAAATGATCTGATGAAAATGCCACCGTTTGATACATTGGTCGCTGAATCTTTCGCAGTGAAAAGTAAAGATGCTTTATTTGATGTGAAAACAAATTATTTTCTAGCCAAAATTGAAGTCATGTTAAGTGAACGCAAGCGTCAATTTACCAGTCATTTAGTGCGTAATGATCAAGGACAAGTCTATATCTATGCACGGAGTCTTGCGCCATTTTAAATAAAATCCATGTAAATATTTGAATTTATATAGAATATGTTTATTAATGCAGGGTTGTAGAAAGGTAGGTTTATTTTACTTTTAGCATTAAATAGACTCAAATTAAACTGAAAATCGAATTATCCTTTTTGCCTATTGCATTGAACGCTAAATTTAATGCTCAGGAATTGAGTTTTGCTTTATAATCGAAATTAATTACCGATTTGTTTATAAAATTTGGCTCATGTTAATTCGTAAGTTATTTAAGTTTGAAAATGCACATATCGTGCGGAATTGCACGTCAGATCGTTGCAAACGATCTATCCACGGGCATAGCTATAAAGTTGAATTATTGCTCAAAGCTTCAAAACTTGATCATGGTCAAATGGTGTATGACTTTGGTCTGTTGAAAGGTGTGATTAAAGAAATTTTTGACAGTTTTGATCATGCAATTTGCTTTTGGCAAGATGATAACCCTGAATATATTCAAGCATGTAAAACGTTTAGTGCGCGTTGGGTGGCTTTACCTGTTTCACCATCGGCAGAACAATTTTCGCGTGTTTTCTTCTATTTAGCGCAACAAGTGCTCAAGTCAACCATTACCCAAAATGGTGAAGGCGATGTTGAAGTTTATTCTGTAATTGTGCATGAAACGGATACAGGTTATGCGCAAAGCTTTATTGAAGATATTGAAAATGAGCAAATGGGGTTGTTGAGCTTAGATCAAATTATTTTCTCTGAACAAGTTCAAGCAGAATGGTCTGATTCAGAGATGTATGAAAAATTGAAACAAGGTATTCAATTTCAAAACCCTGAAGTGGATTTGCAAGTTAAAATTTAATTTGTGAATTCTGCGTAAATTCACAAATATTGTATATGTTTTATTGGATGTAGAAATTTAGGATGAAAGTTAATGCAGTTGTCTGAACCTGAACAAACAAAATTAAATCAAGTTCGGTTAGATCAAAGTTGGAAAAATGAATTGGCTGAGTTTTTACTGGGTCAAAAGATGGATGCTTTGCGATCTTTTTTGCTTGAAGAAAAAAATGCAAATAAGACGATCTATCCACCGAGTTCACTTATTTTTAATGCATTAGATACCACGCCACTAAACCATGTGAAAGTGGTGATTTTGGGTCAAGATCCTTATCATGGACCTGATCAAGCGCATGGTTTGAGTTTTTCTGTGCAAAGAGGGCTTGCATTACCTCCATCATTGCGTAATATCTTTCATGAATTGAACACTGATTTAGGTGTTCCTGTGTCTCGTCATGGTGATTTGACCAAGTGGGCACAACAAGGCGTGCTTTTGCTGAATAGTGTTTTAACTGTTGAGGCAGGGCAACCGACTTCACATCAAAAACGTGGTTGGGAAGATTTTACTGACTATGTAATTGATGTGTTGAATGAGCGTAAAGAGCATATTGTATTTATACTTTGGGGTGCTTATGCTCAGAAGAAGGGACAACGCATTGATCAAACTAAACATCTGGTTTTAAAAGCTGCACACCCATCTCCTTTAGCAGCAAACCGCGGTGGTTTCTTTGGTTGTAAAGTTTTTTCGAAAACGAATAATTACCTTAAACAAAATGGCATTGAGCCGATTGACTGGCAGCTGGACGCATGACAAATTCTCCCGATACAAATGACTATCACCCAGATCTGATTATTGAAGAAGCGAACAATGGATGGCGAATCATTCGCTTAAATCGTCCTAAGTCGCTTCATGCACTTGATGAATCTATTGTTGCAGCGTTGCTGAAACTGTTTGAGGATTTTCATCATGATGATACGGTCAAAGCAATTTGGTTAGATTCAACCACACCAAAAGCATTTTGTGCGGGCGGGGATGTACGTAAGCTTCGCCAATTGGTGATCAATAATGAAGTTGAAACAGCCAATAAGTTCTTTACCACAGAATATGATTTAGATTTGTTGTTGCATAACTATGCAAAACCAATTGTCGTATGGGGTGAAGGTTATGTGATGGGCGGTGGATTAGGGCTATTCATGGCTGCACCGTTCCGTTTAGTCACGCCTTATTCACGTTTGGCTATGCCTGAAGTGAATATTGGTCTTTATCCAGATGTTGGTGCAACGCGTTTCTTAGCAGATCGTGGTCCGATTGGCTTATTTACCGGATTAACGGGTTCAATCATGACTGCTGCAGGCGGTTATGGAATTGGTTGGGCGACGCATATTTGTGATGCACAGCGTGATACTGTTTTACAGAAGTTGTTAGATATTGATTGGGGGCATTATCCAGCTGGAGACTTTCGTGCTTTGGATGATACTTTGAATGGTATGCACCGACCAGTATCGCCAGGACCATTACAAAACTCTTTGGATGTGATTCACAGTGTTTGTCGCGGTGTTAATTTTGAACACGATTATGAAGCCATTATTGGTTTAAGTGATGCGCGTAGTGACTGGTTGCGTCAAGCAAGTGAAAATTTACAAAAAGGTTCACCGAGTACTGCGGCAATCACTTGGTTGTTATGGCAATGGGGGCGTCAAGTACACTCATGGGCTGAAGTGTTTGAATTAGAACGCCAAATTTCTGATTGGAAAATTCGTCATCCTGATTTTGTAGAAGGTGTTCGTGCACGTTTGGTTGATAAGGATCTATCTCCTGAATGGGATAAAGTTGAAACACTCACTTTAGCGGGTATTCTTGCGAAAAATCCTCCTGTAACAACAATTGAAAGTTGGAATGAATTACTTCGTCAATACGGTGTTATCTAGGCGATATGTCTGAACAAGAGTTTGATCCGCAAGATCAACAAAAGCAAATTGATGAACAATGGATGCAGCTAGCTTTCGAGCAAGCTGCATTTGCTGCTTCTATGGGGGAGATTCCTGTAGGTGCAATCATAGTCAGTCAAAATAAAGTGATTGGACAGGGCTTTAATCAACCGATTTGTCAGCATGATCCAACAGCACATGCTGAAATTCAAGCAATCCGAAATACATGCCAAAATATTGAAAATTATCGTTTGCCTGATGATGCGACCTTATATGTGACTTTAGAACCGTGCACGATGTGTGTCGGTGCTTTGATTCATGCGCGTATCAAACGTGTGGTTTTTGGTGCATTTGAACCCAAGGCGGGTTCATTAGTCAGTAGTCGTCAATTATTGGATACAGGTTATTACAATCATATTTTTCAATTTGAAGGTGGATGTTTAAATGAACAATGTTCAAGCCAACTTTCAGATTTTTTTAAAATGCGTCGTGAACAAAAAAAACAGATGAAGAAGCTACAAATGCAATTTAATCTGATTCAAAAATGAACTAGAATACAGATGATTTTATTGACAATGTGTATTGTCAAAAATGTTTCACAAGAATGCTTTTATGATTTGTAATTTTAAAGCTTAAAAATTAAGGGTATTAAAAATGAATTCGATTCAAGTAAAACAAGAGTTTAATGCACCAATTGATCAAGTCTTTGATTTGTTATCTAAACATGCAACTTATAATGTTGCTTTTGCGCCAATTCAAGTGGTACGTGTTAAAGATTCGGCTGATCCAGAACGTCCGGATGGTTTGGGTTCAGTGCGTCGTATGGGCTTGGGGCCGATTAAGCCACTTCAAGAAGAAATCACACTTTTAGATGTAAATAAGCGCATTGAATATAAGCTCATTAAGAACCCATTGATTAAGCATCATATTGGTATTATTGAATTTACTGAGCTTGCATCGAACAAAACACGTGTCGATTATACGATCGAATTACAAGCACGTGCACCATTTGTAAGCAAATTAATACTTGCACAGCTTAAACTAGCGATTACACTTGGCTTTAAGAAACTTGCTAAGACGGTTTAATTGGAAATTCAATGACAATTCAAATTATCACAATTGATGGGCCAAGTGGTTCAGGTAAGGGTACACTTGCAGCGAAACTTGCAAGCCATTATCAATTTCATCTTTTAGATTCAGGCGCTTTGTATCGCTTGCTTGGGTTGTCATTACATCAAAAAGGCTTATTGGATACATTAGATAATGAGTCTGTGCTTCAACAAGGCGTTACAATTGCAACAAATTTAGACATCGTATTTAAAAGCACCGAAAGCGGAACTACAATTTTGCTCGATGGTGAAGATGTAACGCAAACGATTCGTACCGAAAGAGTGGGTGAGTTTGCTTCAAAAGTCGCTGCAATCCCTGCACTTAGAGCAGCTTTGGTTGATCGTCAGCACGCATTTGCACAAGCGCCTGGCTTGGTTGCAGATGGTCGTGATATGGCAACTTCTATTTTTCCTCAAGCACAAGCTAAAATTTATCTGACGGCTTCAGCAGAGTCACGTGCCGAACGCCGTGTAAAACAGTTGCAGGGGATGGGGCTGGATGTTAAAATAGGCGACATTTTAGCGAATATACAAGCTCGAGATAAGCGAGATATGGAGCGCACAGTCGCGCCACTCAAGCCAGCAGTAGATGCTTATATCATTGATAGTTCTGAATTGAACATTGATGAAGTGTTTAAACTGATGACTGATTATGTCGATGCACACTTAGCTAAATAACTATTTTTGTTTTAAATTTTATTTAAAATCAGCAAAAGCATAGCTTGATCAGTTTTATATGGACTATGTAGATGCTTAACTAAACCGGCCTTGTCTGATCCAAGACCGCTGACTTTACTAGGTATATCATGACCGAATCTTTTGCAGCCCTCTTTGAAGAAAGCGAATCAACTCTCAATATCGACAAAGGTGCCGTTATTAAAGGTATCGTTGTTAGCATCGACTCTGACTGGGTTACTGTTGACACTGGCCTTAAATCTGAAGGTGTTGTTGCACGCTCAGAATTCCTAAACGAACAACGTGAACTTGAAGTAAACGTTGGTGACGAAGTTGATGTTGTTGTTGAAGCGCTTGACAACGGTATGGGTCAAACAGTTTTATCACGTGAAAAAGCAAAACGTGCTGAAACTTGGACTAAACTTGAAAAAATCTTTGAAGACGGCGAAATCGTTACTGGTGTTATCTCTGGTAAGGTTAAAGGCGGTTTCACTGTTGACATCGGTCCAGTTCGTGCATTCTTACCGGGTTCATTGGTAGACACTCGTCCTATCCGTGATACAACTCACCTTGAAGGTAAAGAGTTAGAATTCAAAGTAATCAAACTTGATGCTAAACGTAACAACGTTGTTGTATCTCGTCGTGCTGTTATGGAAGCTGAATCTTCAGCTGACCGTGAAGCGCTTCTTTCTCAATTGGAAGAAGGTCAAACAGTTACTGGTACTATCAAAAATCTTACTGATTACGGTGCATTCGTTGACCTTGGCGGTATTGATGGTCTTCTACATATCACAGATATGGCTTGGAAACGCATCAAACACCCTTCAGAAGTTGTTGAAGTGGGTCAAGAAGTTACTGTTAAAGTACTTAAATTTGACAAAGAACGTAACCGTGTTTCACTAGGTCTTAAACAACTTGGCGAAGATCCATGGTTAGCGATCATGAACCGTTACCCTAAAGGTTCTATCGTTAAAGCGCGTGTAACTAACTTAACTGACTACGGTTGTTTCGCTGAAATTGCTGAAGGCGTTGAAGGTTTAGTACACGTTTCTGAAATGGATCACACTAACAAAAACATCCACCCATCTAAAGTTGTTCAGATCGGTGACGAAGTTGATGTTATGGTTCTTGAAGTTGATGAAGAACGTCGTCGTATTTCTCTTGGTATTAAGCAAACTCGTGCTAACCCATGGGAAGAGTTCTCTAAAGCTCACGACAAAGGTGAAAAAGTTTCTGGTACGATCAAGTCAATCACTGACTTCGGTATCTTCATCGGTTTACCAGGCGGTATCGATGGTTTAGTTCACTTGTCTGATATTTCTTGGAACGAACAAGGCGAAGAAGCAATTCGTCGTTACAAGAAGGGTGACACTGTTGAAGCGGTTATCTTGTCTGTTGACGCTGAAGGCAATCGTATCAGCCTTGGTATCAAACAAATGAACAGCGATCCGTTCAATGACTTCTTAGCTGCTAACGAACGCGGTGCGTTGGTTAAAGGTACAGTAACTGCAGTTGACGCTAAAGGCGCAACTATTAAGTTAGCTGACGAAGTTGAAGCTTCTTTGAAAGCATCTGAAATCAACCGCGACCGCGTTGAAGATGCAACTAAATTCTTAGAAGTTGGTCAAGAAGTTGAAGCGAAAATCATCAACGTAGATCGTAAATCACGTTCTATCAACTTGTCGATCAAAGCGAAAGACGAAGCTGAAGAGAAAGAAGCTGTAGCTAACCTTAAAGTTGCTACAAACGGTCAAGACAATGGTCCTAAGACTATTGGTGATTTGATTAAAGCTCAAATGAACCACTAAGTTATTGTTAAGAAGTATTATTTAATGTAATTAATTAATATTTTTTATTCAAATACTGTAAAAGGTAGCGTAGTATATGATGACTGCGCTACCTTTTTGTATTTAAAAAGGATATTATCTAGTGTATGTCAAATAGCATTAAAATTAATGAGGTCTTAAATGACAACTGAAGCACTTAATAAGTCTGACTTAATAGAAAGAATTGCTCTAAAAAACCCGCATTTAGCAGAGCCTTTAGTCGAAGAAGCTGTTAAAATAATGATCGATCAAATGATTGCATCATTATCTGCTGATGATCGTATTGAAATCCGTGGATTTGGTAGCTTTGCATTACACCACCGTGAACCACGTGTAGGTCGTAACCCTAAAACTGGTAAATCAGTTGAAGTTGCAGCAAAGGCTGTACCTCACTTTAAACCAGGTAAAGCACTACGTGATGCAGTAAACGAATCTGCACAATAAGTAAAATTCGAATGGGGTGATTATGCGCTATTTCTTAGTTGCATTACTTTTAGTAATCTTTGGCTATGCTTTAGCATTGGTCCTACAAAATCCAGCTGAACTGCCAGTAGATCTATTGTTTACTCAAGTACCAGCAATGCGTTTGGGATTATTGCTTTTATTAACTTTAGTCCTAGGAATTGTTTTGGGATTATTGTTAGGTGTACAAATTTTCCGTGTTTTTCAAAATGCATGGGAAATTAAACGTTTACGAAAAGATATTGATCATCTCCGTAAAGAACAAATTCAGACTGCACAGTTGGCTGCCGCTGAAGCCGCTGCAAATGCACGTCATGAAAAGACGGTGTTAGATATTCAACCTGAAAGTAAGAATTCTAATCCTCTTTAATCTGTATGCTAAAAATGCGTTTAACTGTCATGGTTAGGCGCTTTTTGCATTTTAAAAGCTATAATTTAGAAGTTGAAATTTAAAAGCTGCAATTTAAAAACTATAGTTTAATTGTATAAATCTACACATTGTCGTGACCAATGCTGCGATCAGAATAATACTAATCAGTGAATAGTTCTTCCAGATTAAATACAATGCAACCAATACGCCTGCTATTTTAGCAAAGTCTGTAAATATGCGACCTTCAAAAAAAGTACTTAATACTGCAATAGAAAATAGTAAAGTAGTTGCTGCATCGTTAAATAACTGCTCTTGTCGTTTACTGATTGAGAAATATTGGTGAAAGGCAAGTCCAGAATATCGAATTAAATAAGTGCCTAAAGCAAGTATCATGATGCCAATAAAAATGATGAAGTATTGATTCATATTATTTTCTCCTTGCCAATAGAGCAAAAAGAGACATTAAGATTGGAATACCTGTAGGCAAAAATGGGACTGTACCCACGCTGATTACAGCGCCAAGCATTGCTGATTGACGCGTCTCTTTTTGCTTTAGCGACTTAAAGGTTAGAGCAAACAATACAACTGGAAAAATGGTGTCTATTCCCAATATTTTTGTATAAGCAAAATGACTTCCAGCAAAGTAGCCAGCTAAAACACCAATTGGCCAAGCGAATAAAATTCCAATGCCACATAACCAATAAGCACACCGTTTAAGCTCATCAGTGGGTTGCGTTAAACCGAATAATACACTTTCATCATTCATGATATGTGTTGCTAAGTACTTGAACTTATTATCTTCAATAAAATGCTGGATGGCTAAACCAAAAGGTAGATGACGTAAGTTAATGAATAGACCTGCAATGGCGGCTGTAATTGGACTACTGCCAGAAGCAATCATGCCAATAAAGGTAAATTCAGCAGCGCCAGCTAAAACTAAACTCGAAAGTAGTAGTGGTATCCAAATAGGTAAATGGTACGTTACAGCTAGTGAGCCGAGTGACATACCGATGAGTGCAGTTGCAAAACAAATGATTGCAATTGATTTAATCAGGGGCTTGGGTAATTTAATAAATTCTTTATACTTCATCTGGCACAACCTAGTTATTTGTTGAATTGTTCGTTATATCAAACAAGTGTTTTTTATATTAGAGTGTTTGTTTTTGTTCGTCAAATCGAACGATTGTATTTTTTGGAAGAATAATGTCGATACCGATAGAAACCATTGCATTAAATTTGCAGAGAGAAAGGAAAAATGCTGGATTATCTTTAGGAGAAGTTGCTAGGCGTGCAGGAGTTGCCAAATCTACGCTTTCACAGCTTGAGTCTGGACAAGGTAATCCAAGTTTAGAAACCTTATGGGCATTATGCGTAGCCTTAAATATTCCTTTTGCGAAATTAGTAGAAACACAAACTCAGTCTGCACAAGTCATTCGTTATGGAGAAGGAGCTTCGGTTACTTCAGAGGTCGCACATTATCAAGCTGTTTTGTTAGCGACTTGCCCGCCCAATGCGAGACGCGATATTTATATTTTAACGACTCAGCCAGGTGAACCGCGCTGTAGTCAACCACATCCTACGGGTAGTGTAGAACATATTATTATTATGCAAGGGTCAGCCAAAGTAGGTTTAACGAATAGTTATGAAACTTTAAAAGCGGGGGATTATATGTCCTATCCTGCAGATCAAGCACATATATTTGAAGCTTTAGAACCTGATACGCGTGCAATTTTGATTTCTGAGCAACGCTAATACAATTTGTAGAGTTAATCCTGTGTTTTTTGACAAAGTTGGTTTTATGCTTAAGTTAATCGCTTTATAATGTGCCCAATTTTATGTGATGGAACTGAGATCTGTGAGTATTATTGTTGCCTTAGATGCAAAAAGCCAATATGACGCCCTAACAATTGCTGATCAACTTGATCCATCACTTTGTCGTTTAAAAGTGGGTAAAGAATTATTTACTCATGAAGGTTCTTCTATTGTTAAAGCATTACATGATCGTAACTTTGAAGTTTTCCTAGATCTTAAATTCCATGATATTCCAAATACAACGGCTCAAGCTGTATGCGCTGCTGGGGATATGGGTGTATGGATGGTGAATGTACATGCATCAGGTGGTCGTAAGATGATGGAAACTTGTGTTGAACGTTTAAAAGCAGGAAATTACAAGACTCAACTGATCGCTGTAACTGTGTTAACGTCTATGGGGCGTGAAGATTTACGCGATATTGGTTTAGACGTTGAACCTTTTGAGCAAGTTAAGCGCTTGGCTAAATTGACTCAAGAAAGCGGCTTGGATGGAGTCGTATGTTCTGCACAAGAAGCGAAAATGTTACGTCAAGATTTGGGTCAAGACTTTGCTTTAGTAACGCCAGGCATTCGTCCAGCAGGTTCAAATGCAGATGATCAAAAGCGTATTGTGACACCAAACCAAGCGATGCAAGACGGTTCTACGCATTTGGTGATTGGTCGCCCGATTACACAATCAGCAAATCCAAGTCAGACTTTGAAAGATATTTTAGCGACTTTGTAATTTAGTCTGCTTGTTATTTGACATTCAAAATTCAAATGCATCGTTAAAGTTGATGTATTGGGTTGCTTAAAAAGCTTTTCAATTGAGTAGACAATTGGAGAGCTTTTTTATATTGTGCTGATCAGAATAACTTTTTAATAATAAGCTAATCTTGGGTGAATAATGTCTACTGATTCTGAAAAAAATATACCAGTACAAAGTGATGTTAATCAAGTTGATCATGTTGCATCATTAGAAAACGTAGAGCAGGAACAGGAAGAGCAACAAAATCAGCAAAGTGATTGGACTTCTGGAATTGATGTTGTGGAATTGGGCTCAACTGTTTTAGATGCTGTAGGAGATTTGCTGAGTGGTCTTGATATAGATTTTTAGTACAGTCATATTTACGAGATTATAGAACTTCTGAAATTACGAAATTTTGAATAAAAAAGGAATGATCAAGTTTTGATAATTCCTTTCCATTCTATTATTTCAGCATTTATAAGGCAGCCAAGACACTGACGACAATAGGTGCAAGAACTGAAAGCACGAAGCCACTGACCATTGCGTGTGGAATAAAATCATTACCACAGGCTTGTTTAACCATAGGGAGTGTAACGTCCATGGCTGTTGCTCCTGCAGAAGAAATTGCAGAGCGTGGATAGCGCCAACCGATAATATACATAAATAAAATAGCAAAGATTTCTCTGAATAAATCATTCATCAAAGCGATACTCCCCAAGTGAGAATTTTTTAACTCTGTGATCACAATACCTGTCATTGAGTAAAATCCATAACCTTGTGAAAGCATAACAAGGTCTTGCATGCTGATATTTTTTAACATAAAAAATGCTGCAACCGCACCCAGTAAAGACCCGATGATACATGCTAAAGGAACAAGCATGATTTTCCAGTTGAGCCAAGACTTGTCTAAAGGTGAATAGGCTAAATCTAACCCGATCAGTAACATATATACCAATAATAAATGCCACGTGCTGACATGTAATGGGAATTGGAAAGAGTGCGCAAGTTCAGCCACGCCATAGCCAGCGGCAAGAGCAATAAATGCATAGCTGATATTCAGTAATGAACCGATTAACAATTCAGCAGACACTTTCCCCTGAGAGGGTTGGTAACCGATTGCTTTAAATAGCAAATAACAGCACAAAAAAGCACCTATGGACGTTGTTAGAGCGATGGTGATTGAACTTGTTAAAATTTGCGCAGGGCTGGCAATATTATGAATAGTTTGAGAAAACTCAATCGCAATTGCAATAAGTAGCACATAAGTAAAATAAGGTAATATTTTAAAAGCAATTTTTTCAACACTCTGCGGAATACGGCGAGCGAGGATAAAACCTAGAAAAAGGCAGAATAAAAGTTGGAATATAAGCCAAAGAGATTGCATGAAAAATAGATAGGCAATGAATACCTATCTATTATAGCTGAATTAAAAGTGTAGCCTAAGCAGCTTTTGATTTTTTCTTGCTTTGTGACATTGTACCTAGTAGGCGATAATCAGCAGGGTTGGCTTTACGGGTTTGTAGCCAAAACTTCCAAGTATACGTTGGCCAAAGTGAGAAGTTTTTTCCTCCATCTTGTTGATACCAACTGACACAACCAGATTGCCAAACTGTGCCTTCAAGCTTTTTTTGTACATCTTCATTAAACTGGTCTTGAACATTCGCTTTGACTGCGATGGCTTGGGTCTTGGTTTTTCCTACCATTTGCATCAATTGTAAAATGTAATTGACCTGAGATTCGATCATGAAAATAACCGAATTATGTCCAAGCACTGTATTTGGCCCTAATAGTTGAAATAAATTAGGGAAACCTTTGGTACACACGCCATAGAAACTTTCAGCTCCATCTTTCCACGCATCTTTCAGTTCAAGCCCATTTTCACCATAGCATTCAAATGATTTTAAATAGATGCGAGGGTCTGTAATGAAGCCTGTACCATAAATTAAGCAATCAATTTTACGCTCTTTACCATCTTTGGTGATGATACCATTCTCGGTCAGCTCTTGGATTGCATCAGTCACTAACTCGACATTTTTACGATTAAAAGTTGGGAAATATTTATTTGATACTAAAATACGTTTACAACCCATCACATAATTTGGGGTGAGTTTTTTGCCCAAAGCTTTGTCTTTGACTTGATAGCGGATAAAGAGTTCACCAGCTTTTTGCATATATTTCATGGCAGCAGGTTTGACAATTGGAACAACTCGGGATTCATTTGACCAATATAATCGAGCACGGTGTAGTTTTCTAAACCATTCAAAACGATTAAATAATTTTTTATCTAAGGCATTATAGGCACGTTCGTCACGTGGAATCACCCAAGCAGGGGTACGTTGAAATACATATAGATTTTCGACTTTGGGTGCAATTTCAGGAATATATTGAATCGCACTACCACCTGTACCAATTGATGCTACATTCTTTTGGTTCAAATTATAATCATGGTTCCAATGTGATGAATGAAATACTTCACCTTTGAATTTTTCTATGCCTTTGATGTTTGGAATTTGTGGCACATGTAAAGGCCCTGAGGCGAATACAACAAATTGAGCATCAACTTTTTGTCCATTTTTTAAAGTTAAATGCCAATTGAAATGATCTTCGTCATATTGGGTTGAAACGACTTCTTGATTGAACTGAATATATTTTTTTAAATCATAGTCATGGATTAAATCTTGAATATAATCATAAATTTCAGGTGCTTCTGCATAACGCTTAGACCAATCGGTTTTAGGTGCAAATGATAGAGAGTACATGTGTGATTGCACATCACATGCAGCACCAGGATATTGATTTTCACGCCAAGTGCCACCAACCGCATCGGCTTTTTCGAGGATAATAAAATCGTGAATATTCGCCTGTAAGAGTCGAATAGCCATAGCTAAACCACCAAAACCAGAACCAATGATTGCGACTTGTGTGGTTTGTGTTTTCACAACATTCGTCGAGATATCGTCCATTTTTATTTACTCTAATTTTTCATTTTGCCTAGAATATCGACTTTTATTGATTTGGAATATGATAGCTCTGACAGAAAAATTGATATATTCGGCAATTTTCAATATTTGGTCTTTGTAGTAAAACATCTGTGTAAAAATGAAATGTTGAAAAAATGAAGCGATCAATCCTCGGTTTAATGTATTTAATTCATGGTATGCGTAATGCAGGAATCGATGTGGATTCACGTCTTGCCAGTATTGGAATTAAAGCTGATGCACTTGATCCAAGTTCAATCATTCATCCAAGTTTAGAATGGGATATTCTTAAAGTTGTCGGTGTTGATGTTGCGCCTGAAAAAGGTTTGTTCATTGGGCAGCATTATTCTTTGGCAGGTTATGGTCCTTTGCTTATGCTGTTGGTCACTAGTCGTACTGTAAATGATGCAATTAAAAATGGTATTCAATATCAAGGCTTGACCTATTTATATGGTGTATTGGGTTTAGAACAGGGGAACCATCAAGTTGCATTGACTTATGCACCTGTTGATCTCGACACTGAAATGGGGTTGTTGCGAGCGCAATGTGAAATTTCAGGGACTTATAAGTTCTTAGATGATATTTATAGAATGATGGGATTAACAGTTCCAAGTATTCGGATTGAATTGCCTTTTCAGCAACCACAAGATCCTCAAACCTTAAAGCAATTCCATGACTATTATGGTGCAGATCTACATTTTGGTTGCAGTAAAGCAGCTTTTTGGATGAATGAAGATGTAGTGCAATTGCCGATTCCATCTGCTGATCTGATTACGCATCGTGTTTATGAAGCTAAGTGTATTGCTGAAATTGAACGTTTAAATGCAGAAGAACAAAAGATTGCACCTTTGATTCAACGTGTAAATGATTATTTAGAATTACAACAGGGCATTATCCCTTCGATGGCAGAAGTGTCTCAGGCATTGAGTATTCCTGAGCGAACTTTACGTCATCAGTTACAACAGTTAAACACCAGTTATAAACAGATTCGCGAACAACTCATTATGAACAAGGCACTCCGTTTAATTGAATATAAAGAATATTCAATTGAGGTGATTGCTGAATTGTTGGGTTATTCTGAACCAGCAGCATTTAATCATGCATTTAAACGTTGGTTTGGGCAAAGCCCACGTCAATATGGTAAATAATTGGTGATGATATGTAATTTATGTACATAATAATGCCAAAGTTTTATTTATCGAAAATGAATATTCGCTATACTTCCATTAGCCTTTAAAAGTAACAAAACCATATGTCTGATCACAATTCAAATCCTACCTCGTTTACTCCTGTATCACCTGCTGAGCGTTATGCCAAAGCTTTATCCTCTGGGCAGTTTTTACCAGATGATGCGCAAGCTGAAGCTGTGCATGAGTTAGAGCGTGTCTGGCAAGAGTTGATTAATCGCTATAAAGCATCGAAAAAGGCATTTCGTCGTTTCCGTCGTCAAACAGCACCAAAAGGCGTCTACATGTGGGGTGGTGTAGGGCGTGGTAAAACATGGTTAATGGATCAATTCTTTGATTCGATACCATTTCGTCGTAAAACACGTATGCATTTCCATCACTTTATGCAGTTTGTTCATAAAGAGTTGAATAAGTTATCAGGTCAACGTAATCCGTTAGATATTGTGGCAGACCAAATTTATAAAGATGCTGTGGTGATCTGTTTCGATGAGTTTTTTGTGTCGAATGTGACAGATGCAATGATTCTCAGCGATTTATTCCAAAAGTTATTCAACCGTGGCATTACATTGGTGGCAACATCAAATATTGCTCCAGATGGTTTGTATAAAAATGGCATCCATCGTGATCGTTTTCTTCCAACCATTGAAATGGTGAAAACTCATTGCGCGATTTTGAATGTTGATGCAGGTGTGGACTACCGTTTACGTGTTTTGAAGCAAGCACAGTTATTTAAATCGCCATTAAGTGATGACAATAAAGTGTGGATGGCAAAGCGTTTTACCGCTTTAACCACTTCTCAAGTGGTCTCGGAAGAACCGATTAATATTAATAATCGTGTTGTTGAAACACTCGGGCATACTGAAGATGTATTGTGGTGTGACTATCGTGAATTGTGTTTAAAACCACGTAGCCCGTCTGATTTTATTGAAATTGCCAATATTTATAATACAGTTTTAGTGAGTAATGTACCGCATTTAACAGATTTACTTTCTGAGGGAACACGTCGTTTTATTTATTTGGTTGATGAGTTTTATGACCGTGGCGTGAAGTTATTACTGACTTCGGAAGATTCAATTATTGAGATCTACGACGGTGAAAAACTTGCCTTTGAAATTGAGCGTACTCGTTCGCGTTTACTTGAAATGCAGTCAGATGAGTATTTACAGTCTGAACACCGCTTGATCAAAGGTGATAGTGAGTTGGCAGTAGAATAAACACTTAAGCAATGTGGATTGCTAAGTAATTGATTTAAAAAGCGACCTAATGAGGTCGCTTTTTCTATGTATAAATGATTTAGATTAACCCACTTGAATTTCAGTATTGGGATGACTAACACGACTTTTATTTGGTGTCGCAATCAAATATGCAAGTGTTAAAGGACCTAAACGACCTGCAAACATTAAGCATATCAAAGCAATTTGACTTCCTGCATGCAAATCTTCAGTGATGCCTCGTGATAAACCAACGGTACAAGCAGCGGAAACGGCTTCAAATAATAAGTCTAAAAATTTCTTATTCGGCTCTAAAACCAACAGGGTAAAGAAACCAATGAGAATGAGTAATGATGTGATAGAAATGACCGCCAGTGCTTTAAAAGTGGCTTGGTGTGAGACAGAATGACCGAATACTGTAATTTCAGATGAACGTTTTAGGAAAGATCGCACACTTAAAATCATGATGATAAATGTACCGACTTTAATCCCACCTGCGGTACTGAGCGATCCACCACCGATAAACATCAACACCATCGTGATAAGCGTTGAGGCATTGGTCATGCTACTGACTTCTAAGCTGTTAAAGCCTGATGAACGTGGTACTGTGGCATGGAACCATGCATTTAAAGCCTGATCACCCACGGACATCGGTGCGAGTGTTAAAGGGTTCGATGCTTCTATCGACCAAATTACAATGAATGCAAATAGGTTTAAACCTGCAATGGTTGAGAGGATTAACTTGCTATTTGTTGAAAGTTTTTTCCAACGTTTGGCACGTTTAATATCCATTAGTACGACAAAACCAATACCACCGATGATATACAGCAAACTAATCGTCAATGTGACCATGTATTGGTCAGAGAAGCTCATTAAGCTATTGGGAAATAACGAGAATCCACCGTTATTAAACGCTGAAATACTATAAAACAAGGCATAAAAGAAAGCACGATCAAGGTCATAATAGTTTGACCATGCCATGGTTAAGATCCCTGTACCTATTGCTTCAAAGAACAGTGAGTAGAGGAAAACTCCTTTTACGGTAAATGTTGCTCTGGCTAAACTGGTTTGCCCGATGGTTTCTTGCGCCATAATTTGCTGTTTAAGTCCAACTTTGGATGAAAGACTTAGTGCAGCCAAGATCGCAAAGGTCATGAAACCCAAACCACCACATTGGATGAGGAGCATGACCACCACTTGTCCAAATGTCGTCAGCGAGTCGCCAATATTGACCACAGACAAGCCTGTAATTGTCACAGCAGAAGTTGCGGTAAATAAGGCATCAAGCCATGACAAGTCACCTTTATGGGAAAAAGGGAGTTTGAGCAACAATGTCCCAATGACGATGAAGCTTAAGAAACCTAAGGCAAGTAAACTCGGTGGGCTGAGATTAATGCGATTATGATTTTTATTGATCAGTTCTTTTCTAGATAGGCGCATAGCAACAACTATAAGAAACGAATTGAAAATTGTCTTAACATTTCTACAGGGCCTTCCAAAATCAAAATATCTTTTTCTTGTAAAATGGTTCCAGGTGCAATCTCATAAAGTACATGAGAGCCACGCTGTAGTAATAGTGTTTTAATTTCAGGTGTATTTTCCATCACCGTTTGGAACTGAGCACCTTGTAGATTTGCAGCAATTTCAATTTTGACAATATAGCGATCATTATTCAGCGCCATATAACGTCGAACCATCGGATAACTCAGATTCTGCGCGATGCGAATTCCCATGTCTTCTTCAGGGTGAATGATTTTAGTAATCCCTAGATGTGACAAAATCATATGATGTGACTTAGATTTTGCTTTCACAAATATTTTATCAATGCCTAAATTTTTTAGATGAAGTACACATAAAATACTGGCTTCAATGTCATCACCAATTGCAACAACAACAGCATCACAGTTTTTGACATTCAGTTCTTCTAGGACATGTTCATCTGTTGCATCTGCTATTACCGCATGACTAATTTGATCTGCAATATTTTCTACATTTTTTTTCAGTGTATCTATACCAATCACATCGTGATTTAAGTTAGTAAGCTCTAATGCAACCGCTTCGCCAAAACTACCTAAACCGATGACAGCAAACAGTGCCATTTTAAATCCTTATCAATGCACAAGATTTGTGTGACATTATCATATTCAATTTTTATATATTTTATATTTAAACGATTGCGTCGCCAATCTGAAAACGAAGAATAAAGTTGGATAATGTAAAAAAACTCAAGCAGACGTCATAAAAACTTAAAATTTGCCCCGTAATATACAAATCAAAGCAAAAATAGATCTATGCCAAGTCATGGCGGAATGTAAGTAGAAAAAATGGACGATAAAAAAATTTTCAAAATCCTGCATCATTGGTTTCCTGAGTTGCAGCAAAGAGATATTCCCAAAAAGAAAAATCGTAAAAGTTTTGACGTTTTTCTAGATTGGCTTGAAGCTGAAAAGTTTGGTGGGCGATTTCGTGCCTATTTAATGAAAATAGATCGAATGAAATTTCAGGAAAATGAAATTGAGAGAAGTGCGATTTTCCATGAATATGCAGTTGATAGCTCGAATCTTCAGACTCAAATACGCGAGCGCACAAAACCTCTATTTGAGCATTATGAACAACATAAAGAAGTAATAGGGCGTTATTACAATGTACAAGATCAAGTTTATGACATTGTTTTTGAAGAAATATTAAAAGTTGCAAGGCAACATGATTATGAGTTGTTACTGATCTATGCTGAAGACTATCATTGGTTACTTGTACCCAACCAAGACCATAAGATTGAAAAATTCTGTAAACATTTTAATAAACAATTTCATGATCAAGACGTGAGTATTGAACACTATGCCTTATTCGATTGCTCAAGATCGACTTAATATTTGATTCTTTGAGGTTTTTTAAAGTATAGTTTTATTTTCTTTTTTAAATTGAACAAACAATGGATGATAAAAAGATATATCAACTCTTACAAGCGTGGTTTCCAGAGTTGGAGTCGCTGAAAATTCCAAAGAAAAAAACGAGAAGGGATTTTGATACTTTTTATTATTGGTTATCTCCTCAAGATATTACTGAGCCTACGACTGAAGATGATCTTCAAGAATATAAATATCGTGGGTATTTCTTAAGTATTGACCGTGATCAGCATTTTGATAATGGTATTGAGGTTTGTGCTTTATTTCAGGATTTAAATGTAGATGTTGATGCAATACAAAATAGGATCGAGTTGAGGACAGCACCATTATTTGAACATTATGAAAAATATAAAGATTTAATTGGTAATTTTTATGCTTTACGAAGCCATGTTTACGATATCGTTCTGGAAGAAATTTACAACGAGGTGAGAAAGCACGGCTATCGAATGTTGTTGATTTACGCATCTGAACAGATTTGGATGGCTGTACCAGATCAACCGAAAAAAATAGCACAATTTATAAAATTATTTCGTAAGCAATTTATTGGATCGCGTCCATCTATCGAATATTACGAACGATTTAAACCATTCAATTTGAGTAGTTTTTTGTCAGATGATGATTGATAGTTCAAGTTAAAAATACTTAGTTATCTCAAACTCTATTTGACAAGAGCCTGAGATACATTGAAAGACAAATTTATTTTAAGAAACGCTGATAACCTAAGTTATTGGTAATTTCCTGATATGGATAAGTGATCGTTTCTAATGTTTCAATTAAACCATCTGGATTTTGTTGAGCATCTTCTGCATCCAAGCCCACCAAAACACGTCCTTCTGCTGCGCCGTGGTTACGGTAATGGAATAGGGTAATGTTATGCGTTGGTCCTAGACGTTCTAAGAATGTGAGCAATGCACCTGGACGCTCAGGGAATTCAACACGGAATAGACGTTCATTTTCAATGTCTGCATGACCGCCAATCAAATAACGAATATGGAGTTTAGCCACTTCATCATCAGATAAATCATCTACGTCATAATGCATTTTTAGCGCTTCATAAATGTCATGACGTTCTTTGTCACCTGATTTTAAGCTAATACCCACAAAAACCTGTGCCGCAGAAGAACTGCTCGCACGGTAGTTAAATTCAGTGATGTTACGACCTTGTAAGGCACGGCAGAAGTTGAGGAATGAACCTTTTTCTTCAGGAATGGTCACAGCAAAAATCGCTTCTTTACGTTCACCAAGTTCAGTACGTTCTGCGATATAACGTAAACGGTCAAAGTTCATGTTTGCACCACAAACAATCGACACCATGTTTTTATTTTCTAAACCATGTTCAGCAACGTATTTTTTAATCCCTGCTAAAGCCATTGCACCCGATGGTTCAACGATGCTACGACATTCGTCATAAGTATCTTTGATCGCAGCGCAAATTTCATCGGTATTCACAAGTACAACATCACGTTCAACGATTGGACCTGAGTTATCTGATTTTTGCAGTTGAATCACTTCAAATGGTTTTTCACCAATTTGTGCAACGGCTGTACCATCTGCAAATAAACCAACGGTAGGTAAAATCACACGTTCATTTTGCTCAAAAGCGGCTTTTAAGCATGCTGATTCATCATATTCCACAGGGATGACTTTAACATGCGGTGCAACATCACCTAAATACGCAGCGACACCTGCAATTAAACCACCACCACCAACGGCGACGAATACATAATCGACATCACGCCATTGACGTAAAATTTCATTGGCAATCGTCCCTTGACCTGCCATGACCAATTCATCATCGTATGGTGGAATAAAGGTCATGCCTTCATCGGCAGCACGTTGAATTGCATATTTATTGGCAACATCAAAAGAATCGCCGTGTAGAACAACTTGACCGCCCAAACGTTTTACAGCTTGGACTTTAATATCAGGCGTGGTTTTTGGCATCACAATAATGGCGGTAATACCCAACTTTTGACCAGATAGTGCCACGCCTTGTGCATGGTTACCCGCAGAAGCAGTAATAACGCCACGTTCCAACTGAGATTTCGGTAATTGACTGATGCGGTTATAGGCACCGCGCAGTTTGAAGGAAAAGACAGGTTGCAAGTCTTCGCGTTTGAAGCGAATGTTGTTGTTTAGTTTTTCACTAATTCGTGGCGCTGCTTCGAGTGGGGTTTCGATCGCAACGTCATAGACCGTTGCCTGTAATATTTGTCGAACCAAACGAGACAGCATGTTAATTTTCCATATAACAGTTTAAAATGAGCATTGATTGTAACAAACCCCTGCGCATTTGCGATTTAAAATTATGCGAAATGTGCAGAAATTTGAAAATTTATTGAGAGATGTCATGAGTCTTTATGCTACCCAAGATGAGAAAAAACAAGCAGCAGCCAAAGCTGCTTTAAAACACTTACCAAAAGGGGGCATTTTGGGTGTAGGTACAGGCAGTACTGTGAATTTCCTCATCGAGCTTTTACCTGAGCTACAACTTGAAGCTGCGGTGGCAAGTTCTGAAGCAACTGCACAACGTTTAAAAAAATTGGGCATCGAAGTGGTTGATATGAACCATGTAGGCGGTTTAGATGCTTATGTGGATGGCGCAGATGAAATTGATCGTCACATGCACATGATCAAAGGCGGTGGTGCTGCCTTAACGCGTGAAAAGATTGTGGCTTCAATTGCAAAAAAATTCGTTTGTATCGTGGATGACTCTAAATGGGTTGAGCAACTTGGACGTGAATTTCCACTTCCTGTTGAAGTGATTCCAATGGCACGTTCTGCTGTGGCACGTAAAATCGTATCTCTTGGTGGAGATCCTGTTTATCGTGAAGGTGTGGTAACGGATAACGGCAATGTAATCTTGGATGTATTCAATTTAAATATTTTGAATGCTTTAGAGTTAGAAAAGACCTTGAATGATATTCCTGGTGTGGTATGTAACGGTATTTTCGCGATTAATAAAGCGGATATTGCTGTTGTTGCGACTGACAATGGTATTGAAGAGCGTACTGCGGTTTAATTTTCAAATCTCCCCAAACCCCTCTTTACAAAAGAGGGGCTTAAGCTCCGTTCATTTGTTTTCAATGGAGCTTCCCCCTTTATCAAAGGGGGACTGAGGGGGATTTATATAAAATTTCAATAAAAGCACAAAATGACCCCAAACCTCCCTGAAATTCAAATCACTCATCATGCACGAGCAACTCGATTACGTTTACGAGTTGAACCCACTCAAATTAAATTAACTGTTCCAAAGTTTTGCACCAAACGCCAGATTCAAGATTTTTTAGCAGAGTCTGAACAATGGATGATAGAAACTTGGCAAAAGCAACAAGAAAAAGCAGGGCAATTAAATCGAACTTTGCCAGCTGAATTAAAATTATTTAATCTAGAACAGCCTTTGCAAATCACTTATCAAACACAGAAAAATTCTTATATTTTCGATGCGAAAAATCATCAATTGTTGATTAGTGATCGTCAGCCTGAAAGTTATTTAAAAGCTTTTGTGATCGCTTATGCAAAGCATTATCTGCCGATCTACTTACAACACGTCAGTGATGAAACAGGTTTAAAGTTTGGTGAATGTAGTGTTCGTCAGCCGAAAACCCGTTGGGGCAGTTGTACTGCTCAACATGATATTATGTTGAATAGTGCTTTGGTGCTTTGTGATCAGGCAATTACACGATATGTCTGCGTACATGAGTTAGCACATACGCAGCATTTCGATCATAGTCCTTTATTCTGGTCAGAAGTTGAAAAACATGATACGAATTATAAAAACCATCGTAAAATTTTAAAAAGTGGTGTGATGCCGTGGTGGTGGTAATATAAAATTTTAAAAGGGTAGTTCGTCAATACTCAAAACTCTAATATTATTGATATTCGCAAATTCAATTAATTCAGTTTCAGGTATTTCTGTATAAGAAGACATGGATATCGAAGTTGAACTTTGATTATTAGGTGGTTGAGGATGGACATTAACATTAATTGTTTTTATATTGTATTGTATTTTCAGAATTTCTGCGAAAAACTCAATATCTTTTAATGAAGTGTTCTTTGAGAAGTATATGTTATAGTGAAAAATACCATTGATTAAGGAGGATTCTTGTTGTTTTAATTGTCTTTTAAATAATGATTGTTTATTTGAGTAGATCGCATTTTTAAGGCTACCAATTTCAGACATCAATACATTGAAGTATTCTTTATCTTCAAAGTTTGATGAATCTTGAAGGCTAGCTGGTGCAGTAATTGAAAGCAATTTGATAATGGAGTTAACGCTTTTACCTTCATTAACAGCAGTTCTAGTTTCTTCTAAGACTTTTTGGATGGCTTTTTGGTCAGATAATACATCTCTGTAATCTAAGCCGTTACGATATTCTGTATAACGAAACATATTAATATCGAATATTTTAGGTGTTCCAACTTCTTGGACCAATATCGTTGGTTTATCAAAAGCTTGTCGTAACCCAAGTTCAAATAAAACATTCGGGTTTCTTGTGCTTAAATCACAAATCGCCATAGGAGATTCAAGCAATTTTTGTAATATGTCTAAATGAATTAAATTTGCTTGAGTAACATCATCTGCACGAACAGGCTTGTATCCTGCGGCTTGACATGCGGGAGCTAAAATATCTTCATAGACTCGTTTGAAGTGACCACTTTTATAATCGGGATGATCAGCAATAGGCATAATGATAAAACAATCGTTATTTGTAGCTGTTTGAGTCGGCTGAGTTTCACTATTTGCTTTTGACGTTGCCATATTTATATTATGAGCTATAAGTAATACCTAATATTCTAATTGCTAAATAAGCATTTGAAAACAAAATGATACTTAAATTGTAAAATTATTGTTAGAAACTACTCTTTGCCCATCCCTTAATCAACTCCACCACCTCCTCAGGCTGTTTAATCCAAACTGCATGTTGATTGCCTTTAAGCTGCTGAGTTAGGTCTAGAGTTTCAATTTTCGGCTGTTTAAAATAACGGCTTAAACCAAGCATTGAACTCATTGGGGCAAAATCATCACCTTGTAAATGAATAAATAAAGCATCATTTTCAACGATCTTTTCAGCACCAATAATGTGTTTATAATTACCAGTAAGCACGACTTTCGACCAATCTCGCATCAATGCCTTTGTTTCACGATTTCCAAACGCAATTTTATAACCTGCAAAAAAGCCATCTTTTAAAATCATCGCATTGATCACTGCCGTAGCTTTTAAAATATTGAATTTGCCTTTCACATCCCAGTTTTTCAAACCAATATTCCCAGTCGCAATACCAATGACTTTATTATTATGGTGTTGTGCATATAGTGTTGCCAGATGACCACCTAAACTATGTCCGAATAGAATCGGTTTTTGATGACAGATTTCCAGAGAAATTTGTTCAAGTTGAGGGATAAAGTCACTGAGTAAGTCTGTATAACCATAGTCAATATCTTTAGAAACAAGTGGTTGGTTACGTCCACAATGAGGGTAATCTGCAATCACCACATTGAATCCATTTTCAGCAAATAATGCAGTTAGCTTTTCATATTTATTGATCGAAACGCCAAGTGCAGGAAGGATGATCAAAGTGTGTTGATTTTCAGGATGTGAAAGAACATCAACAACAATCGGATATTGTCCAAAATGGATCATTTTTTGCGTTAAGGTAGAATGTGACATGAGCTGATCCTTATTCTTTAAAAATATTCATTTGAATCATCATTGGAAGCCCTAGTTTACTCATCAATGCAGTACGAGATTGAGAATTTCTTTTTACTTCTGCTTTTAATAGCCGTTTGAATTGAGTGTTGAAATGATGACGTGGATATTGAGCTAAAACTTCATCTTTAAATTGTGTGGAAAATAAAGCTAAATCAGTGCCAACTACATCGCATGAAGTAGCTTTTTGTAGCAATAACACTTCTTTGGATAAATGTTGATTATTTTCATCTAAATAGCCATTCATATGTAAGCAAATCGCATTGGAAACATTGTCGGTTTTATCCTGTGGAAAATCATGTTTAGCACATAAGCTTTCAGATCGTAAGGCACTTTCCAAAGTAAAGCATTGACAGGAATATTGTGTTTGATGATCTGCTAGACCGACATCATGCATCAGACTGGCGATCAGTAAACTTTCTTCATCAAATTGCCAATTTTTACTTTGTGCAATCGCAACGCCCCAAATATAACTGCGCCATGAATGATTGATAATGGCTTGGTGATTAGTGCTATCAAGTTCAGCAATCGCTTCTTTGATAATTGCTGTATCTGGAATATGAATATTTTTGAGTTCAAATCGTTGTGCGTTTTCAGGCTGTTTTAAAAATGTTTTGCTATAGCTTAATGTTGCAGGAACAAGTACTTGTTTGATCAATTGTACTTTTTCTTTAAAGCTGAGTTTACCATTGCTTAAAGTCATCCCTTCACGTGATCCAATCATGTTGAATTATTCCTATTTTTATAATTAGAGTAATTGCTCTAATTTATTATGCATGGAAATTTTGACAATACAAGGTCATAGAGGAATGTGATAAAAGAAAAGCATTTTTCGTAAAGAGAATTTAGGCTAAAATATTGTTAATGATAATAAATATTAAGAGAAATTTTTGTTTAAGTTCGATGAGGAATTAAAGGAACTATGCACTTTAGTTATAAGGTTGTTGATTGTTCAATGGGTTGTTTTCTGGACAATATTTATTTTTCCAACTCAAGAAAAATATGTATTGATTAAGGATGGATATTATGAGCTGAAAACATATCGTGTTCCGCAGGATGTGAGTTATGAAATTGATCGAATTGAAGCTAAAAATATCACTAATCTGTCTTTGATAAAGGACTTTCAGGTTTTCTCAAGGTTTGATTGCGCTGGTATAGTCGTTGAAAGAAAAAATGTGCAAGTTTGTGATGCTTTTTTAGATAAAAATAAGCGCGTTACTCATATAGAACTTTATGAAAGACACCCAAAGGATGGGTACAAAATTGTTTATGAAATAAAAGGTTTAGTGTATGAAAATTCGAGACATGAAAAAATAAAAATTGAAGTGTCTGTTTTGCCCTATGAATCTCAGTCACATTTAAATAATGCAAAATTTAAATTCGTCATGAGTATCATTGGTAGTTCTTTTACCTTGATATTATTCTTTTATGTATTTTATTCAACACAGTTTGCAAAAAGTATAAGAAAGGATGGTAATTTATTGATATACCTAAAAAATACAATAAAATATGCGACGCTTATTTTGATCGTTTATCAATTCATCAAAGTTTGGATGTTTTTATTTAAGAATTTATAAAATTATAATTGCATCCTACAAATTTAGAGTATCTGTATTTAAAATTATCATGAAATACACTCAAACCTAAGTAAAACAGTTTAGAAAACCAAAACTTCCTGTCATACTATGGGGCTACAAAATGGATACTTTTGAATTGAGGTAAAGCACGTGATTTCAGTAGGCATTGTCGGCGGAACGGGTTATACAGGCGTTGAATTATTGCGTCTTTTACTACGACATCCAAATGCACAAGTGAATGTACTGACATCACGTACTGAAGATGGTCGCCGTGTTGATGATATGTTCCCAAGCTTACGTGGACATACCGAGCTTAAATATTCAGATTTAAATATTGATGAACTCAAAAAATGCGACGTGGTTTTCTTTGCAACTCCGCATGGTGTAGCGATGAAGCATACCGAAGAACTTTTGGCGGCAAATAGCAAAGTCATCGACTTAGCTGCTGATTTCCGTTTGCAAGATTTAGAACAGTTTGAAAAATGGTATGGCATGCAACATGCTTGCCCAGAGATTTTAAAAGATTCAGCCTATGGTTTGTCTGAACTGAATCGTGACAAAATTAAAAATGCTAAAGTGATTGGTAACCCAGGTTGCTATCCAACCACAGTGCAATTGGGTTTAGCACCATTATTTAAACAAGCTGCAACATTGGTTAAACCTGAAAGCATTATTATTGATGCAAAATCAGGCGTTTCAGGTGCAGGGCGTAAAGCAAGTTTAGGCATGATTTACTCTGAAAATGCTGATAATTTCAAAGCTTATGGCGTTGCAGGACATCGTCATCATCCTGAGATTGTTGAAGCACTTGAAAATATTTCAGGTCAAAAAGGTGTGTTTGACCACATTCTTTTTGTTCCGCATTTAGTGCCAATGATTCGTGGTATGTTGAGTACGATTTATATCGACTTGACAGATGAAGGTGATGCAGCAGATTTACAAAGCCTTTATGAACAATTCTATGCCAATGAAACTTTTGTCGATGTGATGCCAGCAGGCAGTTCACCTGAAACGCGCTCTGTGCGTGGTGCAAATCAGTTGCGTATTGCACTGTACAAACCGCAACCGAAAAAGTTGATTGTATTATCGGTTCAGGATAATTTAGTCAAAGGTGCGGCAGGGCAAGCTGTACAAAATATGAATTTAATGTTTGGTTTTGCTGAAGATGCTGGCTTACAAGGCATCGGATTATTACCATAAAAAACGCTTTATAACTTCACACACATTTAACTTTGCGGTTAAATGTGTGTTTTGATTCTATCATTACTTAGAGATGACGATGCAGAACACAGAAACAAACACCGCGTCAGAACCAACTCAAACGCCGAAAAAATCTTTTATGCAAGGTAATATGCCGCTGATCATCGGTGGAGTCATTTTATGCGCAGGAAGTACGCTTTTAGGTTATACAGTTGGGCATCGCCAAGGTTTGACAGCTGTTGGTTTTGATGCAGACGCAGAGCAATTGGTAGAAGTGGTAAAACAACAAAAAGCCACGCTGGCAAATTTAAATAAAAGTTTAAATGCAACTGTGCAAGAACGTGATGTCGCTGTATCAAACTCGAATGATTTGACTGAAGCACTGAATAAATCCGATGCGGCAAAAGCGCAAGGTGATGTTATGAGTGCGATTTACCGTGAAGTGTTAAAACAACGTGGTGGTTTGAGTCTAATGATTCAAAACATTGCAGTAAAACCTTTACCAGAAAATGCCTATGAATATCAATTGGATTTGATTCAAGTTAGCCCAAAGCGTGCAACAGGTTCGGTTGAAATTCGCTTAATTAGTGGAACTGAAGTGTTAACAGTTCCTTTGGAAGATGCGAATTATAATTTCAGCGATTATGAGCGTCTAACAGGACGTTGGACAATGCCGAAAGGCTTTAACCCTCAATTCATTGAAGTGCGTTTAAATGGTGCTACACCAGTCATTAAACGTTTCAGTTGGTCACGTGGAAAGCCTGTCGATAGTTCAGCAGCATTTGCAGCTGAAGTACCACAAGCTGAAGCCAATTCTCAATAAATCATAAGTACTTTGAAAAATATGCGAACTAAGAAGCGTCAAATGAGTTTAAATGAAGTGAAATCATCGTTTAATGATTCAGGTTATGTAGATTGGCATTTGAGTACTCGTGTGAACAATTCAGAAGATTCAGACCATGATCAAGGTGATGTTGCAATACAGACAGCACCACCCGAAATAAAACGTCCACCGATGTATTCTGTTCTTTTATTGAACGATGATTACACACCAATGGACTTTGTTATTGAAATTTTACAACAATACTTTGCTTTGAATCTTGACCAAGCTACTCAAGTAATGTTAACAGTACATTATGAAGGAAAAGGTGAAGCTGGCGTTTATCCAAGAGACATCGCGGAAACAAAAGCCAACCAAGTAAATAACTACGCTCGATCTCAAGGTCATCCATTACTTTGTCAGATTGAGCCAAAAGAATAAGGGGGTTTCATGCTCAGTCGTCAATTAGAAGTTTCGCTCCGTTTGGCTGTTAGCATGGCTCGTCAAAAGAGACATGAGTTCCTCACGGTTGAACATTTATTATTAGCTTTACTGGATAACGATTCAGCAGTAAATGCGCTTAAGGCATGTGGTGCTGAAATCATCAGCTTGCGCAAAGAATTAGAAGAATATGTAGAGCAACATACCCCTAAATTAGGTGAGAACAGCGACCAAGCTCCTCATCCAACTGAAAGTTTTGATCGTATTTTGCAACGTGCAATTTTCCATGTTCAATCGAGCGGTGGTGATCGCACAGTTGAAGGTGCAGATGTACTTGTTGCAATGTATTCTGAACGTGATTCTTTTGCGGTTTACTTATTGAAACGTCATCAAATCAATCGTCTGACTTTGACTCAATATCTATCACATGGTGCGCGTAAAGAAGAAATTCATGTTGAAGAAGAATCTGAAGATTTAGAAGGTGAAGCGAGCGCATCTGCAAATGCAGGGCCACTCGAACTTTATACGCTTAATCTCAACATTGAAGCGCAAAAAGGTAAAACTGATCCTTTGATTGGACGTGAAAAAGAAATTGAGCGTACTGCGCAAATTCTTTGCCGTCGTCGTAAGAATAACCCATTGCTTGTAGGTGATCCTGGTGTCGGTAAAACTTCGATTGCCGAAGGTTTGGCATGGTTAATTGTCAATGGTAAAGCACCGAAACCACTTGCGAATGCTGAAGTTTATAGCTTAGACATTGGTGCACTGGTTGCAGGTACAAAATACCGTGGTGACTTTGAAAAGCGTTTAAAACAACTTTTAAATGCGATGAAAAAGAAACCTGAAGCGATTTTATTCATTGATGAAATTCACATGATCATTGGTGCAGGCTCAAGTATGGGCAGTACCATGGATGCATCGAATTTGATCAAACCTGCATTGGCAAATGGGACTTTACGTTGTATCGGTTCAACGACTTTCCAAGAATATCGTCAAGTGTTTGAAAAAGATCATGCTTTGTCTCGTCGTTTCCAAAAGATTGATGTGAATGAACCATCAATTAATGAAACTATTGATATTCTCCGTGGATTGAAAACTAAGTTCGAAGATTTCCACCATGTGAAATATGATGATGCCGCTTTAGTATCGGCAGTTGAGCTTTCAGCTAAATTTATTAACGATCGTTTCTTACCAGATAAAGCGATTGATGTGATTGATGAGGCAGGCGCGCAACGTCGTTTAAAAGCTGAACAAGACGATACCGTAATTACGGTTGAAAATATTGAAGACATCGTGTCTAAGATTGCACGTATTCCACCGAAAACTGTGTCCAAAGATGACAAGTCTGTACTTGAACATCTTGAGCGTGATCTTAAACGTGTGGTGTTTGGTCAAGATGAGGCGATTACTGCATTATCATCAGCAATTAAATTATCTCGTGCAGGCTTGAAAGCACCTGATAAACCAGTCGGTAGTTTTGTATTTGCCGGTCCAACTGGTGTCGGTAAAACAGAAGTCACTAAGCAATTGGCAAAATTGTTAGGTGTAGAGTTTGTCCGCTTCGATATGTCTGAGTATATGGAGCGTCATGCTGTTTCTCGTTTGATTGGTGCGCCTCCAGGCTATGTCGGTTATGATCAAGGTGGTCTACTCACTGATGCGATTCATAAAAATCCGCATTGTGTATTATTGCTCGATGAGATCGAAAAAGCGCATCCAGATGTGTTTAACTTGTTACTCCAAGTGATGGATCATGGCGCATTGACGGATAATAATGGGCGTAAGTCTGATTTCCGTAATGTGATCATTGTATTGACGACCAATATTGGTGCAGAAAGTATTTCTCGTACTAGTATCGGCTTCACTGAACAAGACAATAGTAATGACAACCAAGAAGCAATGAAACGTGCATTCTCACCAGAATTCCGTAACCGTTTAGATGGTGTGATTCAATTTAAAGCGCTTCCAACTTCTGTAATTGAATCTGTGATTGATAAGTTCTTAACTGAGCTACAAGCACAGTTAGACGAGAAGAAAGTAGTACTTGAAGTTGATCAAGCGGCACGTGATTGGATGGCTGAAAATGGCTATGATCGTTTGATGGGTGCTCGTCCGATGCAACGTTTGATTCAAGAACACTTGAAGAAACCACTTGCTGAGATGATCCTATTCGGTGAACTTGCTGATCATGGTGGAAATGTTGCTGTGACTGTGAAGAAAGAAGATGGCAAAGCTGTAGGTCTGTCTTTGGAAGTTTTTGAAGATCAAACGGCTGAACCTGCTTAAGATTAATTGAAATTAAGTTGTATAAAATAACCCGTGTAAATCACGGGTTATTTATTTTACCAGTGTATTATTCATCAACTTGCTCCCAAGTTTATTGAATCAATGTTTTATGGATGGTTATGGAACTTCAATTTACTAAAATCGTTACAACGATATTATTATTTCTAGCGACAGCTATTGCTGAAATTTTAGGTTGTTATTTTCCATACCTGATTCTCAATCAAAACAAGAGCCACTGGTTGTGGATTCCAACGGTATTGAGTTTAGCTGTATTTGTTTGGCTATTGACGCTGCATCCTGCAGCTTCAGGGCGAATTTACGCAGCGTATGGCGGAATTTATATTTTCACTGCATTGATGTGGCTAAGATTTGTCGATCAGGTCAGTTTGACGCGATGGGACTTATTCGGTGGTGGTGTCGTATTGATTGGTGCTTTATTGATTATATTGCAGCCGAATGGTTTGGTCCGATAAATATTACTTTATGTACTAAACCATTGTTTAACTTGGCGTGCATTTTTTTCTAGATCATCAATATCTTTTGTACTTGGTTTTTTTAATTCACAATTACCTAGGCGTGACTCTATCTTTTTTGGGCACAGATAATTCCATTCTGCATAATTAAACTGATTGGTCTTATTGTCATTAATATCATGATCGTAATGTTCAATTTGATCGTTTTCAAATCGACTGAAACTGCGGTAATGTGTTTTACAATCTTGCATATCCGTTATTACTGTTTTTAAGTTGACTAATTTTTGATTGATATAAAACAGGTTATATTCAAAGTCACCATATGCCTTACAAGTTTCATTTTCTTTAAGTTTTGCACGGATCACATAATTTTCAAAAAATTGATGATCTAATTCAGCCGTGTATTTCTTTGCTTCGTAAACAGTTTCAATATTTGGAATACTTTTTGCAATTTTTTCTGTGGAATCAAAAGTTTGTGCATTTGGAATAGTCCGAATGTTTGCATTATCCATATATCCCGCGTAGGTATGATGACGTGCAAAATGATAGGGTGGTTTTTGATTATCTGAAGCAATGACATCTGGAACATATTGAAATTCAGCGAAATCCTTTGAGCTTATTGTAAGTGTGCCTTGTAAGCCTTCGTATGCTGTACCTACTGAAACAGCTTGTTGTTGCCGTATATAAATATCTAAAGCATCCGTGCGACGAATCTCTAATTGATGACCAGGTAAGGAATCAGAGGATTTCTGATCAAGATTGGGTAATGAATAAGCGATAGATTCTAACTTGTATAACCATTTGATATGCTCTGGAATTTTAAAAGAAATAGAATGTGTTTGAGGGTTAACAGATCCCTTGATTTCTTGGGTAATAAAATCATTCGTTAGACAAGGGAGTTGCAAAAAACCACATCGTTCAAGTGAGCCTGTAATTCCTGGAATAACAACTATAGATTTATAATTTGCTTGTGCGATTTGAGTTTCACTCAAAATTGCATTTTTCTTTTGTTGAGTCATCGTTCCATAAGATGAATACAGGTCTAATTGAATATCTACATGATCTTGGTGATTGCTACAGCCATTGATGAGGAATATTGCCATAAACAAAAGGAGAGTCTTTGTTTTTTTCATAGTGTTTATAAAACGAATAACTTCTTATGATTAATTATGGGTTGATCAGATCATAACATGGTAATAAAAAAAGCATCCAGTAAACTGAATGCTTTTTTAGTGGTCATCCATCCTATTGAATCGGTGGATGCTGCAATTGGGTTAACTCTTTTTTACTGAAACCTCGCGATACCAGTACTTTTCTAATCCCTTTAATCACATCCTCATCTGTTGCTTTCAACAGTGCTGCGAGAAGTTGATCATCGGATTTACAAGAGCAATCATTTTCAATACAAGCAATTTGATTTTTATGCTCGTTTTGCTGTTGATCTGCCACAAACAGCTTTTGCCAAAAACTCATAGAGCCTTTCACATATAACCTAACATAAGACGGAATATAACTGTTTTAAATATAAATACAAGATAGGGGATTTTCATGTAGTCGGATTTTACGCTGAATTTTTCGATTACAAAAAAACTTTTGAACGGTTTGGCAGAATATTAAATTTTTAATACTTTATAACTTAATGATATATCGATAGATAATTTCTTTATCATCATACTGCACATTTTAGACAGTATGATGACTCTGAAATAATCGGAAATAAATTGTTTAAATCTTTTCCAACAACACACCTGATTCAACATGGTGTGTATACGGAAATTGGTCAAACATGGCAAATTTTGTGATTTTATGAGTTTGCAATAAGGTTTTTAAATTGTCATGTAAAGTATCAGGATTACATGAAATATAAAGAATACGATCAAAACCTTGTAGAAGCTTTAAAGTGTCATCATCAATACCAGCACGTGGTGGATCAACAAAAACAGTATCGAAGTCATAACTTTGAATATCAATTTTTGCTTCTTCTAAGCGGCGGAATTCACGTTCACCATTATAAGCTTGGGTAAATTCTTCAGCAGATAAACGTGCAACTTGAATATTTTCAATGTTATTTTGTTCAATATTCCATTGTGCTGCATAGACTGATGATTTAGCCAATTCAGTTGCCAGTACACGATTGAATTTAAGCGATAGAGGTAGGGTGAAGTTACCATTCCCACAGTAAAGTTCGAGTAAGTCTTTATTTGAGCCTTCAGCTGACTGACATGCCCATTCCAACATTTTTTGACAAACTTGCGCATTTGGTTGAGTAAAACTGCTTTCAATTTGTTTATATTGAAATTTACGCTCAAAAACTTGTAATTCTTCGACCACAAATTCATCAGACAGTACCAATTTAACCCCACGGCTACGTCCAATAATTTTAACATTCAGTTTTTCTGCAAGCTGTTTAGCAAGGGCTTCCCATTCTTCATTGAGTGGTGCACGATATACCAATGAAACTAACATTTCGCCTTTCAGCGTTGCGAGAAAATGAACTTCAAAAAGTTTTTTAGACAGAATCGGATTGGCTTTGATTTCATCCAATAAAATCGGCATTAAAGTATTGATACTTTTGTCTGCAATCGGGAATTCATCAATGCGGACGATGCTTTTTTGTTGATTTTCATCACGTTCAAACATGGCATAGAACATATCATCTTCAGTGTGCCAAATACGGAATTCTGCACGCATACGAAAGTTTTGCTCAGGTGAAGCAAAGACTTCTAATGATGGTGGATTAAATTCTGCAAATTGAGTTTGGATTCGTTCAATTTTGGCATCAAGCTGTTGTTGATAAGATGAAGTCATAGAAGTCAGAAAAACACTGGAATTAAGCAGTGCAGATGGTAGCAAAATTAGGGAAAAATGGACACCTGATTCCTATCAATCCAGTGTAAATTATTTAAATACTTTACTAAGATTGAAATCTACGTCAGGACATTGATTAAATATAGCAAAGTTTTGGATTTCCATATTTAACGTGTCAATAAAATGCTCTTGATCGAGTGTATGGTCTTTAAAATAATTTTGTTCTAAATGCAGGCTGATTACTTCAAAACGCTGCTGTGTTCGATGTGCTTTGCAATCAATACGGCCAACAATATGATCACCATATAAAATAGGTAGGCTGAAATAACCGTAGACTCGTTTAGCTGGAGGAACATAGCATTCTAAGCGATAGTCAAATTTAAATAAGGCATTTAATCGTTCACGATGAATCACCAAATTGTCAAAAGGTGAAAGAATTTTCACTTTTAATTCAAGTGGTTTGAGAAGCTCTAACGCATTCATTTGAATAAATATGTTTTGGCTGTCTTTATTCACATAACCAAATTGATCTAAAGTGGTGATGATTCCTGCATCGAGTTGTTCATTGACAATTTTACGCATCGCTTCACGGAAGTCTTTGCCTGTTTTCAAGTGGATGAGTTGCTTCCATGTAAATATGCCATGTGCTCTCATTGTTGTATCAAACAGATAGCGCGCATATTCTTCAAGTGTTGGCATGTTTAAATTCAGATTATGAGGAATGCAGTGTTCAGTCAGTTTATAGACCTTTTCCATGCCATGACGTTCAGAGATCATCAAATCGCCTTGCATGAAAAGCTGATCAATTGAACGCCGTGCCAGACTGCTATTCCACCAAGCACCCGAACTTTGCTTATTTTTTGAATCTATATGGCGCAGTCGAATACTGCCTTCAGCTTTAGTGCGCGCCAGTATTTCTTTCATTAAATGTCTATCACCGTGACCAAAATAACGATGTTGACCATTGCGAATGGATTGCATGTAGGGCAATACGTAACGATAATCTCGCATCGGCAAGTATGAAGCTGCATGAAACCAATGTTCAAAAATATGCTGTTGTTGAACCAATTGGTTTAAATGATTGCTTTGCGTATTTGTTTGATAGTCTGGCACTCGATTCCACAGCACATGATGATGCGCACGCTCAATCACTGAAATGGTATCGATTTGTACATAACCAAGATGTTCAATCGCTTGGCGAGTTCCCTCTAAACCGTGACTGAATTTCGCATGTGTAGTTAAACCTTGTTGGGATATTGCCAATTGTCGAAGCAAATCATTCATTTATTTAATCCTGAATAAGAACAAAGAGTACTTTCTTGAAAACACACTGAGTTATTTTCTATACCAATCTATTTTGATCATTTTAATTTCTTTAAAATACAGGTAATGACACCCCAAATGATAATTTGTTCTTCGCTATGTGGGTGAATGTCAGGAAAATCAGGATTCTCAGCTTTTAACCAAATATCAGGTATACCATGTTCTGATTTGGTCTGCATAAAACGCTTTACGGTAAATTCATTATTGATCAGTGCCAAAACAATATCACCATGTTCTGCTTCTAAACTACGATCAATTAAAATTTCATCACCGACCTCAATGCCTGCATTTTTCATAGATAAAGAATTGACCTTTAATATGAATGTCGTCACAGGGTTATGAATCAAATGATCATTTAAATCAATGCGCTTTTCCATATAGTCTTGTGCAGGAGAGGGAAAACCTGCTGCAACAGATTCAAGTGGATAGGGAATTTCAATTTTACTGTGTGCCTGAATAAGATGTAGATCATACCCAGAAATACAATCATCAATCGCATATTTTGACCGAATTGACGGTGTTATTTTGTTTGATTTCAACCATGTTTTGATCTCAACCAACTGAGAGGAATTGTCTGAAATTTTATCCATGATCAATAATCTTGAAAAAGTAACAAAATCAAGTTTAACAAAATAAGCCATTCATGCAAGATTCTTTGGTCGGATTTATTGTGATTGTCAAAAGCTCCGCATACAATTATCCAAAATCCAAATGATTGAGAATGCAAATGTTGCAAGATTTTGTAGAAGAGCAGAAATTAGTATGTGAAGAATTTGACTCACGCTATATCAAAGTCAATGAAACGGATTTAGTTGCCATTGCTAAACAAACACTGAACAAAGAACCGATTGTAGGTTTGCGTAAGAAACCTGATGCTGACAATGTAGCGTGGTTTATTTACGGTGGTGAGCTGGAAGAAGGCGAGGATTTCTTTGATATTGTTACTGTGAAGGAACTTGAAGACATTTTCCCAGATGCAATTCCTTATCTTTCATTAGAAGAAGGTTTCCGCTTTATGATCGATGCTGATGAATACGAAGATGTTTGGAAGGCAGATGCAATATAATGTTCGGTCTATTGCAGTAAGGTTGAATCTTATGCGACGTAGCATTGTTTTAGGGTTATGTGGCGCTGTTTTAAGTGTGCAATGTGTTGCAGAAAGTCATTCAAAGACATTAAGCCAAGCACAATTTGATCAACGTATTCAGATGTATACGGATCAGGTCAATGCAACCAAACATATTTTAGATGAAGAAAATGTAGCGGTAGACGCTACGGAACAACGCAGAGCATTTTGCTCACGTTTAGAGGCTTATCAGGCAATTGCAGAACTTGCTCAGCAAAATATTGGTTTGGATACAGCGAATATGATGCTGATCATTGCCAATAATTTTTTAGATCGCCAAAAGCAAAGTATGGCGCAGTCAGGTATGACGGTGGGTGTATTTTGTGCAAATCAGGCTGCAAAGTGACTTAAAGTGCATTTTTGTCTGTTAATGACATGTTTTTGGCAGAAAATGATAAGGTAAATTGAGCGAAATAAGAAATAATAAGCCCATTAAAACAATACATTGTTAGATTTTCCCTGGTCTTAGTTGTGTTTGTTTTAATCATCAATTTCTTGATTGATGACGTCCTAAACCCGCTTAATTGCGGGTTTTTTAATTGTAGTGCTCAATTTTGAAAATAAAATTTTTAATTGTTTTGGCTAAAAAATAAGAGACTTTAAAAATGGATTAATGGATAGGAATTTTGAAATTAATGAATAAAAAAAGTTAATATTTAACCTTGTCAATGAATAATATGAAAATGAGTCCTCATAATCATATTAATTAAGATGTAATTTAATTTTTAAAAATAAAATATTAGAAATTTTGTAAAAATAATAATTATAATGAATGGTTAATAAATTGGAGGATTGGTGAAAAGAATTCTTTGATTTATATAATTTTATTTTCATATATTTTTTATTCATATAGTGTTGATTATTTTTAATACAAAATATTTGTTGATAAATATGTGTGTTAATTATCATATTTTAATCAATTGTGTGAAATTTGTCACATTATTTTTAAATTTAGTCTTTGGTATTAATTAACACAATAATTGTTTGGGAAATAATAAAATGGTTTAATTAAATAAAAGCTTAAGTATTTATTAAAATAGGGCGATGGATGAAATCTTTTGAACCAACTTTAACATTAGCATTATTACAGGCTAGAGAAGCGACGATGTCATATTTTAGAACCATTTTAAATGAAATTGGTTTAACGGAACAACAATGGCGTATTATTAGTATTTTATATCAATATAATGAATTAGAAAGTAATCAGCTTGCAGATTTAGCATGTATTTTAAAACCAAGTTTAACTGGAATAATTAATCGCATGTGTGATCAAAAGCTAACAGAGAAAAGAAAGGATCATCGTGATCAGCGAATATATTTAATTAAACTTACAAATGAAGGTAAGAAGTGTTATGAAACTCAAGTTGTTAAGATGAATGAATCATATCAACACATTCAACAACAATATGGCGAAGAAAAAATGCAACAATTGTTAGTGTTACTTAAAGATTTGTGTAAGTTGAAAGTGTTAAATTAAATATAAAGAGATGATTGTAAATTATTAATTTTTGAGACTATTATTTATTATTGTATTTTAGTATCTATTTTTGAAAATATATAAAATAATTTTTTAGCTATATTTTTGAATTTTAAATGAAAAAATTCTTATACTGAGAGGTATAAATAGAAAGGTTGACTATTATTGAATAGTCAACCTTTTTTAATTCTCAGTTTTTATTTTAAAATATATTAATCAAATAATATAGTGATTATAAATATGGTTGATTTATAATCACTATTTGGTTTGAATTATTTATTTAATTCTAAATAGTTTTTATAATCATTTAGATTATCACGTAAAATGCGACGTAATTCTAAAACAGCTTCAGGTGTTTCTTGGATAGAGTGACCACCTTGAATGACTTTTACCGAAGATTGACCTGTTAGGTGTGAACTGAGATAGGGAACAAAGCCATCATTCATTTTTTGAGGGTCATGGCTTTTAACTTGATTTCCCATAATCGAATGATAGATAAATTTTTGATTTGGCAAAATATCTGAAGTCAGCTTCATAAAAGATGAATTTGGGCTTAGATTACTTGCACCATTAAAAGCTAAGCCTTGATTTAAATTATGTTTATTTCCTGTTGTGGATTGATTAAATTCAATCGCATTGAAAAAATTCTGAGGAAGAACAATAATTTTTTTGGCAAAGTTGGTAAACCAACGATCTGCATAAGGCGTTCCATGGTGTGGGCTGGCAATAAAAATCGCACGGCTAAACTGGGGTAAAGAACGGAAAATAAATCGTTCTTTGATGATTGGCTCTTGGTCGAGTTTATGCTTTTGTGCAGCACTCATCAGTGGAATAGCTTGCGTTGAAATATCTTGATCACTGACCAATAAACGACTAATAATGCCTCCCATACTATGTCCAATCAGCACAGCATTTTTACTTGATTCAGAATTTGGTTCTGTAGTCGCAAAAGCTTGTTTGAGTAGTGCATGGATTTGAAAACGACTTTCAAAAATAGGCATATTGGTTGAGTAGAACACCTGCCAAACCTGATAATTATCACGTAAAACCTTATCACCCATGATGTTATTGGTCAGTGCAATCCATGCTTCTGGACTGCTGGCAAGACCATGAATCATGACAATAATTTTTTTATTCGGCTGATAGGGTTCAAGCATGAATAAATGTGGCATGATCAGATTTTGTTCACGATTCAATAGGGTCTTATAGCCCGCAGAACCTAGATTATTTTCAGAAAGCCATAAACCAAAAGGCACAGAATAATTGGCGGTAAAGGTATAAGGCTTTAAATTGACTTCAGTTGTATGGTATTGATAAGGGTTGAGGATTTGAATTTTAAAAGGTGCGCCATTGATGATTTGTGTACCTGTAAGTTTGAAATCAAGCGGTTGAGCAACAGTGCTGACAGGTAAATATTTGGCACGATGAATATTAGCATTGGGTTGATGTGCGTAGTATTGTTCAGGATTTAATATAAATTCATTTTTCTTATTTTGTTTAGTTTCTGCTTTTACTACAACAAATTCTGAACCTAGACCTTCTTGTCTATTAATCGCATAAAAACCTGAAAAATTAAGATTATAACTCGACTTTAAACTCTCAATAGGCATATTTTTGAGTTGTGGATATTGGTCAAAATTGAGCGAATATTGTGAATTTCCAATATTAAATTGCTCAGGAAAGGTTGGTGATGGATGGAGTAAATATTGGCTGATGATCAATCGTGATAATGCATAATTATAAAATGTACGAACTTGAGATTGCCGTTGGTCAAATAGTCGTGTTTCAGCTTTTTGCGGTAATTTAAATAAATAAGCATAGCTATAACGTAAGCTTTTATCGAGCAAGTAAAGTTCTTGTTTTAAAAAATCTTGCGTATTTTTATCTAAATTTTGTTGTGGTTTAAGTGCTGATAAATGTTGATCTTGAATTTGTAAGGCTTTGGCTAAATAAATTTCACTTGCTGTGGCATAGAGATCCTCATTTTCTAAAGTTCTATTTTCCTGAATATTGGAAATACATTCATCAGCTTGGCTTAGGCAACGGTCTGAATTTTGCCCAACGATGTATAAAGAGCTGAGTGTTGCCTCACTGAGACGATGGTGGGTGAGATAGTTATCCGTTTTATTGGAAAGCGAGGTACTGAGTTGATTAACACGTAGTTGCACCACTTGGCAGGCAGATAAGCTGGCAACTAAACCTAAAGTAAATAGACGTAAGAATAATGAATTTAAGCTAAATTTAAATGCATGAGTTTCTAAAGCAACTAATTTTAAGCATGCTGAATACGTTTTAGTTGCTGCTAAAGAATCAGATTTAATTAAGCGAGGCATGTGAATCTACATTCCCAAAAATCGTTACAGTTGCTTTATTTTAGCTGAATGTGCGACTTAATCGAAATATTTCATGGAGAAATTCAGTTTTTATATTTAAAATGAAAAGAGTGTACGCTGATCTATTACAGTATTGAGTTTTAAATGAATCATCGCTACGAATGCGCTTGAATGGTTTAAGTCATCGCCGTTTTATAGTGTGGAATGAATGGAAGATATACTGTAATTGATCTTCCATTCAGATCAATCATTTAAATGAATCACTTAGGAATCAGTTGTTTGAACTCATCTACTTCAAATTTAGTCATTTAAAAGTTTGTTGATGTCTTTAGGCGCACCTTGTTGGCTTTGAATTTCACCTTTGGCATCTTTCCAAATCATGGCTGGTGTTGCATAAAAACCGTATTTATCCATCAGTTTGTTATTATTATCTATTTTTTCAGACAGATCTTTAGGCATATTTTTCAATTCAACCAATTTATTTTTGCCATTATTTAAATTGTGTTGCTTAAACACTTCAGCAGGATTTGCACTATTTAAAATAGTTGCAGCTTGCCCTTTGCTGCTCGGACGAATGACACCAACCAAGATATGACGTAATTGGACTTTGCCCGACTCTACAAATGGACGTGCTTGCTTCCAAAAGGTGTGGCAATACGGACAATTTGGATCATTAAACACATAAATGATTTTCTTAGCATCGCTGTCACCATCTTGAATCCACGCTGATTTTTCTAGGCTTTTCCAAATTTCATCTAAGACAGCATCTTTAACGTGAGTGTTAATCGCTTCTTCTGAAAGATTTTTTCCTGAAGCATCATATAAATCTCCAACGATATAATGCTTTCGATCTTTAGAAATAAAGACTGTTGAAGGGTATTCATCACGGTAACCGGTCCAACCCTCAAGACCCTCGGGGGCATCAATTTGTTGAACAAAGCGATAACCCTCTTTCTCAAGTTTGTTTTTAATTACGTCTGTATTGGCAGAAAAAACAGAACTACTCATCAATAACATGAGTGAAGAAGTGAGTGAATATAGACTCAATTTTTTTAGGTTCATCGTGAATATAGCTCCATATTTAAACCAAAAGATAAGAATTAAACTTGCTTATTTTGAAGTTAATTTTTGAATTTGTTGCTGTAACATCGCATGGCTGATTTCGCCCATATGCGAATCTACCAATTGACCCTGAGCATCGAAAAATAGGGTGCTTGGTAAACCATACATTCCAGTTTTTTGAGCAACTGTGCCGTTAGCATCAAGCAATACATTGTGTAAATCGACTTGATGAGTGAGTAGATAAGTTTGCACAGTTTTCGCATCTTCATTTTGATTGATGAAAATGAATTGCACATTTGGATACTTTTTCTGTGCCTCACTTAAAATAGGCATTTCGCGACGACATGGCGGACACCAACTCGCCCACAGATTGATGACGACTGGTTTGCCTAGAAATTGGGTTAACTCAACTTGATTTTGTTCAAGATTAAGTAAATGCGCTTCAGGAAATTGTTGATATTGCATTTGAATCTGCTGATGGATAAAACGTCCAGCAACAAAAACCACGAGAAAAATAGTCATGGCGAGGATTAAAAATTTCTTGGTTAATGCTCGATTTTTCCAATAAATCCATGCCAAAGCTGCAAAGAGTGCGCAATAAATTTGAAAGCCTTTATCCTGAATTTTAATAATATCTAAGGGATGTTCTAAATAAATACTAAAATTCAATGCAACAAAGCCGATTCGACCTGCAATCAAACCGATCAAAATCGCAGACCAAATCGAATCATTGAATACAGTCCATTGTGTTGCAGGCACTTTGAAATAAGAACGTGAAAACTTGCAGACTAAAATACTGATTAAAATCGCAAGCACCAGAATCATGATGCTCCAAGGCAACATGATCGGTCCGAGGTGAATCGCTTGGGTCGTGATCATGGCGATTGATTCAATTGAGTTTTTATTTTAGCAGTTTGCTGAATGAGCTGTTTTGCATTAAATGTCCCAGTAAAACGTAAACCACGAATTTCTTGCGCATTGGCATTTAAAAATAACATCGTTGGTGGACCTAAAATTTCATGTTGCTTCAAAATTAGATCTTGAGATTCATTATATTCGGTCAAATCGAGTTGAATCAGGGTGAAATCTTTTAATGCGGTTTGTACTTCGACTTGTGGAAAAACTTCTTTTTCAATCGGTTGGCATGCAACGCACCAATCTGCATAGACGTCGATAATGATAGGTTTACCTATTAATTTTGCATCATTTAAAGCAGTATTGAGTTGTTCCGCTGTAGAAACTTTATTCCATGTTAAATGTGCTGTTTGACTATATTGGGTCTGATAGGCTGCATAGCTTTGTTGGATATTCCAAAATGATGCAACAAGACTCACAACTGCAATCAATGCCAGAATGACTTTATTGAGTACTTTCTCACTGTCACGCAGGGCATTAAATAAGTAAATCGCAAGAACTAAGCACAGTAACGCAAATAAAGCGCTATAGATTGTGGTCGATAGCATTGGACGAATGAAATACAATGCAACCATGAGCATAATAAAGCCAAAGCTGACTTTAATGCGATCCATCCATTTACCCGGTTTTGGCAATAAGCGAGAGCCGAAAACGCTGGCAATGAATAAGGGCAGTCCAATCCCTAGACCCAAAATAAATAAATATAATCCGCCTAAAACAGCACTTTGAGATTGCGAGACAAATAACAATGCTCCTGCCAAAGGCGCACTCATACATGGTCCAACGATTAAAGCCGAAAGCGCGCCCATAACGACCGCACCTAAAATTGTGCCTGCTTTTTGATTATTCTGTAAATTGCTTAGTTTGTTGGTGATAAATTGTGGCAAATTGAGTTGATATAAACCAAATAAATTCAATGCTAAGACCACAAATAAAACTGCAAATAATGAAACAATCCAAGGGCTTTGAAACCAGCGTTGGAAGCTATAACCAATTTCAGCGACCACAATACCCATGATGGCGTAGATCACTGCCATGCTAATAACAAAACTGAGTGCAATGGCAACAGCTTTGTAGCCTTTGGCATTTTTAATAATAATTCCTGAAAGAATCGGAATAAGCGGCAATGAGCAAGGTAAAAATGCCAGTAATATACCCAGCCCAAAGAATACTAAGAGGTTTAAAAATAAAGAATCTTCTGATAAAAGTTTAAAAAATGATTGGTCATCATTCCATTGTAATGACGTTGTATTGTCAATATTGATGTTTTTCTCAATTGATTGAGCAACATTCGCAGATTCATTGCTATTGGTTGCAATCACATTTGAAGTTGGGTTTTGATCTGTTGCTTCTAACGATGCAGGTGAATTGATACTATCCAATTTTACAGGTGCATCTGGGAGCTTTTTATCTTCAACTGAAGCAAGAATGGAATCATTTTTGATTGGATCTTGCTTTGCATCCTGCACCTTCACTTTATTCGATGAAGATTGCTCAAGTGAATTATTATCATTGGGTAGTCGATTTAAAAGACGATTTGCTGATGAACTATTTTGAGGAAATAAGCCATTTGCATCAGTTGAAATCGTTTTACGTTGTAATGGATAACATAAGCCATCCGCAGAACAGCCCTGATAGAGCACTTGATAATCCGCATTTGGTTTTACATTGATTTGGGTGCTGACCTGTTCGTAATGAACTTCTGTTTTACCAAAAGTAGGGTCATCTTTGATTTGACCTTTGGGTAAATGTAAAGGAACCGATTTATGCTCTAAATTGACTTTAAATTGATCGTTATATAAGTAGTAATGCGGTGCGATTGTCCATTTCAATTGCGCTTTTTGATTTGAAATAGACTCAACCGACAACTGGAAAGCTTGATCAGGTGGTAAAAAATCAGAATTGGCATGACTGATTGAACTAAGCCCCAGTAGTGTAAAACACCCTATACTGATCAATTTTTTAAACGACATAATTCCATTTCTTTACTGCATTTACTCTTATTATCCATAATTTTAGATATAGCGGGGATTATTCTCGGTTTTTCTTTGTTAACTGATGAAGCGTAGTGATAAAACGCCTAGCAGATAAAATTTATGTTATCTAAAAATCAAACAATACTTAAAATTTTAATCAGCTTTGTGGTAAATCCATTTATCCATAATCTTTGCGACCCCCTCATTTGGGGAATATGTTTCAATTTTGAAAACTCATAACATTTAAAAAATAATTTTAAAGGGGATTAGAAAATGAAAAATACATTCATTAAGACGCTATTATTTACCTCTATGATCAGTTTAGTTGCATGTGGAGGTGGTGAATCTGAAGACAGTAATTCAGGTTCAAAAGGTTCTTCTGATACAACGAAAATTGAACAAGGAACCAACCAAGATATTAGCAATAGTTATGATACCAAAGGGATTGTTTTAGATCAGAATAACCAGCCAATTAAAAATGCAAAAATAGCCATTACTTTAGACAATGTTGAATATTCAACCCGTTCAGATCAGACTGGGAAATATACTTTAAAAACACCACAAGAGTATGTTTATCCAGAATATATTTCAGGTGTTATTACTGCGGAAGGATATAAACCTGCGGCTTTAATACTGAATTATAAAAATAAATTATTATTGACTAATGACAATAGCAACAACCCAAAACTTTCAGTATTACAGGAAAATGATGTCATCTTCTTTAATGGTCTAACGGTTATCCATTTAGGCAATGACTCTTTTGGTGGTAGTGTTAATTCAAAATTTCAAGTCAAATCTTCAGGGGTAACTTGGAAAGATAGTTTTATTTATTCTGCTGATAAAAAGTCGAAATACAATCAAATCTGTATTTCGATGTCGGCAAAAGGTGTGCAATCGTCTACAAGTAGCGACACAATTGAATTAAGTTCTAAGTCAGGTCAAAAGGTTGTAAAAAGCCTTGTGGATAGTCCAACAACTGGCGAATATGCAAACGCACAATATTGTCTTTCATTGCAAAATTTCCAAGCTGATGAGCAAATCGAGTTAAAAGTAGCTTCAAATGATGTTTATGATGCAGATGATTTTGAAATAATTAACATTATTGGACAATATAGTCATACTTCTACAGGAACAGGAACAGGAACAGGAACAGGAACAGGAACAGGAACAGGAACAGGAACAGGAACA
>NZ_SGSX01000018.1:0-80914 GCF_004209355.1 Acinetobacter sp. WCHAc060025 | reverse complement strand
GTTAAAAACCTCAATGAATTAAGTCAAGACTTAGCAGGTCGCCACACATGGACGAAAAGTACTGGGACTGAAGAGATTGATCCTGTACTCATTGAAAATGATCTAAAAAATTTGTTAACGGATGGTTATGTCATTATTCAAAACCTGTTAACGCATGAGGAACTAGAGGATATAAAGCAAAACATAAATCCCCTGCTGAATCACACAGGACGAAATACATTTGAGGGGGTTAAAACTCAGCGTGTATATAATGTTCTTGCCAAAACTAGAGCAGCTGACAAAATGGCACAGCATCCACGTGTCTTAGCCTTGCTTGATCGCATTTTATTGCAAAACTATTTGTTATCTCAGATGCAAGTCATCAAAATTTTACCAGGTGAAAACGCACAATTATTACATACGGATGATGGGCAATATGTTGTGCCCCGCCCAAGAAACGCTATTGGTGCTGCAACAGTTTGGGCAATCGATGAGTTTACTACAAGTAATGGTGCAACTTCAGTCATCCCAGGCAGCCATCTTTGGGATGGGGAAAGAACACCTCTCGAAAGTGAAGCTATTCCTTGTGTAATGCCAGCGGGATCGGTTGTGGTATTTCTCGGCACCTTATGGCATGGTGGTGGAGCAAACCATTCAAACGCAGCGCGTTTAGGTTTTACATGCCAATATTGTGAACCTTGGTTACGTCAACAAGAAAATTTTATGATGGAAGTACCATTGGAAACAGCAAAGGGACTGTCTGAAGATTTATTACGCATGATGGGATATAGTATTTTCCCACCGTTTTTTGGGATGGTGGATGGCATGCATCCTAAAAGATTACTGGAACATCAAAATACCGATGAATAAACCTAAAAAAAGCAGGGTTAGGGATGCTTCAATAAGCACGTTAACCCTTATAAATGCAGCAAATGAAATTATGATCGAAGGTAATGGTCATATTGAAATGGCTGAAGTTGCGCGCCGTGCCCAAGTTTCAGTTGGTTTAGCCTATCATTACTTTGGCTCTAAAGCAGGTCTCATCGCAGCAGTTGTAGAAGCCTTTTACGATAAACTCGACGCAGAAGTTTTATTTTCAGTATCACATGAATCTGATTGGCTAAAGCGTGAATGGGAACGCACATTAAATCTTGCAATTTTTTATCAGAGCAATCCCCTGTCAACAGTAATACTTGGGTCATTACGAAGAGAATCTATCGTTGTTGATATAGAGCAAGCCAGAATAACCGCACAGATCGAAGAAGGAACTCGCAATTTTCAAAAAGGTCAACGACAAGGCGTAATCCGTCAAGATATAGCAGCACATGATCTTGCTGCTTTTGTCTTGGGTGGCGTGCGAGAGCTCATGCGCTCAGCACTTCAACAACCACAAGATCAACGCCCTATGGCTGAAGATCTAGCAAAATCTGCATGGAAATTGATCGTTCAATGTATTTCTCTTGAATACAAATAAAGTTGAGAGATAAAGCGAAAATCACCACTCGAGCTGTTGCATATTATTTATGTCCGAGATGAAATTTATTAGGTATCCCTTGATCAAATTTTACAATATCGTCCTACCCTTATATAAAAAATAAAAAAGGAGCCAACGCTCCTTTTACTTGGCCTAGACAAAATACCAGTCAATTCCCAAGTCAGTATTTTCGCTGAATCAGTTGAGCTATTTATGCAGTGTAGAATACCATTGATGCTCTATATGACTTAAAACTCAACCTCGCTTTCAAACGCTTCAATTCAATACTGAAAATACACGATGAACGATCAGCACACCACGTTTGACGGTATTATTATCTTTAGACAATAAAAATGGCTGAATGAAAAACTACAATCTTAAGGTTTACACAAAATGATCAAAATCAACATGATCCCGCTTCATGGTATCGATATTGAAAATATCGGCCATATTGCTTTAGGGCAATCTCAAACAGAGCTTATCCATCTGCTTGGACAGCCTGCTGAACACTCAGATGCTGTGCAACTATATTATGATCAATATGAACTGCGTATTGATCTCAATCAAAATAAAAGCATTGAATTTATTGAGTTTATAAACGGACCTTATCCAGAAAAAACTAAACTTTCTATTTATGGTGTTGATCCATTTCAAATTGATGCGAACAATCTTATCCAACTGCTCACAGAAAAAAATAATGGTCATGTTGATCTTAGCGAAGCTGATCATTGTTTTACTTTTTTAAATATTTCTGTCGGCATTTGGCGACAGTACACAGAACAAGACGTTATGGAAAATATTACAGAAATGAAAAAAAATAACGAATATTTAGAAAATCAGGATTGGTTATTGGTGGATTTGGATAAAGCTAAACATTTTTGGACAATCGGCTTAGGTGAAAAAAACTACTATCACTACTCTGAACAATCACACCAATAAAAAAAGGAGCTTACGCTCCTTTAATGTTACCTATATTTGCTTTAAGCAAATTAAGAAACTAATTTAGGCTTTTTTGCTGCTTGAGCTTCACGCTTATGAAACTTCAACACACCATCATCAAACTTAGCATTCTTAAGCTCTTTACGATCAGCAAGATAGTTATTGGTTACTTTCCATGGCGCATGCTTACCTTGTTTCGGCATCACATTTGCTGCACGAGCAATATAACCTGACGATAAGCTACCCATTACTGTATCTTCCATCAATTCAGTCGAATCCCCTTGTGGAATGACTTCATCAAAGCCTTTTTTATCCATATAATTCACAAGGCGACTGATATATTCACCAGCAATATCCACTTTCAATGTCCATGATGCATTAATATAACCGATGATCATTGCCATGTTTGGTACATCACTGACCATTACACCTTGATACAACATATGCTGAGAAGTATTGAGTGGTTTACCGTCTAATGTCGCTTTGATTCCACCTAAAATTTGGATCTCCAAACCTGTTGCAGAAACAATAATATCTGCGTCTAAATGCTGACCTGATTTTAATTGAATACCTGTTTCAGTAATTTTTTCAATATGATCTGTTTCAACACTCGCCTTACCCGAACGTAAAATTTTGAATAAATCACCATCTGGAACCACACACAAACGTTGATCCCATGGATTATAGTTCGGTGTAAAGTGTTTCATATCCACCTTACCTTTAAGCTGCATTTCAATCGATTTTAATAACAATTTACGCAAGACTTTAGGTTGCTTCTGAGCTAAAGCATAAATACCGCGTTGCATACCAATATTACGTGCACGAGTTAATTTATAAGCAATATCTTCTGGCAATACCTTACGCATCTTGTCATAAACAAAATCAACCGAAGGAATCGAAGCAATATACGTTGGCGAACGTTGTAACATCGTTACATGCCCTGCACCGCCTTTTGACATCGCAGGTACTAAAGTAATTGCTGTTGCACCACTACCAATAATCACCACTTTTTTGCCAGCATAATCTAAATTTTCTGGCCAGAATTGTGGATTGATAAATTGACCTTTAAAGTTTTCTTTACCTGGATAATCTGGCTGATAACCTTGATCATAATTATAATAGCCAGTACACCCTACAACAAAATTGGCAACCCAAGTTTGTAATTTACCATTCGGATCTTCAATTTCTACAACCCATTTCTTCGTTGAAGAATCATAATTTGCTGTACGAACACGATGGTTAAAATGAATTTTCTCTTTTAATTTAAATTCATCAACAACTTCAGCCACATAACCTTTAATCGATGCACCATCAGCCAAAACATTGGCTTTTTGCCAAGGCTTAAAATTAAAGCCAAATGTAGACATATCTGAATCTGAACGAATCCCTGGGTATTTAAACAAATCCCAAGTTCCACCAAAGCTTTCACGACGCTCAATAATTTCAAACGAACGCTGTGGTGAATTTTTAGATAAATGAGCAGCAACACCAATACCTGAGATGCCTGCGCCAACGATGAGAATATCGACTTGCTTTTCCATTTTCTTTTTATAACCTTTTTAAAAGTACATTTTTATTAAAGCACAAATTTGACAATACGCAATGTCAAGTTTGCATATTTCTGACGAAATTCATGTCAGTTCAGGACAAAATAACAGATTGTCAGACAAAATTGTTAATTTTAAAGCATAAAAAAGGTCGGTAAAATACCGACCTTTTCGAACAACCGATTGTTCTATGGCGTGAGTAAACTTAGTTTACTTCACGATCCACAAGTTCTACATAAGCCATCGGCGCAGCATCACCTGCACGGAAACCAGCTTTAAGAACACGTAGATAACCGCCGTTACGTTCTTTATAACGAGGGCCAAGAACGGTAAATAATTTACCAACTGTTGCTGCTGAACGAGTACGAGCAAATGCCAAACGGCGGTTCGCTACTGTATCGTTTTTAGCTAAAGTGATTAAAGGCTCAGCTACACGACGTAACTCTTTTGCTTTAGGCACAGTTGTTTTAATCAACTCGTGCTCGAACAAAGAGTTAGCCATGTTTTGGAACATCGCTTTACGATGACTGCTTGTACGGCCTAATTTCACACCACTATTACGATGACGCATGGTGATAGTCCTACTTAATTAACGGCTACGATAGGCGAAACGATCGTCCATACGGAGACTAGCTGGTGGCCAGTTCTCTAAACGCATGCCGAGCTGTAAGCCCTTAGAAGCCAGAACATCTTTGATCTCTGTAAGCGATTTTTTACCAAGGTTAGGCGTTTTAAGTAGCTCAACCTCTGTACGCTGTACAAGATCACCAATGTAGTAAATATTTTCTGCTTTCAAACAGTTAGCAGAACGAACAGTAAGCTCTAGATCATCAACTGGACGAAGCAAGATTGGATCAACTTCTTCACGTGGTTCTTGAGCAACTGGAGCTTGATCTTTCTGAAGATCAACGAAAATTGCAATTTGTTGTTGCAAGATTGTTGCCGCTTTGCGGATTGCTTCTTCTGGATCTACAGTACCATTTGTTTCAAGATCAATGACAAGCTTGTCAAGGTCAGTACGTTGTTCTACACGCGCATTTTCAACGGTATAAGACACACGTTTGATCGGGCTATAAGAAGCATCTAACTGTAAGCGACCTACAGGGCGAGTTTCGCCTTCTGGGAAGCGTGAATCAGAAGTTTCATAGCCACGGCCTTGAGAAACTTTCAAGCGCATTTTTAATGAGCCTGAAGCACTTAAAGTGCCAATCAAATGTTCAGGGTTAACCACTTCAACATTATGAGGTAAACGAAGATCTGCGGCAGTAACATCACCAGGACCTTGTTTTTCTAATGTTAAATATGCTTCGTTTTGATCGAACAGCTTAATAGACAATCCTTTTAGGTTCAGCAAGAGCTCGACGATGTCCTGCTGCAAGCCTTCTAAAGTACTGTACTCGTGCTCGACACCTTCTATCTCGACTTCAACCACAGCAGCGCCAGGTAAAGAAGATAATAGGATGCGACGTAAAGCATTACCTAGAGTATGACCAAAGCCACGCTCTAATGGTTCAAGAATCACTTTTGCCGAGGTCCCGCTTGCCGCTTCGACCTTGATCGCTTGCGGAGTTAGAAACTCGTTTGCAGTACGCGTCATTATTGCTACCTCAAGGATTATTTAGAATACAATTCTACAATCAAGCTTTCGTTGATTTCAGCTGGTAAATCAGAACGATCAGGTGCAGATTTAAATGTACCTTCAAGTTTTGAATGATCTACTTCAATCCAAGCAGCTGTACCACGTTGAGTAGCTAATTCAATTGCGTTTTTGATACGTAATTGTTGTTTAGCACTTTCGTGAACTGCGATCACATCGCCCGCTTTAACTTGGATAGACGCGATGTTAACACGACGACCATTTAAAGTGATTGAACGGTGAGATACAAGCTGACGAGCTTCTGCACGTGTAGAACCAAAACCCATACGATAAACAACGTTATCGAGGCGGCTTTCAAGCAATTTCAACAAGTTTTCACCTGTTGCGCCTTTAACACGAGCAGCTTCTTTATAGTAGTTACTAAATTGACGCTCTAAAACACCGTACATACGACGTACTTTTTGTTTTTCACGTAATTGTAGTGAGTACTCAGATTGTTTACCACCACGCGCCTGACCATGTTGACCAGGAGCTTTAGCAGCTTTTTTAGTTTTGACGTCAAAAGGTTTAACGCCAGATTTTAATTGCAGGTCTGTCCCTTCGCGGCGAGAGAGTTTGCATTTTGGACCAATATAACGAGCCATGAATGTTTCTCCTTACACGCGACGTTTTTTAGGTGGACGGCAACCGTTGTGCGGAATCGGAGTCACATCGGTAATGCTGTTAATTTTATAACCCACTGCACCTAATGCACGAACCGCAGATTCACGACCTGGACCAGGACCTTTTACAAGGACGTCCAAGTTTTTCAAACCGTAATCTAAAGCAGCTTTACCAGCAACTTCAGCAGCTACCTGAGCAGCAAACGGAGTTGATTTACGTGATCCACGGAAGCCTTGTCCACCTGAAGTAGCCCAAGCCAATGCATTACCTTGACGATCTGTGATCGTAACAATGGTGTTATTAAAAGAAGCGTGAATGTGTGCAACACCTTCAGAGACGGTACGAGTGACCTTCTTGCGTGTGCGAGTATCTTTAGCCATCTTTTAGCTTCCAGAAATCTTATTTCTTAATAGGTTTGCGCGGACCTTTACGGGTACGTGCGTTAGTTTTGGTGCGTTGTCCGCGAACAGGCAAGCTGCGACGATGACGAAGACCGCGGTAGCAGCCTAAATCCATTAAACGTTTAATGTTCATGGAAATTTCGCGACGTAAGTCACCTTCGGTCGGAACCTTAGCAACTTCAGCACGAATCGCATCAAGCTGAGCATCATCTAATTCACGGATTTTAGTTGTAGTAGCGATACCTGCAGCAGCTAAGATGTTCTTAGCAGTGTGGCGGCCAATACCAAAAATATACGTGAGAGAGATAACAGCATGCTTGTTATCCGGAATGTTTACACCGGCAATACGAGCCATTCAAATTTCTCCAAAAAGGCAGTAGAGATAATCAACCGCCCCACAAAAATCTTGAGGGGCGGATAATAACCTAATTAGCCTACTGAAATCAACAGGTCTTAATTAAATTAACCTTGACGCTGCTTATGACGAGGTTCTGCGCTGCAAATTACGCGAATAACCCCATGACGCTTGATAACTTTACAGTTACCACAAATTTTCTTTACAGAAGCTTGTACTTTCATGATGAAACCTTCTAAGTGCGCTTATCCCTTAGGATGAGCAGTCGTTTTTCTCATTAACGATTGATTGTCATATTGATGAGATGTGAGATGAGCTTGAAGCTGAGCCATAAAGTCCATCACAACTACAACAACGATCAACAATGATGTACCACCAAGGTGGAACGGAATACCAAATGAACTTTGCAGAATCATCGGCATTAAACAAATCACAGTGATGTAAATTGCACCAATAAACGTCAAACGATTAAGAATATGATCTAAGTAACGAGCAGTTTGCTCACCTGGGCGAATACCAGGTACATAAGCTCCGCTACGCTTCAAGTTTTCTGATACTTCTTTCGGGCTAAATACAAGCGCCGTATAGAAATAACAGAAGAATATGATGAGCGCACCGAAGAGCACCAAATACAACGGTTGTCCAGGCGATAATACCAATGCCAAATCTTGAAGGCTACGTTTTACAATTCCTGCATTTGGATCAGCACTACCCAACCATTGACCTAAACTTGCAGGGAACAACAATAACGAACTTGCGAAAATTGCTGGAATAACCCCTGCCATGTTAATTTTCAATGGCAAATGTGTTTGCTGTGCAGTGAATACACGACGACCTTGTTGCTTTTGAGCATAGTTTACAGGAATACGACGTTGAGCTTTTTCAATAAACACGATTGCTGCTAAAACAGCAACTGATAGCAACCCAAATACAGCCAAACCAATTAAACTTGATTGACCATTATCTACCGAAGTAAATGCTTGAATCACTAGGTTTGGTAAGCCAGCAACAATACCTGCAAAGATAATCATTGAGATACCATTACCAACACCACGTTCAGTTATTTGCTCACCCAACCACATCAAGAACATAGTACCTGCAACTAACGATGTTAGTGCTGGAACGTAAAAAGCCAGTCCTGAAGTCAAAGTAATTCCCTGACTAATTAGACCAGCACACATTCCAATACCTTGGACTAATGCAAGTAAGAGCGTGCCATAACGCGTATATTGATTAATCTTACGCTTACCTTGCTCGCCTTCTTTCTTTAAAGCTTCTAACGAAGGAACCACAGTTGACATCAGCTGCACGATAATCGACGCAGAAATGTAAGGCATGATCCCTAACGCTAGAATGGACATTCGTTCTAATGCTCCACCCGAGAACATATTAAACAAACCTAAAAAAGTACCTTCATTAGCTTTGAAAAAACGTTCTAGAGCGACATTATCGATACCCGGCAGAGGAATATGCGCTCCTAGTCGAAAAACCACCAATGCACCAATTAAAAACATTAATCGGCGAATAATTTCACGGTATTTCACATGAAATGGTTGGCCTTTCATCATGTTAACATGACCTGAAGAACTAGGAGACATAGTCACTCGCGATTACTCCTCGACTTTACCGCCAGCAGCTTCAACAGCAGCTTTAGCGCCTTTAGTCAATGCAACACCTTGAACAGTGAATGCACGAGTGATTTCACCAGAAAGAACGATACGAGCACGTAACATATCTTTACGTACAACATTCGCAGCTTTCAAAGTTTCAAGTGAAACAATATCACCTTCAACTTTAGCAAGCTCTGACAAACGTACTTCAGCAGTTTTCAAAGCCAATTGACTTGTAAAACCGAATTTAGGCAAACGGCGATATAACGCAGTTTGACCGCCTTCAAAGCCTGGACGAACGCCACCACTTTTACGTGATTTTTGACCTTTAACACCACGGCCACCAGTCTTACCAACGCCAGAACCGATACCACGACCTAAACGAAGGTTATCACGCTTAGCACCTTCTGCAGGTGCAATTGTATTTAAACGCAGAGTCATGGCTTATTCCTCTACACTAACCATATAGTAGACTTGGTTGATCATACCACGGTTAGAAGGAGTATCTACCACTTCTACTGTATGACCAATACGACGCAGACCTAAACCCTTCAACGAAAGTTTGTGATTTTTCAAACGATGTGAAGAAGATTTAGTCTGGGTAACTTTAATCGTTTTCATGATTGATTACCCTAAAATTTGTTCTACTGAAAGACCACGTTTCGCAGCTACTTTCTCAGGAGAAGTCATATCACGCAAACCGTTAAAAGTCGCGTTTACAACGTTCGCTGCGTTAGTAGAACCATAACACTTAGTCAATACGTTACGTACACCAGCAGCTTCTAAAACTGCACGCATAGAACCACCAGCGATTACGCCAGTACCTTCTGATGCAGGTTGCATGTAAACACGGCTAGCGCCATGACGAGCATTGATAGGATGTTGTACAGTACCGTCAACAAGATCAACAGTGATCATGTTGCGACGTGCAGCTTCAAGTGCTTTAGAAATAGCAGCTGGAACTTCACGAGCTTTACCGCGACCAAAACCTACACGACCATTACCATCACCAACCACAGTCAATGCTGTGAAAGAGAAGATACGACCACCCTTAACAACTTTGGCTACACGATCAACGGCAACCAGCTTTTCAACAAGACCTTCGTTTTGTTCAACTTTAGCCATGATTAGAACTCCAAGCCGTTTTCACGAGCAGCATCAGCCAAGGCTTTGATACGACCATGATATTTAAAACCAGAACGGTCAAATGCAACTTTAGTTACACCAGCAGCTTTTGCACGTTCTGCGATTAAAGCACCTACTTTAGTAGCTGAGTCTACATTACCTGTAGTACCGCTACGTAGTGATGCATCCAAAGTTGAAGCTTGCGCTAAAACTTTGCCACCATCTGCAGAAATAACTTGAGCATAGATGTGACGCGGCGTGCGGTTTACACACAAACGAGTCGCACCCAATGCACGGATGTGCAAGCGTGTGCTTTTCGCACGACGCAAACGGGATTGTTTCTTTTCGTTCATAAGAACCTCGCGCCTTATTTCTTCTTAGCTTCTTTACGAAGTACAACTTCGTCAGAATAACGAACACCTTTACCTTTATAAGGCTCTGGCGGACGGTAACCACGGATTTCCGCAGCAACTTGACCTAATTTTGCTTTATCAGCAGATTTTAGGATAATTTCAGTCGCTGTTGGAGTTTCAGCAGTTACACCTTCAGGAAGGTTGTAATCAATCGGGTGAGAGAAACCAAGGTTAAGGTTAACAACAGTACCTTTAACCGCAGCTTTATAACCAACACCGATAAGTTGTAACTTACGTTCGAAACCTTCGCTAACACCTTTTACAAGGTTATTAAGAACAGCGCGAGCAGTACCAGCTTGCATCCAAGAATCGCGAGATTCTTTAACTGGAGCAATATGAAGTTGACCTTCTTCCTGTTTAAGCTCGACCAGCGCATGCAGGTTGAAAGACAACGTACCTTTGCTGCCTTTCACTTCGACCTGCCGGCCGTTCTGAGTAACTGTTACACCATTAGGTACAGTTACTGGGGCTTTAGCCACACGAGACATGAGGAATCACCTATTAAGAAACAAAAGCAATAACTTCACCACCAACGCCCGCAGAACGTGCAGCGCGATCAGTCATGATGCCTTTGCTTGTAGAAACAATTGCAATACCTAAACCTTGCTTAACGCTCGGAAGTGCATCTTTACCGCGATACTGACGTAGACCTGGACGGCTTACGCGTTTCACAGTTTCGATAACTGGTTTGCCTTCAAAATATTTTAAAGTAATTGTCAAAGTAGCTTTGCCTTCAACTTCAGCAACTTCTACATTTGAAATGTAACCTTCTTGTTGAAGTACGTTTGCAATTGCAACTTTCAACTTAGAATTAGGCATAGAAACAGTTTGTTTCTTTGCCATTTGTGCGTTACGAACACGTGTTAGCATGTCGGCAACGGTATCTTGCATACTCATTTATAGTCGCTCCTTACCAGCTTGCCTTAACAACGCCCGGTACGTCACCTTGCATTACTGTGTCACGTAATTTGTTACGGCTTAAGCCGAACTTACGGAAGTAACCATGAGGACGACCAGTTAAACCACAACGGTTACGAAGACGTACTGGAGATGCATTACGTGGTAATGCTTGTAACTTCATCATCGCATCGAAACGTTCTTCATCAGAAGCATTTACGTTTGCAATCATAGCTTTTAATTCAGCACGTTTTGCAGCGTATTTAGCAACTGTTGCTTCGCGTTTCAATTCGCGATTAATCATACCTTTCTTAGCCATATCGACCTCTTATTTGAACGGGAAGCCAAATGCACGAATAAGTGCACGGCCTTCGTCATCGGTGCGAGCAGTCGTAGTGATAGTAATATCCATACCACGAATACGATCGATCTTATCAAAATCGATTTCAGGGAACATGATTTGTTCCTTGAGACCCATTGAATAGTTACCACGACCATCAAATGATTTCGCAGAAAAACCGCGGAAGTCACGAATACGAGGGATCGCGATAGAGATCAAACGGTCTAAGAATTCGTACATACGTTCGCCGCGTAAAGTTACTTTACAACCAATCGGCCAACCATCACGGATTTTAAAACCAGCGATTGATTTGCGAGCTAAAGTAAGCACTGGTTTTTGACCAGCAATAGCTTGCATATCAGAAAGAGCGCCATCTAACAATTTCTTGTCAGCAGCAGCATCACCAACACCCATGTTGATAGTGATTTTTGTGATGCGAGGAATCTCCATCACATTACCTAGACCAAGTTCTTCTTTTAACTTAGCTCGGATTTCGTCGTTATAACGCGTTTTAAGTCTGGCCATAGCCTATTTCAACCTATTACTTCGCTACCGCCACTGATTCACCATTTGACTTGTAAACGCGAGTTTTCACGCCTTCAGTCACTTGGTAACCAACACGGTCAGCCTTTTGGGTTGCAGCATTTAAAATTGCTACATTTGAAATATGAAGCGAAGCTTCCTGTGTAACGATAGCGCCTTCAGCACCTGTTGCACGGTTCGGCTTTTGATGCTTCTTAACTAAGTTAAGGCCTTCAACCTTAACTTGGTCATTTGAAACAGACAATACAGTACCCTGTTTGCCTTTTTCTTTACCTGCGATCACAATTACTTGATCGCCTTTTCTAATCTTAGCCATGATTGCCTCTATTATAGAACTTCAGGAGCCAATGAAATAATTTTCATGAACTGTTCAGTACGAAGTTCACGAGTCACTGGTCCGAAAATACGAGTTGCAATCGGTGCTTTGTTGTTGTTCAAAATAACAGCTGCGTTATCGTCGAAACGAATAACAGAACCATCTGGACGACGGATGCCGAATTTTGTACGTACAACAACAGCATTCATCACGTCACCTTTTTTAACACGGCCACGTGGAATAGCTTCTTTTACAGTAACTTTAATAATGTCGCCAACAGAAGCATAACGACGATGTGAACCACCAAGTACTTTAATACATTGTACGCGGCGAGCACCACTGTTGTCTGCTACGTCTAGCATACTTTCGGTTTGAATCATTGCCCTACTCCAAAACCGAGCATCACCGGTCGCAATTTCGAAAGGCTCAAAGAGTACTCGAAATTGACCGATGATGCAACAAGAACGTTAATTACTCAGCAGCAGCTTCAATAACTTCCACTAAAGTCCAAGCTTTAGTTTTTGAGATTGGGCGGCTTTCTTTGATGGTTACAACATCACCAGTTTTAGCAGTGTTGTTCTCATCATGAGCGTGTAATTTAGTTGAACGGCGAATTGATTTGCCATACAACGGGTGTTGAACGCGGCGTTCAATAAGTACAACAATAGACTTGTCCATTTTGTCACTTACGACTTTACCTGTTAACGTGCGAACTGTTTGCTCACTCATTGTGCGTTCCCCTGTTTTTCGGTAAGGAGGGTCTTGATACGAGCAATTGTCTTACGAGTAAGCGCAACTTCATGCGATTTACCCAATTGACCAGTTGCTTTCGCCATACGAAGACGGAATTGGTTAAGCTGTTGCTCATCAAGCAAAGCTGTCAACTCTTCTACCGACTTTTCACGTAGATCTTTAGTTTTCATTACATCACCGTCTTAGTAACGATAGTGGTTTTGAACGGAAGTTTAGCAGCTGCAAGCGTAAACGCTTCACGAGCTAATTCTTCACTCACACCATCCATTTCGTACAAGATCTTACCTGGTTTGATTTGGCAAACCCAGTATTCCACAGAACCTTTACCTTTACCCATACGAACTTCTAATGGTTTTTCAGTAATTGGTTTGTCTGGGAAAACACGGATAAAGATCTTACCACCACGTTTAACACGACGGCTAATTGTACGACGCGCAGCTTCAATTTGACGCGCAGTCATTTGACCACGTTCAACTGATTTAAGTGCGATTGTACCGAAAGATACTGTGCTACCACGGTGCGCTAGACCAGTGTTACGGCCTTTTTGCACTTTACGGAATTTAGTACGTTTAGGTTGCAACATGGATTATTCTCCTTTTTCAGCAGAACGATCATTGCGACGACCACGACGCTCTTGACCTTCACCACGACCGCGACCGCGTTTAGCTGGACGTTCTTCAGCAGGAGCAGGGTTCATGACTTGTTTCATGCCACCTAAGATCTCGCCACGGAAAATCCAAACTTTAACACCAATCGTACCGTAAGTAGTTTCAGCACGCATAGTTGCATAGTCGATGTCAGCACGAAGTGTATGCAAAGGTACACGACCTTCACGATACCATTCAGTACGTGCAATTTCAGCACCGCCTAAACGACCAGAAACTTCAACTTTAATACCTTTAGCACCAGCACGCATAGAGTTTTGAACCGCACGCTTCATAGCACGACGGAACATTACACGTTTTTCTAATTGAGAAGCGATCGCTTCAGCAACTAAACGAGCGTCTAAGTCTGGGCGATCGATTTCGTTGATGCTTACTTGCGCTGGAACACCCATAATTGTAGTGAGTTCACGCTGTAATTTTTCAATGTCTTCGCCTTTTTTACCGATCACGATACCTGGACGAGCAGTACTAATAGTTACTTTAGCAGCGCCTGTAGGACGTTCGATAAGAATATTGCTGATCATCGCGCTTTTAAGTTTTTTAGTTAAAAACTCACGAACTTGAAGATCTTTAAGCAAGTATTCAGCGTATTGTTTCGGACTCGCATACCAGTTGGCGTTATGACGTTTTACAACACCAAGGCGGATACCGATTGGATGAACCTTCTGACCCATATCAAACCCCTACCTTAACGGTAATGTGACAAGTACGCTTAGTAATACGATCTGCACGGCCTTTAGCACGTGGCATAATACGTTTAAGGCTCATGCCTTCATCAACGTAAATCGTAGTTACTTTAAGATCGTCTACATCTAAACTGTTATTATGTTCAGCGTTTGCAATCGCAGATTCCAATGCTTTTTTAACTAAAACTGCAGCTTTTTTGTTGCTGAAGTTCAAGATATTTAAAGCGTGCGCAACAGATTTGCCGCGGATTAGATCTGCAACCAAACGAGTTTTTTGTGCCGAGATAGCGGCACCGCGTAATTTAGCAGTTACTTCCATCATAGCACCTATTAACGTTTAGACTTCTTGTCAACACCGTGACCACGATAGGTACGAGTTGGCGCGAATTCACCTAATTTATGTCCAACCATATGTTCAGATACAATCACTGGAACATGGTTACGGCCATTGTGTACAGAAATTGTTAAACCAACAAAATCTGGGAGGATCATCGAACGACGCGACCAAGTTTTGATCGGCTTACGGTTATTAGCCGCGATTGCCGCTTCAACCTTAGCGAACAAGTGCGCATCGACGAATGGGCCTTTTTTCAGAGAACGAGGCATTGTCAGATTCCTTTACTTGTTACTTAACGCGACGGTCGCGAATGATCATCTTAGTCGTACGCTTATTGGTACGTGTTTTGTACCCTTTAGCTTTTTGACCCCATGGGCTTACAGGTTGAATACCTTTGTTACGCCCTTCACCACCACCATGTGGATGGTCTACTGGGTTCATCGCCATACCACGAACGGTAGGACGAACGCCACGCCAGCGTGCTGCACCTGCTTTACCAAGTGAGCGAAGGTTGCTTTCTGAGTTAGATACTTCACCTAACACAGCGCGACATTCAACGTGTACTTTACGCATCTCGCCTGAACGTAGACGAATGATAGCGTAAGAACCGTCACGACCTAATAACTGAGCAGAAGTACCAGCAGAACGCACTAATTGTGCACCTTTACCGATTTTAAGCTCGATGTTATGAAGTGTAGAACCGATAGGCATGTTACGAAGTGGTAAGCAGTTACCTGGACGAATTGGAGCATCGTTACCAGATTGTACTTTATCACCAGCACGTAGACCTTTAGGCGCAATGATATAACGACGTTCACCGTCAGCATAAAGCACAAGTGCAATATGTGATGTACGGTTAGGATCGTATTCGATACGCTCTACAGTCGCAGGAATGCCATCTTTGTTACGTTTAAAGTCAACGATACGATAGTGTTGCTTATGACCACCACCAACGTGACGAGTAGTAATGTGACCGTTGTTATTACGACCACCAGTACGTTTTTTTGCTTCTACCAACGGAGCATAAGGTGCGCCTTTGTGAAGATGATTGTGAACAACCTTCTCTACAAAGCGACGCCCTGGAGACGTTGGCTTACATTTTTGAATAGGCATAATTCTCGTCCTTATTCCGCTGCGTTTTCAGCGGTATCGCCCAAGTCAGCCATTTCAACATCTTGGCCAGCTTTCAGGGTGACGTATGCTTTTTTAACATCAGAACGACGTCCTAATGTACGACCAAAGCGCTTAGTCTTACCTTTAGTGATAGTCGTGTTAACTTTAACAACTTCTACACCAAACAATTGTTCAACTGCTTTTTTGATTTCAAGTTTGTTTGCATCAAGTGCAACTTTAAATACTTGAACACCAGCAGTTTCACCTAAAACTTGTGCTTTTTCTGAGAATACAGGTCCTTTTAGGACTTGATAGATACGTTCGTTGTTCATCCGAGTTCTACCTCAATTTTCTTAGCAGCAGCAACAGACATTACAACTTTATCGAACGCGATCAAGCCAACAGGATCGATCCCAGCAGCATCAACCACATCAACGTGTGGAAGGTTACGAGCAGCTAAATATAGATTTTCATCTACAGCTTCTGTAACGATTAATGCGCGAGTAGCGTTCAAGTCGTTAAGTTTTGCAAGCAATTCTTTAGTTTTAGGCGCTTCAACAGCAAACTCTTCAACTAATACAAGACGATCTTGGCGAACAAGTTCAGCTAAGATACATTGCATTGCACCGCGGTACATTTTACGGTTCACTTTTTGAGACCAATCTTGTGGACGAGCAGCAAAAGTTTTACCACCACCAACCCAGATTGGGCTACGAATAGAACCAGCACGAGCGCGGCCAGTACCTTTTTGACGGAATGGTTTTTTACCACCGCCAGAAACGTCTGCACGTGATTTTTGTGCTTTTGAGCCTTGACGACCACCAGCTAAATAAGCTGTAACAACTTGGTGTACAAGAGCTTCATTAAAGTCACGACCAAACGCAACTTCAGACAATTCAACAGCAGAGCCGGAAACAGTTTTTAAATTCACGTTATTTCCCCTCAGGCCTTGATCGTAGGACGAACAGTTACGTCACCACCAGTCGCACCAGGAATCGCGCCTTTAACAACAAGAACTGAACGTTCTGTGTCGATAGCAACAATTTCAAGACCCTGTGTAGTTACACGTTCAGCACCTAAATGGCCAGCCATTTTTTTGCCTTTGAATACACGACCAGGAGTCTGGTTTTGACCAGTAGAACCTAAAACACGGTGAGAAACCGAGTTACCGTGAGTAGCATCTTGCGTACGGAAGTTCCAACGCTTAACACCACCTTGGAAACCTTTACCTTTAGACGTACCAGTTACATCAACGATTTGACCAACTGTGAACAAGTCAACAGTTAACGTACCGCCAACTTCACGACCTTCAAGATCAGCTTCTGTAGCGCGGAATTCTTGAACCAAACGACCAGCAGCAACACCCGCTTTAGCGAAGTGACCTTTTTGAGCGTTAGTTACGCGAGATTCGCGACGTTCACCAGTAGTGATTTGAATCGCTTGATAACCATCAGTTTCAAGCGTTTTGATTTGAGTGATACGGTTAGGATCAACCTCAATCACTGTTACAGGTACAGAAACACCAGCATCTGTAAAGATACGTGTCATACCGCACTTGCGACCGACTAAACCAATAGCCATGTGCATAAACCTCTAAAAAAGCGGCCTAATTAACTTAGAGCGTTAATTAACCGAAAGCCTTAACCCAATGCGATCTGAACATCAACACCAGCTGCAAGATCTAATTTCATCAATGCATCTACAGTTTTGTCTGTAGGTTGAACGATGTCGATCAAACGTTTGTAAGTGCGGATCTCGTATTGGTCACGCGCATCTTTGTTAACGTGTGGTGATGTTAAAACGTTAAAACGTTCGATGCGAGTAGGCATCGGGATTGGACCACAAACTTGTGCGCCAGTACGTTTTGCTGTTTCTACGATCTCTTGAGACGATTGATCAATTAGACGGTGATCAAAAGACTTAAGACGGATACGAATTCTCTGGTTAGACATACCAGTTAACTCCAAGCCAAATATATAAAGAATCACTCCTGACGCATCTCACCCCACTAAAAAAGGCAAGTGTCAAGAGCAGTGAAAATCACTAAGGTCGTGATCGATGCCACGACTGTAACGATCTGGATAACTTTCTTCGCTATCCACCCCTCCATATCGAAGGGTCGCTCATTATAACGATTGTTTAACGCTTAAGCAAACCTATTTCAGGCTTTTTCTTGTTTTTTACTGAATTATTTGTAACCTGCACAGTTTAAAAAATAATCTTATTTTCATACTTGCAAAACATAGTCAATGGCGCGATTTAAAAGCTGATTACCCATTAAATATTCCAATTTTTGTGATTTTTTTAAACTCGATAATGATTGTGTATACGCTTCTTTAAAGACACAATCTTCTTCTTCATGTTCTATAAAAATATTTAAACTATGTGGGGTGATTTCTGGATGAAATTGAAAGCCCAGTACATTTCGACCAATTTGATACATTTGATTTGCACAGGCTGTATTTTCAGCCAAACGAATCGCACCTTTTGGAATATCAAAGGTTTCACTGTGCCATTGCATCACTTTTAATTCTTCAGGTAACTGAAAATACGCTTCTGGAATATGATTGCTTTTATTCACCAGTGTCCAGCCAATTTCTTGCTGAGGGTTGCGCTTTACATTTGCACCTAAAGCATTGGCAATCAATTGCCCACCTAAGCACAGACCAATCGCAGGTTTCTCAGAAGCCAAATAGCGTCGAATCCAACGCTTTTCTATTTTCAACCAAGGATAATTTGCTTCATCATTGACACTCATCTCGCCCCCCATGATGATCAGCAAATCCACATCACTCACTAGCGGTAAAGCGTCTATATCTATAGAGGAATCCGTTGGCAAAGCAAAAAATTCTGTTGCCGTTATTTCAGCACCCATGGCTTTTAAATAGTCATAACAACTGCCAAAGCCCTCACCTGCAATATGCTGAAAATAATGCACTTTAAGTTTTTTCATATAATCACCTATTCTTGTTGTATCTATTTCGCTACAAATCAAAAAACACAGGTGTATAGAAGCAAAAATGAAGCCAATATCGGTTTTATTTATTATTTTTCACAAATTATCGCTTTCCGTCATGAATCAATTATGTTCTGCTTATTGGCATATTATTGATTCTTTAAATTTGAGTATTCTTGTGAAACTAACACCACAAACTGCTTTAATTCATGCGCCACGTAAAGCACCACAATTTATAAATACTGTACAAGCTCCCCTATTTCGTGCATCGACGATCATCTTTGAAAATACTGATGCACTATTTAACCGCCATTGGACAGATGACTATGATTATAGTTATGGGACGCATGGCACACCAACAACCTTTACTTTAGGCGATCATATTGCCCAAATCGAAGGTGGGAAATATTGTTTGCTTGCACCGAGTGGATTATCAGCAATTAACCTCGTCAATTCTTGTTTCTTAAGTCATGGCGATGAAGTTTGGGTCGCAGACAACATCTATGGTCCAAATATGGAACATTTGCGTAATTTAGAAACGCGTTATGGTATTGATGTAAAAGTGTATAACCCGATTGATGCTGATTCATTTCAACCCAGTGAAAAAGCCAAATTGCTTTGGTTAGAAGCTGCTGGCTCAGTCACTTTAGAATTTCCAGATTTAATCAGTCTAGTGAAAAAAGCAAAAGACAATAATATTCTAACCGCCTTAGATAATACGTGGGGAGCAGGCTTAGCTTTTAATGCCTTTGATTTTAGTGATGAGCATTTAAGTGTGGATGTCACCGTCCATGCACTGACTAAATACCCAAGTGGTGGTGGTGATATTCTGATGGGTTCGGTGGTCACTCGCGATAAAGCCTTACATCACAAACTGTTTCGTACACATGCCATTCAAGGTATTTCTATTTCAGGTGATGATGCAGCGCAAGTTCAACGCAGTTTGGCTTCTATGCAAATCCGTTATCAGCATCAATCCAACAGTGCCTTACACGTTCTACAATGGCTTAAAACCCAAAATGCGTTTTCACAAGTGCTCCACCCTGCTGATCCTGATAATATCAGTCATCAATATTGGAAAGACACTTGTCAGACTGAACAAAGTGCAGGCTTAGTTAGTGTCATCTTTAAAGCTGAATATGACATGACCGCGATTCGGAAATTCTGTGACCACTTAAAGTTATTTAAACTTGGTTTCAGTTGGGGCGGTCCTGTCAGTTTAGTGATGTTATATAAATTGGATGACATGCGCCATTTAGATCATTCACATTTACAAAAAGGCATATTGGTTCGTTTCTGTATCGGCTTGGAAGATGCTGAAGATCTGATTGCGGATATTCAACAGGCTTTAAAAGCTTTGTAAATCAAAGGCAATATTTTAATAGCACTTAAGAACAACATGCATAGCAAAGCCTGTTGTTCTTTTTATAACTTATTTATCAAGCTTTTATTACTAGGCTTCCATTTAATTCCCTAAACACCTATAAGCACTATAAATTCTACAATTTTAGAATTGATCCTACTTTGTCTGAGCATTGTAAAAATAGATAAAAATTAAGCACAACACATTCTTTCTATGTTAAAAATTAAAACAATAATTCCAAAGTTTATAGTTAGAAATAGGTTTATTTATGGCAACGCCAATCGTCATTGCAAAAAAAACATCAGATACATCACAAGATATTGTTTTACATTCACAATTTGCTAACCGTCATGGATTAATCGCAGGTGCGACAGGGACAGGAAAAACAGTCACACTCAAAGTCCTTGCTGAAAGCTTTTCACGTATCGGCGTACCTGTATTTTTAGCTGATGCCAAAGGCGATGTGTCCAGCATTGCCAAAGCAGGATCAAGTAATCCTAAATTTGATGAACGCATTAAAAGCTTAGGAATTGACAGTGTTCCTTTTGCAGGTTCACCAACCACGTTTTGGGATTTATTTGGTGAGCAAGGTCATCCCATTCGAACAACGATGTCGGAAATTGGACCACTCCTCTTGGCGCAAATGCTGAATTTAAATGACACCCAAGAAGGCGTACTTTCAGCGGTATTCCGTGTGGCGGATGATCAAGGTTTATTATTGATTGACTTTAAAGATCTCAAAGCCATGCTGACCTATGTCAGTGAAAATGCGGCTGACCTAAAAGCAGAATATGGCAACCTTTCTCCTGCAAGCTTGGGGGCAATACAACGTAATTTACTCGCTTTAGGTGATCAAGGTGGTGAACGCTTCTTTGGTGAGCCAAGCTTAGACATTATGGATTTCATCCAAACTGATAGCAATGGTCATGGTTATATCAACCTGCTGGCAGCTGATAAGCTCATGAATACCCCGAAGCTTTATGCAACATTCCTTTTATGGATGCTGTCGGAGCTATTTGAAAAACTTCCTGAGGTGGGTGATCTAGACAAACCAAAACTAGTCTTCTTCTTCGATGAAGCACATTTACTCTTTGACAATGCTAGCCCAACCTTACAAGAGAAAATTCAACAAGTCGTTCGTCTGATTCGTTCTAAAGGTGTCGGAATTTACTTTATTACCCAAAGCCCGTTGGATATTCCAGAAAGTGTTCTTGGACAATTGGGTAACCGTGTGCAACACGCCTTACGTGCATTTACTCCTAAAGATCAAAAAGCAGTAAAAACCGCAGCTGATACTTTCCGTGCCAATCCTGAATTTAAAGTTGCCGAAGCGATTACTGAACTGGCTGTTGGTGAAGCCCTCATTAGTTGCTTAGATGAACAAGGTACGCCACAAGTGGTTGAACGTGGCATGGTGATGCCTCCATACTCGTCATTTAGCCCAATTACACTCGATGAACGTAAAGCACTCATGGCACAAAGTATTGTTGCAGGGGTATATGACACTGAAGTCGATCGTGACAGTGCTTATGAAATGCTACAACGTAAAGTGGATGACTCTACGCAACAACAAATCGCTTTTGAAGCAGCTGCTCAACAAGCCAAACAGCTTGAAGAAATGACCAAGCAACAAACTGCTCTGAATAAGCAAATTGCCAAAGAACAAGAACAGCAAGCTAAAGAAGAAGCCAAAGCCGCTGCTGCACGTGCAAAGCTCACTCAAGATGTAATTGGAACTTTTGCGAAAAGTGCTGCGCGTACTTTAGGTGGACCAACAGGGCAAAAATTGGTTCGCGGTTTATTGGGTTCACTGTTTGGTGGGAAGTAAGTAATTCCCTCCTAACAACATCTATACATGAGGAAGGTGTAAATAACGCCTTTCTCAAAACCATCTAACATTATCATTTTAATCGTGATATAAAATTAACCATAAAAATAATATGGATTTATTTAAAAGATGTATTGCAAATACATATTAATAGATGTATTTTAAATATATCTTATAAAGCCAGATAAAAAGGTCTAGCCAAATGACTCCACAACATATCGAACTCGTAAAATCTACTGTACCTGTCCTTCGTGAAAATGGCGTTGCATTGACAAGCTATTTTTATAAAAGAATGTTGGGGAATAATCCTGATTTAAACAATGTATTTAACCTTGATAGTCAAAATTCTGGTCGTCAACCACGTGCTTTAGCTGCGGCAGTTTTGGCTTATGCTGAAAATATTGAAAATCCGTCTGTATTGGCAAAAGCAGTTGAACATATCACTACAAAACATGTCAGCTTAGACATTCAGCCTGATCAATATTCAATTGTTGGCGAGAATCTATTGCACTCGATTAGTGAAGTTTTAGATGTTCCTATGGATTCTGAACTGATCGCAGCGTGGAAAGCAGCATATTTACAATTGGCTGATATTTTAATTGGTGTTGAAAAGCAAAAATACGAAAACTTGGCTGCACAACAAGGTGGCTGGGCAGGTTGGAGAGCATTTGAAATCACTGAGATTGAAGTGGCTGAAAATGGCAAACTCTTTACCATTCGTAGTGCGGATCAACAAGCAACTGCTCAAGCAGACAACAATGAGTTTATTTCTGTAAAAGTAAATGTACCAAACAAAGGTATTGAGCAACCGCATCAATATACATTGTCTGCAAATACAGAAAATACTTATCAATTCTTAGTAAAACCTGAAGTCGACCATACTGAATATTCTGTATCAAACATTCTTCTCGACAACTATAAAGTGGGTGATCAAGTACAAGTGACTGCACCTCAAGCCAAATAAGTTTGCATACAAACTTAGCTCAAGCTAAAAATTGGCGGTATATGTATCACCCTCGTTCATATATCGCCTTTTTTATCTCAGCATAATGAGTACTCGAAGCAGTTTGAAACGGTAATTTAATCATTTCACGCAATACACAGCATTAATTCATCAAAGTTCTCATTAACCATTGCTTAGGTGACTTATCAAAACATCTCTTTGATTATTGATAAGACAAACACTCTTCAACATGCTAATCTCTTAAAAATTTCTTTTCTTAACAGCATTTACACTCAAGACCGTTATTCAAATGTACTTTTCAAAGTTTATTTAAGCTTATGCAACTCAACAAATTTACCGACTACGCACTTCGTATTTTGATGTATATCTCACAACCTAGAGATATACCTTATACCATTGCTGAAATTGCAGAGGATTTAAAAGTTTCACAAAACCATTTAGTGAAAATTGTGCATTTCATGGGTAAACAAGGTTGGCTGATCACCACACGCGGTAAAGGTGGTGGATTAAAATTAAATCCTGAAATTTTAGAATTTCGCTTAGGCTATGTTGTGCGTATTTTACAAGGCGATCAACACATCGTTGAATGCAATACACCACCATGTGTGTTACGTCCGCGTTGTGGTCTGAAAGGCATTCTGGATCATGCTGTTGAAGATTTTTATAAAAGCTTAGATAAATACACAATTACTGAAGTTTTAGCGACTCCACCGCGACAGCAAAAACAAGTCAGCTCGCCGATTCCAAATTTAAACTTATAAATTTCCGAAGTTTCCTCAATAAAACATTGCAAAATTCGCTTGAATCTTCGACTTCCTTTATAATGCACTTTGTTCATCCGTTTAATTGAAGTTGAAGTATGCATCGCAGCAGTGGAAAGTCTAAAAACAGTAAGACCTCAAATGCCCCTAAACAAAAGATCAGCTATGAAAAAAAGGCTGATCCTGCGATTTCAGAATACTCAACTTCATCTTTGAACTGGTTGCGTAAAGCTGAATTCCTTATGAGTGCGCCAAAGCTCAACCTTTGTGTAGAAGACACAGGTTATGAGATTGCTTTTGCAGGTCGTTCAAATGCAGGGAAATCAAGCGCGATTAATGCCCTGACCAATCAAAAGCAATTGGCTCGTGCATCAAAGCGTCCTGGTCGTACCCAAATGATTAACTTTTTCAGTTTGGGCAATCCCGATCAACGCCTAGTCGACTTACCTGGTTATGGCTACGCTGCCGTACCTGAAGCCATGAAAATCGTGTGGCAAAAAGAACTTGAGAATTACTTAATTCATCGTAAGAGCTTACAAGGTTTGGTATTGCTCATGGATATCCGCCATCCATTACAACACTTCGATGTGATGATGTTGGAATGGGCGCATTCTCGTCATTTATTTGTTCATGTCCTTTTAACCAAAGCTGATAAACTCAATCGTGGTCCCGCTTCTGCTGCATTACAAGAAGTGAAAGCCGCATTGAAGAAAATGAAATTGAGCTTCTCAATTCAATTGTTCTCATCACTCAATAAGCAAGGTTTAGAAGAACTGGCTTCTGTGATGGCAGGTCGTTTGAACTATACCTTAGACAAAACCATCGGTTTTGATCTTGATTCTATTCCAGAAGCCAGTGCAGATGATGTTGAAGAAGACGCTTTTGAGCAAGACTATGTGCTTGATGAAGCATCACACTCAGAACAAATCGTGGATGAAAATGCAAACAAATAAATAAAATGTGCATTGTCTAACAAAATTCATCACATATTGATACTCGAATGTCCTAAATTGCTAATAACTATTTAGGACATTTTTTTATACTTAAAACATAGAGTGTGAAATCAAGATAGAAAAATTAGGACACTGTGATGAAATTATTATCGAAATTAAAAAACAGTAAGATTGGATCGTCTATTCAATATCATATCAAACCACGTAAAGTGAAGTTTGAATGGCAAGATACCCCAATTGATTGGATTCCAAATCAGCCATTTACCAGTTATTTCATTAATGAAATTAACAACATTCTACCTGCGGGTGAGTTTTGGTTCTGCCGTTTATACAACCGTGTATTGCCTAAAGTGACTGATGAAAAATTGGCTGAGGATGTTCGTGCATTCATTCGCCAAGAAGCGATGCATGCTCAAGCCCATGTTTCTGCAAATAAAGAATACCTCACTGTACGTAACATCGATATTCAACGTAACTTAGATGTGATGGATTTCCTTTTTGGTAAATTACTTGCAGATAAGCCATTTGGTCTTAATGTTCCAAAAGTTCTTGATCATCAATGGGATTTATTCCGTGTCGGTATTGTGGCAACCGTAGAACATATGACCTGTGTACTCGGCAAATATGCTCTTTATAATACCGAATGGGAAAAGTTAGGTGCAGATCCGAATATGCTTGATTTGATCAAATGGCATGGTGCAGAAGAAATTGAACACCGCACAGTTGCATTTGATTTATATCGTCACTTAGGTGGTGGTTATATTTCGCGTTATTATCAAAGTGTCATCGCAATCATTGCTATTTTGGGCTTATGGGTTGATGGTGCTGCACATATCATGGGGCAAGACCCTCGTTTTACGGACAAGAAACCTGCCTTTTATAAGCCGTGGATTTGGCGTGAATGGGCTGCAATCGCGCAGAAAGACAATCGCATCATGCCACACCCACTTTGGTTGGTATCACAGCAATTGGGTTATTTAATGCCGTGGTATGATCCTGTTCATGAAGCGAAGACAGAAGATGCAATTGCATATTTAGATCAGTCTCCTGCTGCTAAGCGTGCCTTACCAAAAGTTGCAGCATAAAACTCAAATACTTAGTAAATGCCTTAACTAAAAAAATTTAAGACAAATCAAAAAAGCAGGATTCAATCTTGCTTTTTTTATGGCGATTCTGCCATTCTTCCTATCCAATAAAAATTAACAACTTAGTTTCTGAACCATTTAAGACGGCTCTCCCATATCTCGCGTATTCCGATCTACTACTACACTGATCATCATATCGCCTTGGACATTCACCACGGTTCGTACAGTATCTAAAATACGGTCAATCGGTAAGAGAATCGCAATCGCTTCAGCAGGCAAACCGACAGACTGTAGCACCATGATCATGGTCACCATCCCTGCACTTGGAATCCCAGGTGCACCTAACGATGCTATCATTGCGGTTAAACAGACAATAATTTGTTGGGTAATGGATAATTCAAGCCCCATTAAATTGGCAATAAATAGAGCAGCCGCCGCTTCATAGAGTGCCGTGCCATCCATATTCAACTGTGAACCAAAAGGAATCACAAAACCTGCGATTTGCGGACGTACACCTAAATTTTCTTGGGTACATTTCAAACTTAAAGGCATGGTTGCCGAACTTGAACTGGTCGCAAATGCGGTAATCAACGCAGCACGTGTGCCTTTAAAAAAGGTGATCGGATTCATTTTGCCAAAAATCCACAGCAATAATGGCAATACCACCACGCCATGAAAAATCGTCGTACCTGTCACCACAACGGCAAATTCAGCCAAACGACTGAGAATCGAAATATCTTCAGTGGCGATTAATTTTGCCATTAATGCAAAAATACCAATCGGGGCAACTTTCATTACCCAACCGACGAGCATCATCATGATGTCGAAAAATTGACGTGCTAACTGTTTAATACCATTGAAGCGCTCACCACCCTGCACCAAAGCCAAACCAAGCAACAATGCAAATAAAACCACCGCAAGGACATTCCCCTCACTAAATGCTTTAAATGGATTGATCAATGTATTTTGAATAAAGTTAGTTAAAAAGGAACTCGGTGTCAGTGTATCTGGGCTTTTATGGTTATTCATTGCTTCTTGGAATAATGCAATATCAACACCTTGTCCAACGTTGAATAGATGTGTCGATGCTAAACCTAGAATCAATGCCAAAGTGGTTGTGGTCACACAACACGCCAAAGTAATTTTCCAAACTCGGCTCAGTTGATGCCCTGCTTCCAAGTTAGAAACACCAACTAGGATTGAACTGAAAATCAGTGGTACTAACAGCATTTTCAATAAGCCAATGAAAATACTACTGGCAATGCTTAAACCATAAATACTATTCTCTAAAAATTGTGTATTTGGAAATTGATTAAGTAAAAATCCAAAGGCAACACCAAGAATGGCGGCAACGAAAATTTGGGTGTTTAGGCTAATCTTCACGGACAATAACTATATTTATTTTCAGTTTTTAAACTATGCCATTGAAGTTATTTAGAATCGAGCATTTTTTTGTCACAAGCTCTGCTTTAAAATAGAAAAGCCATCTCGAAAGGTTAATGCCAGTCAATTAAGGCTTTTTTAAATCCTCCCCTTGCGGAACATGTTCCTCACCTTTTTCAAAGGAGGGATGAGTAGCTCAGCTACGCAAGATTACTAAAAATCATTTTAGTTCCAAGAAGTTCCCCCTCTTTTTCAAAGATGAGTAGCTAGGCTACGCAAGAGGGGAGATTTTAGGAATTTTTCAAATAATTTTGCTTAACTGATCAGCATTAATCTCGAAAGATGGCTTAGTGCTAGTGAAATAGAATCACAACTTATCTTGGTTCAATTTCACGGGTACGCATCAAGCCTTCTTGAACTGTACTACACACCAACTCACCACCTTGCCACATACGACCATGGCTCAAACCACGAGAACTTGCTGTCACCGTGGCTTCCATGTCGTACAACATCCATTCATCGGCTTTAACAGGTTTATGGAAATAAATTGCGTGGTCAATACTGGCGATTTGTAAACTTGGGGTTAAATAGCTCACGCCATGCGGACGCAAAGCGGTGGTCATAAATGAATAATCTGAATAGAACGCAATGATCGCTTGATTCAATGCCACATCATTCGCCAACTCTGGAGGAAGCTTGTCATAAGCTTTCATATAATAAGCATTGGACGGCGCTTCAGGCTGTGGCTGAAAAGGATTGCCAATATTGATTGGGCGAATATCGACTTGGCGTGGACGCATAAATGCAGTACGCACATTTTCAGGAATAAAACTAATTAAATTCTCTTTCAGCTCTTGCTCAGATTTTAATTCTTCTGGTGCAGGATATTCAGGTTCAGCAATTTGATAATCCAAACCTTCTTCTGGTGTTGCAAATGACACCATTGCTGAAAAAATAGTACGACCGTGTTGAATGGCACGCACTTGACGACTTAAAAAGCTTTTACCATCACGTAAACGATCCACTTCATAAATGATCGGTGCATTGATATCACCGCCATATAAGAAATAAGCATGCAAAGAATGCACTGGACGGTCAGCGGTATAAGATGCCGCACGTAATGCTTGACCTAAAACTTGCCCACCAAAAACGCGCTTACCGACAAGGTTACGACTTTGTCCACGGAAGATATGTTCTTCAAGTTTTTCAAGGGTTAACAGTTCTACAAGCTCTTGGGTTAAAGCATTCATAAATGACCTTTCAGTATGCTGACGATGTTCAAGCGAGTCGAACAAGGTTTTCATATTCTAGAGAATGACTCTATTTTGCCATAAATTCTGAGCAATACACTAAAGTTTCATAGACGCTCATGTCACTTCTCATGCACAGTCAGATTGTTTAAAATAAGTTTTTAAAAGATAAAATCTACCCAGAGATAGTCAATTTGTCTGAAAATGACATGCTGTTCTGTGGTTAAATTATAGAAAATATCACCTTATGCGCTTTATCGCGTTATTCACCATTGGCTAGGAGTATTTATGTCCAAGAGTGGCTTTGGTCAAATGTATCGTCGACTTTCGAGTAAAATACTTGACCTCGTGGTAACACCACATGTTCTTGGAGAGGTTCCTACAGAAACTCAACCTCTAGACAACGCATCTGAAAATACTGAAGCGACTACAAGTAAGCAAAAAATTGTTTGCTATGTACTACAAAATCATTCTCGTAGTAATGCTTTGGTGGTCGATGGTGAAACACGTCGTTTAAAACTACCGCCTGCGTTAGATTCTTTTATGATTGGCAACAATCGTGAAAAGGCAGCGGTGATTTTCCTACAGCATCAAGATGAAAATAATTATTTCAACCCACCGACACATAGTTTTCCACCACGCTTATTGCGCTTAGTTGAAGCATTAGATCAAAACCCAGATTTAGACATCGAATTGGTTCCTGTAACGATGTTGTGGGGACGTTCGCCAGATAAAGAGGATTCTCTATTTAAGCTTTTATTTACCGATACGTGGGCAACACCAAGCAAAGTTAAGCAGTTGGTGAATATAGGCGTTCATGGTCGTCAATCTTTTATTGAATTTCATGAGGCAAAATCACTCCGTGAGTTGGTTGGTGATGCGCAAGAAAAGCATCCAAATGTTTCACCTGTCACTTGTATTGTCAATCAACTAAATGATTTTCTTGATCGTCAACGTGAAGTGATTCTAGGTCCTGATTTGTCTGACCGTCGCAATGTCATGCAGTCTTTGATCAAAGCACCTGATGTACAAGACGCGATTCGTAAGGAAAGCGTCCGTTCAAAAATCAGCATGATTGATGCAGAGCGTAAAGCGATTGGCTTTGTCAATGAAATTGCTTCTGATTATTCTGCATCGACTGTCCGTTTTGCTGAACGTGCGCTGACACGTTTATGGACGCAACTCTATGACGGTGTAGAAGTACATAACTTCAATACAGTTCGTGAGTTGGTTAAAGACTATGAAGTGATTTACACGCCATGTCACCGTAGCCATATCGACTATTTATTATTGTCTTATGTGATTTATAAACGTGGCTTGATGGTGCCGTATATCGCTGCGGGTGATAACTTAAATATGCCATTTGTAGGGCAAATTTTACGTGGTGGTGGCGCATTCTTTATTCGTCGTTCATTCCGTGGCAATGCGCTTTATACTTCGGTATTTAAAGAATATTTATTTAATATTTTGTCACGTAACACACCTCTTGAATATTTCATCGAAGGTGGCCGTTCCCGTACAGGTCGTTTGCTTCCACCGAAGACAGGTATGCTTGCCATGACCGTACATGGTCATCTACGTGAAAAAGCCAAGCCGATTGTGTTTATTCCAACCTACGTGGGTTATGAGCGTTTGATGGAAGGTGCAACCTATGTCGGTGAGATGAATGGTAAAGCCAAAGAATCTGAATCGATTTGGGGTATTGTTCAGACTTTGAAAAAGATTGAGCGTATCTTTGGTCGTGTTCATGTCAATTTCGGTGAACCTGTTTTCTTAGATGACTTGCTCAAACAACACGGCGCAGATCAAATCAAAATTGAACATAATGATGATCCGATTCCGCAAGAAATTTCGGATGCAGTCAATAGTTCTGCCAATGCGATCTTGGAAAATATCAACCGTGCGGTAGTCATCAATCCTGTTTCATTATTGTCTTTGATTTTATTGGCAACACCGAAGCATACGCTTGATGAAGATATTTGCGTGAAACAGCTGGATACTTATCGTAATTTATTGACTGCGATTCCATATGATGGTCGTACGCAAGTCACACCACTTTCAGGTAAAGAAATCATTGCCTATGGTTTAAAACTTAAATTGATCAAGCGTGTGCAACACGTATTGGGCGACATTATTGCGATTGAAGATAATCAAGCGGTATTGCTGACTTATTTCCGCAATAACATTTTGCATGCCTTTGTTTTACCATCGCTCATTGCTGCTTTGGTTGAACATAACGGTAAGATCAGCAAGGCTGATTTGTTGAATGTAATTCGTACTTTATATCCATTTTTAAAAGCTGAATTGTTCTTAAAATGGAAAGACAGTGAAATCAATGCTCAAGTTTCTGAATATATTGATGCTTTGGCGCAAGCAAATTTAATTTTTGTCGATGATGAAGATTTGATTTTCTGCCCTGCACCAAATTCGGAAGATCATAATCAGTTGAAAGTATTGGCTGCACCTGTGCGTCAAAGTCTTGAGCGTTATTACATGACTTTGGCGTTAATCACGCAACGTGGTTCAGGCAATATTTCTATTCGCCAAGTTGAAGAATTGAGTCATTTGGTCGGTCAGCGTTTGTCTGTGTTGTATGAGTTCAACTCGCCTGAATTCTTTGATAAAGCCTTATTCCAAAGCTTTGTGAAGGTGTTAACTGAGCAAGGTTATATCAAGACCAATGAAGATCATGCGATTGTGTTTGATGCCCAGTTCCGCAATGTGGCGCAGTATGCCAATTTGGTGTTGGATGATGTGACTTTGCAAATGTTGCAACATATCACCTCGTTTACTGATGATGAGTTAAAAGAAGCTTTGGATGCTTTAGCTGCGCAACAAGCGAAGAAACGTTTGAAACGGAAGAAGAAGTAGGTTTAGGTATCCCCTCTCCTTTTAGGAGAGGGCTAGGTAGAGGTGTTTTTTAAATTTTTTATGATATTTAGTCTTTTACCAACAAATTTTTTATAATTTTGCAATTGAGCTTCATTAGTACCAATAATATATTGATCAGCATAGATAGCTAATTTTTTATTAATTTCTTGAACAAAATCTATACTTATATAATTTATGCCATTTTTAAAACGGTCAGACTTATTAATCATATATCCCAATCTTGGAGAAATTGCATAAAAAAAGTCTGCTTCATCACTATTTGGAACAGCTAAATCATTTTCATTTATTGCTTCATGGACGTTAATAATCGGATGATCTGAAGTTATAAAATCCTCATCTGTTTCATTAATTAATAAACAATGTTTATCAATATTTCGCGTTTCGAAAAAGCTTTTTCCTATATTCGTACCAAAAATATAACCAATAAACCACCAAGATTCTTTATATAATTTCTGTAATTCTTGATCTGTTTGAGCTGCTATAATTTTATCCCGAAATGGTTTCGTTCTAGCAATTTGATGCCCCCAATAGCACATAAAGTTACACATATTTTGGGTGCTGTCTAAAATTGTTAGATCAAATCTTTGTAAGCTTTTTAGGATAAGATCAACATTTTTCTCATGTGCCGTATGAAGATTTTCTATTGTATTGCTTTTAAACGCCTCAATATAAGCAAATAGCTTCTCATCTCTTATTCCTGACTGTCTACACAGAGATTCTACGGTTTGTAATTGTAAGTATGGGTCTAAGTAAGATTTATGCAGTGCTTGTAATTCTTCTGGTGATAGTTTTGATAAAGATAAAATTAAATCTAAATGCTTCCTTGAAATATAATGATATTTGTAAAAATCTTTCTCTTTGGCAATTGCTTTAACGCTATCACAGGCTATTTTTAGTTTTTTTGTCGTATACCATACATCTGAATTGTTTAAAGACCAATTTTTTAAATAATTAGCCCACACATAGTGATTTTCTCTTTTTAGCTCTAAATCTTTAGGTTTAAATTCCATTTAATTTTCACTTCCATTTGCGAGTTATTTAAAAAATATAATAATATTTAATAATTTAATATACTTACAGTGATTTAGAACCCATCTTATTCAATAATTTATTTATTTTTCAATTCCTTACTCAATCCTCCCCATAAAAATCCTCTTCCCACTTTCCCTCTCACTCTCCAAAAACAGTTCAGGCAAACCCAACTCACGTTGAATTTTTAAAATCATTTCATGCAAAGGCTGAGGATTGTTATTGGTACAAATATAAGACTTTTCAGGATGTTCCACGTGAAGTAAATGCGCTAAGAAACTCGCAAGATCATCAATATGAATCCGATTTGACCAATGAATATTGGGATAACTTTTTGTAGTTTCAGCAAGCTTCACCATTCTCGCTGTAGACGTACCATAAATCCCTGTCGGACGTACAATCACACATTGCTCAGGATAAGCCTGTTGCCACAATTGTTCCATTTTCAAAAGCAATTTCCCCTGCCCATCACTCGGAACTATTGGCGAATCATCATTAATCATTTCACCATGATTCTCACCATAAATACGAGTCGATGACACCACAATGATTCGCTTTACAGGATGATTTTTTAAAGCACGGACAATGGGCTGAACTGAATCAACATAGGTCTGTTGATAGGCTTCTACAGAACTTAAAGTGCTATTTCGAGATGGGGCAAGAAGTACATAAACGGCATCGACAGGTTTGATCAGTGATAGATCAAGTTGCTGAATATCCTGAATCAAATGCTCAGCAAAATCATTCTCTTTCGGACTACGACTCACTGTGGTAATTTGGTGATCCTGTTGAAATAATTGTTCAGCAACACGCTGCGATGTTTTACCATAACCGATAAATAGAATATGCATCAAACGACCTATTTAAATCTATACATTTAAGCTGTTAGTTAATTTTATACAAAATACCTATAGCATACTTGGCTCATAGATCAAATGTGGATACGCGATAACGTCATCCGCAACTGTTTGAGGCAGGACTTCTTTTAATAGATAATGTTTTTGCGAATTACTTGTTTTAGTGATGGTAGTTAACGAGTTTTGCGGATGACAATGGTTTTGGGTACTTTTGCCAAAACAAAAGTACCTCGAGCCGAAGGCTAATCCCTTAATCAAAACCTTAGTTGTAAGACTCCATCGAAAAGAATTGATTAGCACATAAATGATTATTCAATATTAATATTCGTTACGAACCTAAGTTGAGGGGACATGGCTGCCGTCCATCAATTGCAAGGGGTTGGCAATGCCGCCGCTGCTTTACTTGAAAAACTGAATATATTCACCACAGACGACCTATTGTTTCATCTGCCCCGTGACTATGAAGATCGTAGCACGATCATTGCCATGAACCAATTACAGGTTGGTCGAAGCTATCTCATGGAAGGCGTGGTCAAATCCATTGACATGCCACCTGGAAAACGCAAGTCGATGGCGATTCTATTGCAAGATGATTACGGCAAAGTCACCTTACGTTTTTATCATATTTATAAAGCATTGATGGATCGTGCCAAAGCAGGCAACCGTTTAAGAATCTTTGGTGAAGTCCGTGTCGGCGCACGTGGTTTAGAGCTATATCACCCTGAAATACAGCTCATTACCGAACATACGCCTTTACCGCAAACTGAATTGACCGCGATTTACCCTGCAACCGATGGTTTAACTCAGCCAAAACTACGTGAATACGTCAAACAGGCACTGAATCATCATGCTGATGACCTGCCTGAATTTTTACCTGAAAAATTCACCAATGGTTATGTACTCAAACAGGCACTTGAATATATTCATCATCCGCCAGTGGATGCCAATATGTTGCAACTATCGCAAGGTTCGCATCCTGCACAGCAACGCTTAATTTTTGAAGAATTGGTGGCGCACCAGATCAGTTTATTGACTCGTCGAGCTTATATTCAGCAAATCGCAGCACCGTCATTTTCCTACAGTAAAAGCTTTGCCAAACAACTTCTGGCAAGTCTACCTTTTGAAATGACAAATGCACAAAAACGTGTATCAAATGAAATTGCCAAAGACTTAAAACAGAACAAACCCATGTTACGCCTTGTACAAGGTGATGTGGGTGCAGGGAAAACTTTGGTTGCAGGTGTTGCTGCCTGTCATGCTTTGGAAGAAGGTTGGCAAGTCGCACTGATGGCACCAACTGAGATTTTAGCGGAACAGCATTATCTGAACTTTAAAAAATGGTTTGAACCTTTGGGTTTAAATGTGTCTTGGCTTTCAGGTAAGCAAAAAGGTAAAGCTCGAACCGCAGCAGAACAAACAATTAAAGATGGCACTGCGAATGTCATCGTGGGAACCCATGCGCTTTTTCAGGACAATGTCGAATTTGCCAAACTCGGTTTAGTGATCATTGATGAGCAACATCGTTTTGGGGTAGATCAGCGTTTAGCATTGCGTAATAAAGGTGTGGACAATACCACTCCACATCAACTGGTCATGACAGCAACACCCATTCCACGTACTTTAGCCATGTCTGCTTATGGTGACCTAGATACTTCGGTGATTGATGAACTACCGCCTGGACGTACACCGATTCAAACCGTGACCATTCCCTTAGATCGCCGTGAAGAAGTTTTACAGCGCATTGCCAAAAACTGTGCTGAGGGTAAACAAGCCTATTGGGTCTGCACCCTCGTTGAGCAATCAGAAACATTAGATGCACAAGCAGCCGAAGCCACTTATGCAGAAATTAAAGATCGCTTTCCTGAACTGAATATTGGACTTGTGCATGGCAAAATGAAAGCTGATGAAAAACAGTCGGTCATGCAACAGTTTAAAGACAATGAATTACAACTATTGATTGCAACCACCGTGATTGAGGTTGGTGTCGATGTACCGAATGCCTCTATTATGGTGATTGAAAATGCGGAGCGTTTAGGACTTTCACAACTGCATCAATTACGTGGACGTGTTGGACGTGGTGCAACAGCAAGTTTCTGCGCCCTACTTTATAAAAATCCGCTATCGCAAAATGGTCAGGAACGTTTACGCATCATGCGTGAAACCAACGATGGTTTTATCATTGCCGAAAAAGATCTGGAAATACGTGGTCCTGGTGAATTGCTCGGAACGAAGCAAACGGGAGATATGGGTTTTCGTGTCGCGAAACTGGAACGGGATGATCACCTACTCAACCAAGCACACCATGTCGCACAGCAAGTTTTAAAAGACTATCCTGAAAATGCTGAAGCACTACTGAAACGATGGTTACCTGAAGCACCGAGATATGCGTATGTGTGATTTAACAAACAGAACTTAATATTAGAAACCTCGAGTAATTTTGCTATCACGTAAGGCGACATGGATGTCGCCGTTGAGCAAGGGTGACAGGAGTCCCCTTTGCTCAACAAAGGATTTTTGTAACTTTTGATCCTTCAAAAGTTAGGCATCGCCTACACAAATACATTGCAACTTTTATCTAAAATATGTGGCTGTGCTAATTCATTATGAATCAACACACCTCCAATTCAAAAATAGATTTATAAGTCAAGTATGGTTATTATTAGAATGATCAAATCATAAAAAAATCAGAATAAAAAATGCTCTCATTCATCAATCAACTACTCCACAAAAGCGTACAGAGCATCTCCCCTTGCCTACTCTGTGGCATCGACCGCCAACAACAACATTTCCTTTGCAATGACTGTTGGGAACAACTCCCTTGGTACAAACAACACATCGCACGCCATGAACACAGCATACTTTGCGCACATCACTACGATTTTCCGATTGATCGAATTATCCAAACCTACAAATACGAACAACAACTACAATACCAAAACCTACTCGCACACAGCTTACTCAATTTAAGAACTCCCAAAGTTCACGCCATTGTCCCCATGCCCATTTCCACAGAGCGACTCAAAGAACGTGGCTATAACCAAATGCTGATCATTGCCAACCTCATAGCAAGAGAACTGAAAATCCCTGTATGGCAACCCGTGATTCGAGCAGCACAGCATTCACAAAAAGGCTTAAGCCGAATCGAGCGACTGGAAAATATCGAAGATCAATTTCAGATCATAACTACAGAAAAGCGTAAGTATAAAAAAATACTGATCATTGATGATGTAGTCACAACAGGAAGTTCGATTCATGCGCTGAGCCAAGCTTTAGAGAAACTCGGCTGTCAGCAGATTTATAGTGCATGCATTGCAGCAGGAGGAATTAAACAATCATCTCAACTTGAAGAATCAGAAATCGATGCACAAGAAAATAATTAAGCTAGATTTGCCTTACACCATGGAATCACAACTTCTTTGGTTAATGGTGCAAGTAAAGTCTGCTGATCATCCAAATCAATCCATTTCATCTCAGCAATTTCTGCATCAATTTTGGGTGCTTGATCGAGATTGACCTGATAAACATAGCTAATCAACTGATGCCCTGCTTCATTGGCAGCCCTTGTTTCAAAACGTCCAACAAATTGCTCAATTTCAGCCTGTGCACTAATCTCTTCCGCAATTTCACGAATCATGGTCTGCTCAGGTGCTTCATTTGGCTCAAGCTTTCCACCGACTTGCATAAAGAACTGCGTATTCTTCTTACGTACGAGTAGTAATTGATTGTGTTGATTGAGAATAATGGCAGCAGCAACAGTAATGACATTCATAAGATGTATAAAAAATTAAAACACAATATATTGTGATATTAATTCAAAAAATATTCAATATATTGTGTTTAAGCATTATTTATATTTTTTCATTAAGCCAATTTATCCAGAATTTCACGCTCTTGTGCACCCCATTTAGGCTCAGGCGCTACAAAACGTTCTAACTGTTCTAAAATAACCTCGATTGAATCAGATTGAATTAAAGTATTGGTAAAGCGACTTTTGGTGAATCCTTTATCTGTACTTAGCTGGATAAATTTAAATAGGTCATCATAAAAACCCTCTACATTTAAAAATGCGCAAGGCTTTAAGTGAATGCCCAATTGCGCCCAAGTCCATTGTTCAAAAATCTCTTCCCAAGTTCCAGGACCACCAGGCAAAGCGATAAAACCATCTGCCAGCTCAGACATTTTGGTTTTACGTTCATGCATATCTTTCACTGTATACAGCTCAGTGAGGTGAGGATGGGCCAATTCAGCATCCACCAAGTTTTGTGGAATAATACCGATGACCTTACCACCTTTTGCCAACGCACTGTCAGCAACCAGTCCCATTAGCCCAGAACGACCACCACCATAAACCAATGTTTTCCCTTGCTTGGCGATAGTTTCACCAGTCAGTTTCGCTATATCAGCAAAGATCTGATCAGTACCTAATGATGAACCACAAAAAATAGCAATAGAATTCATAAATTTAACCTAAGTTTAATTTAACCATGTTACAAATAAAGACAAGCGATCAAGATTTTTTTTACAAAAGAGCGATGTAATCAGTGTTTTTCCTAAAATCCTTGTCTAAAATACACACATCAAATTGACACTACACTGCGCAAGGGAGAAAAGACACTATGCTTGAAGCCTTTTACGCCACTGAGCGCGGTAGCTTAGAAGATGCAACCATTAACGGAGGATTTGATCTACACCCTGAATTGGTGTGGGTTGACCTTATTGCGCCTTCATCAGAAGAACAAGAATGGGTTTTAGAAGCCTATGAGCAAAACTTACCGACGCTAAAATCCTTAGAAGACATTTCTTCATCAGCTCGATTCTACCGTGATGATGACGGTATTCTACACATCAGTACCTATTTTTTAACAAAAAATAAAAATTACCAAGTTGAAGGTGATCCTGAAGACACCTCAAATATGCTTGCCAATGTGCAAACAGTAGCGTTCATTCTTCATAAAGATCGGTTATTTACCCTACGTGGGGAAAAGCTCGTTGCATTTCGTGCGTTCCGTGCACGCGCACGTCGCAATGATTATGAAATCGATTATAAAGACCCTACGTGGATCCTTTTGGGCTTACTTGAAGCAAAGTTAGATGAGCTTGCGGATATCTTGGAAGATATCCACAGAGACTTAGAGTCTTACTCAACTGAAGTCCTCAACGTACGTCATCGTGAACAAATCTTAGATTTGGATGACATGATTACCCGTTTAGCACAGAAAGAAGACATGCTCGGTAAAGCACAACTGTGTTTGATCGATTTACGCCGTGTACTGACCTTTTTATCACGTCCACGTGCTTTAGGTAGTCACATCTATGACGCGGATATCCGAGAGCTCAGTGAAGACGTACGATCACTGGTAGAACATGATGCATTCTTATTCCAAAAAGTGCGATTCTTACTCGATACCACTTCTGGATTCATTAACACTGAACAGAACGATACGATTCGTCGATTCTCCATACTTCCAAGTATGCTTGCGCCACCGATGCTCATTGCCAGTATTTATGGGATGAACACGGAGGTTTTACCTTTTGCACATGGCACGACCAGTTTTTATGTCGTCATTACAATTCTAGTTGCATTCTTCGTTGGACCACTGATTTACTTCAGATGGAAAAAATGGATTTGAGCAAGCTTTGAAGCACAGCGCAAGAAACGCACCTTATTTATTAAACATCAATTTAAATCCAATAAAAAAGCACCTTTCGGTGCTTTTTTATTTTTACAGTCAGATTAAATTTAAATCATCTTGTAAATGACAGGCTTGAATGATCTTCATCATTTTTTCAGGCACTGCTTTAAACTGTAAGCCTTGCAAATTAGGAGTCTGTCTCAACCATTGGACAAATACCGACAATGCCAAAGTGCTTCCATGTTCAAGCTGAGATAAGTTTACTGTAAGCGGAAAATTCTTTTCACTTTGAATTATCTTCAAACCACTCAAATAATAGTTCTCAGCATTTTCGTAAGCAATTTTACCACTGACATATAGTTCTTGATTTTTAAACTCAATCACTCGCGTATACCTATCTCAATTATGGGCTTATTTTTTTACAGCTGCATCTGCATCTGGCTCAAACGTTGCAATCGCTTTATCAAGGTTACCGCCATTACGTTTTACGTTCGCAGCAAACTGATTACGGAATTGTAAACCAAGATCAATACCAGACACATTCAAATTACGAACTTTCCACTGGCTACCCGCATCAGACAATTGGAATGACACAGGGATTTTTTCACCTTTGTTATTAAAATCAATTGTCACGACAGGAAATTTGCTCGTAGTCGCTTTATAAGGGCGCATGGTATAGCTTTGGTTTGAATACTTCGCAAATGCACTACCATAATTTTCAATTAAAGTATTACGGAAGTTTTGTTCAAACTGAGCACGTTGCGCAGGTGTACTACTGTTTGCATAAGTACCCATCACAATACGCGTGAATGCTTGACCATCAACATAAGGATCAAGGTTTTGACGTACAATGGATTTCACTAATGCTGGATTGCTTTGTAATTTTGTATGATCTGCTTTCAAACGCGTAATTAAGCCATCAGCAACACGTTTAACAAAAGCTGGCGGAGCTTCAGCAGGTGCAGCTTGAGCAGCAGTTGCAACCATAGTAGCCAAAATACTAGCTGTAAAAGTTTGTTTTAAAAGCATATTCATTTCAAATAACTCCTCTAATGCTTATTCAACGAATGACGTTTGCGCATCAGTTGTTTCAGTAGATGCAGAATGATCTTGTTCAGATGTATCTGCTTTATCCGATGATTTCCCTGCACCACCCGTGATAAATTTGCTAATCAGATCTTCCAGATCCATAGTACCCTGCGTATTGGCAACACTTTCACCACGTTTGATGTAAGTCAATCCACCACCTGGTACAACTTTGAGGTATTTCTCACCCAACAAACCATTTGTCGCAACCATAATATAAGCATCTTCATCAATATTGGTGATGGAGCTCATGTTACTTAACAGTTGCTTTTCCATTTCTTTTTGTTTCTCAGGTGTTGCCGCTTGATAGTCTGCGCTATAACGCAAATCGCCAATAAGATTTTCTTTCACTTTCTCAAGCTGTTTCGCATTAAAAGAAGTCAACGAGCCATCCAATGAGAAATTCACAGTCGCTTGACGTGTTACTGGGTCAAGTGTGATCGAGTCAACCTGTCCTATCTTCACACCGCTCATGGTCACTTTTGCACGAGGCTTCAAACCATTGACATTGTCAAATGTTGCGGACATTTCATAACTGTCTTTTAAATTTGTACCAACTAAACCACTGACTTTCATAGCCAAGAAAAATAGCGCAATACCGAAGATGATGACAAAAACACCTACGGCCAACTCACTTGTACGTGATTTCATTAAACACCTCCGAACATGACCGCAGTCAACACGAAATCAAAACCTAAAACACATAAAGACGAATACACAACAGTACGTGTCGTAGATGTTGCAATACCCTCAGACGTTGGCTCACAGGCATAGCCTTGATACACCGCAATCCAAGTACAAATTAAAGCGAATACCAAACTTTTGATGATGGTACCGTTGAATACATCTTTCATAAATTGGGTACTACTGAGAATACCACTCCAGTAAGACCCTTCATCTGCACCGAGAAAATCGACACCGACCATTTTACCGCCCATGATACCAATCGCAGCAAAGATCACAGACAACATCGGTAAGCTTACAATGCCTGCCCATAAACGTGGCGAAATCACACGTTTTAAAGGATCCACACCGATCATTTCCATACTAGACAATTGCTCAGTGGCTTTCATTAAGCCAATTTCTGCAGTTAATGCAGAACCTGCACGACCTGCAAACAGTAAGCCCGCAACAACTGGAGCAAGCTCACGTAATAAGGTTAACGATACCGCCGCACCCAACATTGCCTCGCTGCCTAAAGTGACGAGAATGTTATACATCTGCAAGCCGAGTACCGCACCAATGAACAAGCCCGATACGGCAATGATCAAGAACGACAGTACGCCGACTCGATACATTTGATAAATAAAAAGTTTTACACCTAACCATGTGGGCATTGAAAATAAAATGCGCAACAACATCAGTGTTGCAACACCAATACCCTCTACACGTTCTAGAACGCGTCGACCTAATAAGGCAATTGCATTCATGAACCGACCTCATTACTTAAATAGGCTTGATGACTAAATTGATAATCCACAGGCCCTTCAATTGAACCCGTTAAAAACTGTTGTACAAACGGAGAAGCATGTTGTTTTAATTCTTCTGGTGTGCCCTCACCTTGTACTTTGCCTTCTGCAACGACATAAATATAATCAGCAATTGATAATGTTTCATCAACATCATGCGACACAATAATCGTCGTTAAATCTAGGGCTTCACGTAATGAGCGAATCAACCGCGTTAAAACCCCCATCACAATCGGGTCTTGCCCTGCAAAAGGTTCGTCATACATGATCAAATCTGGATCAAGTGCAATCGCACGGGCCAAAGCCACGCGACGATTCATCCCACCTGAAAGTTCAGCAGGCATCAGTTTTTCAGCACCACGTAAACCTACTGATTCCAACTTCAGCGCCACTAATTCTGCAATTAAATTTTCTGGCAGTTTAGTATGTGCTCGAATTGGGAAAGCCACATTTTCATAGACTGTCATGTCTGTAAATAATGCACCACTTTGAAATAACATACCCATACGCGCACGCGCGGCAAAAAGCTCACCACGTGACATTGACGCAATATTCTTTCCATCAAGGAGCACTTCACCCGAATCTGGCGTCAATTGACCGCCAATCAAGCGCAGTAAAGTGGTTTTACCTGTACCCGATGGCCCCATGATTGCGGTAATTTGTCCACGACGAATCTGTAAACTGACATTATCGTAGATAACGCGTTCACCTCGGTTAAAGCTCAGATTTTTGACTTCTATTAAAGCTTCAGCTTCGGCATAACTTTGCTTATTCATAGCCGAACATTTTCCTGCATTTATCAGCACACATACTATACTCTGAAATGGCTATTATTTTGTAATTAAAAGATAATGGGAGGGATCAAATCTACTTATTCTGATCTATTTTTAGGTCATTTAGCGTGTTTTTCTTTTTATTTAGATTATAAAAAATAAGTTAGATAGGAAATCAAAAAATCTCTCAAGCTAAAATAAGGCTATAAATAAGATAGCAAAGATTCGATACCAATAAAGTAGAAAAAATATATAGCATCACGATTCCAAAAATATTGTTAGTGCTTGCCAAATTCAACATGCTATAAACCACATTTAACGATTATTTAAAAAAAATTGAACTAATTCACAATTATTCTAGCAAATATTTTCTATGTTGCAATAAAAAACCAGCCCTAAGGCTGGTTTTTTTAAACTTTATCCGATTAGTCGTTAAATTTACGACGTGGACGATCTGAACCAAACTCACGTTTTGGACGATCATCACCAAAAGTACGTTTTGGACGATCTTCGCTAAATTCACGACGTGGACGATCGTTGTTGAATTCGCGACGTGGACGGTCTGAATTAAACTCGCGACGTGGACGATCTTCACCACCGAATGAACGTTTCGGACGATCGTTGAAGTTACCTTCGCGACGTGGTTTATAGTCTACGCTGTTACCACGGTTGTCATCATTTGAGTTAAAACGCGGCTTATCATTAAAACCACCTTCACGACGTGGGCGATCAGAGTTGAACTCACGACGTGGACGATCTTCGAAACCACCTTCACGGCGTGGGCGATCATTGTTGAACTCACGGCGTGGACGATCTTCAAAACCACCTTCACGACGTGGACGGTCATTATTAAATTCGCGACGTGGACGATCTTCACCAAACGTACGTTTTGGACGATCATCGCCATAAGATGGGCGATCACCACGTGGTTTATCATCGAAGCTACGACGTGGACGATCATCACCGCCTTCACGACGTTTGAAGTTTGATTCACCTTCAAAACGACGACCACCACCGAAACCGCCACGACCCCCATCACGACGACCACCACCGTTACGACCACGACCATCACGGCTACCGCGTGCAGGAGGTGGAGATGGCTCTAAACCTTCGATTTCAGAAACACTTAAGCGCGCTTCTAAGTAATCTTCTAAAGCACGGATTTTACCGCGTTCACGGTAAGTTGCTAAAGTGATTGCTTTACCAGTACGACCCGCACGACCTGTACGACCAATACGGTGTACATAATCTTCATTCTTCATTGGAAGACCGAAGTTGATCACGTGAGAAATTGTTGGTACGTCAAGACCACGAGCCGCTACATCTGTAGCAACTAGGATTTTTGCACGACCTTCACGAATACTGCGTAAACGACGGTTACGTACAGTTTGTGGCATTGCACCGTGAAGTGCTACAACTGAAAGACCTGCTTCAGAAAGTTCTTCTGCAAGCATATCTGTGTCTTCTTGAGTTGAAGCGAAAACAACTGCTTGATCAACATCTTCTTCATTTAACCAATGGGTAAGCAATTTTTTCTTATGCTCAAAGCCATCAGTCCAATGTAAAGTTTGGGTGATGTCAGTATTGGTAGAGTGACCTGTTTCAATTGCAATACGTTCTGGATCATTCATCATGCGTTCAGCAAGGTTAATGATACGTGGTGCAAATGTTGCAGAGAACATCAATGTTTGTTTACGGTTTAACGCTAAATCGCTGATAGCTTCTAAGTCTTCAGAGAAACCTAGATCAAGCATACGGTCAGCTTCATCAACAATTAAAGCATCAACTTTATCAAGTTTGATTTGACGACGGTTTACAAGATCAAGTAAACGACCTGGAGTCGCAACAACGACTTGCGCGCCTTTTAATTGTTGGATTTGTTTACCGAAAGGCATACCACCCATAATTGCAGCAACACGTACACCTTTCATGTGACGTACAAATGCAATCGCGTCTTGACACACTTGTTGTGCAAGTTCACGAGTAGGTGAAATTACCAAGATATTTGGTTGTGTAACTGCTTTCATACGTTCTTTAAACGGTACAAAAGTTTCTTGACCAGCTAAAGCGTTTAACGTAGGAAGTAAGAATGCAGCAGTTTTCCCTGAACCAGTTTGGCTTGATACTAAAAGGTCTTTACCTTCTAAAGCCGCAGGGATAGATTGTTCTTGAACAGGAGTAGGCGTAGTAAAGCCAAGAGATTCAAGTGCTTTCTGTAAAGACTCGTCTAAAGAAAAATCAGCAAAAGTTTTGCTCATAGAGATATTCACCCGAATGTGGGTGCTCCATTAAATATATATGGTCTGATGGACATCGGCAAAAAGCGGCACAGCAATAATCGCTGAAAATATAGAATCAGCGGCGATCCGAGAACGACGATGCGTATAACGCACATTTGATTACAGCCGCAACCTGAAGGAATCGCTTTAGCGATTGGGTGGGGCGCGATATAATGTCCTCTCTTGGGACCGGACGCGCATACACAATATAGAAGGAATGTTCAGGTAATGAACGAAATTTAGTGCGTGCGCGGAGTATAGCAGAATTTAAAATAATGTCACGAAGTTTTATTGTTTTTTCCTGTGAGTGAGAGTTTAGTCATCATTAAGGATTAAATGAAAAATAGAATCAAGTAAACTTTCTTTAATAATATCCTCTACAGCTAAAGCCAAGCTCTCAACAGTAAAGTCTTTCAAAATAATTGCATTGGTTTGCCAATGATATGAGCCAAACGCACTTTCTCCAGTCTGCTTATCCTTTTCCATTAAATATTGAATATTTTCAGTAGTTGTCGCACTTCCCAAATATGTCTTTCCATCAGTTTTAATCCAAAAATCTATGTTTTGATGGGTAATATCTTCATTGGGTATTTGATGATGTGTTACTAGGCTAAATTTTTCGTTTTTATAAATTGCTTTCAATACATTTCCTTCTACTAATATTTTGATCTCAACTAAGTTCCACCATTGATACGATAAACTCTGTATTTTGCTTGTTCTGCCAATATATCTATTTCTGAATGAGTAAGTTCTTGTATCAATTGGATAGCTTCTGAAGTTCCTATAGCCTGTAAAGCCCAAAGGCATTTTTTTATAATAACCGCCATAATCATCATAGGATAAATATTCCAATTGTGGCTTGAGTTCAATTGCGCTTTTCAAATAAGGAATTGTAAAAGGATCAGCCCTTTCCTGCAGAGTTCTAATTATATCTTCATGCTCAATATGATCCAACTGTAATAACTTCTCACAACTCTTGAGTAGATACAACTTTTTCAACTTTCTCAGGATAATGACCTCGATAATTTTTCAAATTAGTCATTGAAATCTCATGCTGTGTAGGCAAATGAAATGCTTCCCTTATTCGTTTCAACCAATTCATTAAAATCTGCCTTTTCTTTTTATGATTACCAATATCGCATAAAAAAGCCCTCATAACATGAAGGCTTTTCAAAACTCAATCTACACAAATAATTAAAAATTATTTCGCAGCTTCACCCCAAGCAGGAACAACTTGTTGCATCAATGGTTTTAACATTTTCATAGAACATGCGATCACTTGACCATTTTCCATAGAATCTGAACCACCACGTGCATCAACGACAGTACCGCCCGCTTCTTTCACGATCAACTCGCCTGCTGCGATATCCCAAGGTTTCAAACCAAGTTCAAAATAACCATCTAAACGACCTGCAGCAACATAAGCCAAATCCAATGCAGCAGAACCTGCACGGCGATATTGCGCACCCGCTTCAGTAACATTCAATAATGAATCAAAATGGTTTTTCGCATAAGAAACCACTTCACCATTACGGATTTTACGGAATGCATGACCAACACCCATGAAAGTATTTTCAAGGCTGTCTTTAACATTTACACGGATACGGCGTTGGTTCAACATTGCACCACGACCACGGCTCGCAGAGAACAACTCATCTTTCACAGGGTCATAAATAACACCGTGTTGAGTAATGCCTTTGTGTTGAACAGCGATAGATACGCAGAAATGAGGGAAACCGTTAATGAAGTTTAAAGTACCATCTAAAGGATCAATCACCCAACACCAATCAGCGTCGTGACCTTTACCTTCTTGCAGACCAAACTCTTCACCAAGGAAGCTGTGATTTTTATAACTTTTACGAAGCGTATCAATAGTTAACTGCTCAATGTAGCGATCTACACGTGTTACAGGACCATCAATACCTTTTTCTTCGACTTGTAGATCGAGTTTATGACGATTTTGATGCGCTTTTAAAAGCTCTTGACCAACTAATTGAGCCGCACGCGCAGCCATCACCACCATAGGTTCCATTGAACACCCACTACAAATTTGAAGATACTGATAAAGAATAATGCATAAAAGCCCCGACATTTTAGCAAATATCGAGGCTTTTAGGGGAAATTTGTTGCTAAATTTTAGTGCGACTCATTTTTAATGAATATTTACATCAATTTAGCACATAGATTTAAATATGCTGAACCAACTTTGTCCAAGCTTGTTCAATTGAATTTTGAATGCCTTTTACATCCAAACCACAATCTTGCAACATTTCAGTATGACTGGCTTGTGGTAAGAATTCATCAGGCAAACCAAGATTTAACATTGGCTTGAGAATTTGCGCTTGTGCCATAAATTCATTCACAGCACTGCCCGCACCCGCCATCACTGCATGTTCTTCTACTGTCACGAATAAACTGGTTTTGTCTGCCAAATCGCGAATGATTTGCTCATCCAATGGCTTCACAAAACGCATATTGACCACACGTACAGCAAGATCAAGTTTACTCGCAAGTTGTTTTGCCGCTTCAACAGCAACGCTGACACGACTACCAAATGCAAGAATGCTAATACATTCATCATGCTCAAGATTAAACTCAGCAACGATTTCAGCTTTACCCATTTCAAGAGTGGTCAACTGTTGTTGAATTTCTACGCCTAAACCATTACCACGTGGATAACGCACCGCCGTTGGACCTTGATGCAAATAAGCAGTGTGCAACATTTGACGACATTCACTTTCGTCTTTTGGTGCCATGATCACCATATTCGGTACAGTACGCATAAATGCATAATCGTATGCACCTGCATGGGTTGGACCATCTTCACCAACCAAACCCGCACGATCAATTGCAAAGGTCACATCAAGGTTTTGCAAAGCAACATCATGAATTAGTTGATCATAGCCACGTTGTAAGAAAGTCGAATAGATCGCAACGACAGGTTTTAAACCTTCACATGCCATGCCTGCGGCAAGTGTTACTGCGTGCTGTTCTGCAATCGCTACATCGAAGTAACGTTCAGGGAATTGTTGTGCAAACTTAACCATTCCCGAGCCTTCACACATCGCTGGGGTAATGGCGAGTAATTTATCATCTTGCGCAGCTTCATCACATAACCATTGCCCAAACACGTCAGAATACTTTGGTGCTGGATTTTTTGAAGATGTTGCGTTTAATTTGCTGATCGCATGATATTTAATTTGATCTGCTTCCGCAGGCGCAAAACCTTTACCTTTCACCGTATAAATGTGAATCAGGCGTGGACCTTTACGTTTTTTTAAGGCATTGAATACTTGTGCCAATTGCTCGACATCATGCCCATCAAATGGACCGAAATAATCAAAACCAATCGCTTTAAATAGATTATCGGCAGCATCAGTTGCAGATTCATGCAAACGAGAGGTGTAATCCCATTCAGGACAATCTTGCACAAAAGCTTGACCTTGCGCATCAATATTAACGAACTGCCCTTGCTCCCAAATTGAAGCCAGATGCTTGGCAAAGCCACCTGTGCTTTGCGAAATTGACATATCATTGTCATTCAATACAACCATCATGTCCGCATTGTGAGCAACCGCGTCATTCATCGCTTCAAATGCCATACCTGCGGTCATCGCCCCATCACCAACGATGGCAACCACTTCACGCGGAGATTTTTGATAACGACTGGCTAAAGCCATGCCCAAGCCTGCTGAAATTGCAGTCGATGAATGCCCCACACCAAAGGTATCAAATACAGATTCTTCACGTGCAGGAAAAGCCGCCAAACCATTTTTAGCACGAATCGTCCGAAGCTGTTCACGGCGACCTGTTAAAGCTTTGTGTGGATAAGCCTGATGACCAACATCCCAAACCAAACGGTCTTCTGGCGTATTAAAACAATAATGCAATGCAACAGTGAGTTCGATAACGCCAAGATTAGCGCCAAAATGCCCACCACTTTGTCCGGCAGCATACAAAATAAATTGACGCAATTCGTCTGCGACCTGTGGCAATTGGCTTTGCTCAAGTTGACGTAATTGTTGAGGATGATCAATCGCATCCAACAAAGGCGTTACAGGACGTTGACTAGGTATTTCGGTATACAACATATGTGGCAAAGCCTTCTAAAGCCTGGCAAATCTAAGCTAGGTACACGGGTTAGCATGATCGTGAGACTGAATCATATCACATTCGATCAGCCACATTTATAATGATGCGTCATTGGATGGTTTCCAAATTCGCAAGCGTGTTCGTAGCGTCAATTATCCTGAATAATCTATCTATATATCAACTATTATTGCGTGCTTTGCACAAAAAAGAAATTTTTTATCCCAGACTTCACAATAAAATCACAATACACGATTCTACTAAAGTCCAAGCATTGCGTTATACTTTAACCAATTGCTCAACAAAAATGGAATATTCTGTGCCAATAGCGTTTGTTGCCACTTCTAAATTACCAACTGCTTATGGTGATTTTAAAATTTCTGTATTTCAAGATCCTAAAACTGGCGAAGAGCATGTTGCGCTTTCTAAAGGTTTGGACACTGCGCCCACTGAGCCTGTTCTTGTTCGTATTCATTCAGAATGTTTAACTGGCGATGCTTTTGGTTCTTTAAAATGTGACTGTGGTCCACAGCTACACAACACCATGAAAATGATGAATGATGCAGGGCAAGGTGTAATTTTATATTTGCGTCAGGAAGGTCGTGGTATTGGTTTGACCAATAAAATCCGTGCTTATGCATTGCAAGATCAAGGGCATGATACGGTTGATGCGAATTTGTTATTGAATCTGCCTGCTGATGCACGTACGTATGATATGTGTAGCATCATGCTGGATCATTTACAGGTCAAACAAGTTAAGTTAATTACCAATAATCCTTTGAAGTTAAAGGCTTTGACCGATTTAGGGATTGATGTGGTTGAACGTGTCGGCTTAACCGTGGGTTTAAATAAATTCAATGAAGATTATTTAAAAACCAAACATGATCGCATGTCACACATGTATGAAAAAGATGATTTTTAAATTTTATTGAAAAATTAAAAATTAAAACTGTCTAGTAATTATTGCTATCGCGATTGGCGACATGGATGTCGCCGTTGGGTCGGGGTTCAGGACGAACCCCTGACCCAACAAAGGATTTTTGTCACTTTTGATCCTTCAAAAGTGAGGTATCGCCTACACAAATTAATTTAAATTTTGCAAGATAACTGGGGCTATGCAAACTTATAAATAATATTTTTATACAACAATTTAAGCACTTTTAAATTTATTAAGTTTTATTTGGATAACCAGCTTCAGCTAATAAATCAAATCGTCATCGAGAAAATTTGTGTTTCAGGCTTACGACGCTTCAAAAGCAAATCAAACGCCATACAAATATTTCGTACAAAAGGCTTACCCTGCTCAGTAATCACAATCCGATCCTGTTCAATCTGCAACAAACCATCATGTTGCATTTCTGCAAGCTGAACAATCACCTGTTCACGCTCAGGAAAATCCATGGTTGAATCCACCCAAGACGTTTCAAACGTACACATCAGATTCAAAATGTGCTGACGGATTTTTAAATCCTCAATGCTTAACACATGCCCTTTCACCACAGGAATTTCATTGCGCTCAAGACATTCATAATACACATCAATATTCTTTTCATTCTGCGCAAAGCTGTACCAACTGTCACTGATCGAAGATACGCCCAAACCAATCATCACTTGCGTTTTAGACGAGGTATAACCCATAAAATTACGATGTAATGTTCCTGCTTGGAAAGACTGATACATACCATCATTTGCCAAAGCAAAATGATCCATACCAATTTCATGATAACCATGCGCTAAAAGCTTCTTTTTACCTTCTTCATATAAAGTGCGTTTAACATCATCTTTGGGCACATCATGATCTTTAAAACCACGCTGACCATTACCCTTAATCCAAGGCACATGTGCATAACTATAAAATGCCAAACGATCGGGTGTTAAACCGTTGGTTAAATCAATCGTATTCAGCACATCTTCCAAATTTTGAAATGGCAAACCAAAAACCAAATCATGCGAAATAGATTCATAGCCAATTTCACGTGCCCATTGCGTTACCCGCTCAACATTTTCATAAGGTTGAATACGGTGAATGGCTTTTTGCACATTTTCGTTATAATCCTGAACCCCGTAACTGACACGGCGAAAACCCAAGTCATACAAAGCTTGTAAATGCTCTTTTGTCGTATTATTCGGATGCCCTTCAAAGCTAAACTCATGCCCTTCTGCAATTGTCGCCCTGGCTAGAATCCCTTGAATCAATTGTTGTAAATGTTCAACTGAAAAGAAAGTTGGCGTTCCACCACCCAAATGAATTTCTTTAATATTGGGTTTATCGCCTAATAATTGACAATACAATTCCCATTCTTTTAAAACGGCTTGAATATACGGCTGTTCTACTTCATGACGTTTAGTAACTTTTTTATGGCAACCACAAAAAGTACATAAGCTTTCACAAAATGGTAGATGAATATATAAGCTAATACCTTCTATTGTATTCGATTCATCAAATGAGCGTTTAAGTGTTTGCTTCCATGCCTCAAGTGAAAATGTTGTTTCATCCCAATACGGCACAGTGGGATAACTGGTATAACGTGGACCTGCAACATTATATTTTTGAATCAGAGAACAACTCATATTCACGCTCAATTAACCATTCAAGAAATTACGAAGCTTCATGCGCATTGTGCGGAGCTTGTAAATAGATTTCAACCTAGTAGAAAAGTCGGAATTACACTTGAATACTCAGATATTTTCCTTTTAAACCATTTTATGTTTTGATGTAGCTAGCCCTTTCATTTTTCCTTTTGAGGATGTCATGCAGAATCCGACTTCAAATGATATACAACGTGTCCGCGACTATCTCACTGACTTACAAACACGGATCTGTTCAGCCTTAGAACAACAAGAAAAATTTGGTGGCGGCACAGCGACATTTGAAATTGATGATTGGCAACGTCCTGAAGGTGGCGGTGGTCGCTCACGAGTTTTACAAAATGGCACAGTGATTGAAAAAGGTGGTGTGATGTTCTCACACATCAATATTTCCAAGCTGCCTGCTTCTGCTACAGAGCGTCACCCACAAATTGCAGGCGCTAAAGCCCACGCCATGGGCGTTTCATTGGTCATTCATCCGAACAATCCAAATGTACCCACTTCACATGCCAATGTCCGTTTATTCGTTGCTGAAAAAGAAGGACAAGAACCGATTTGGTGGTTTGGTGGTGGTTTTGACCTCACCCCATTTTATCCCAATGATGAAGATGTATTGTCATGGCATCAAACAGCACATGATCTTTGTGCACCCTTTGGTGAAGATGTTTATACCAAACACAAACAATGGTGCGATGATTATTTCTATTTAAAACATCGTGATGAACAACGTGGTATTGGTGGATTATTCTTTGATGACCTGAACCAATGGGATTTTGAAAAATGCTTTGAATATATTCAAGCAGTGGGTAATGGCTACTTAGAAGCCATCCTACCGATTTTCCAACGCAATCAAAATAAATCTTATACCGAAGCGCAACGTGACTTCCAACTCTACCGTCGTGGTCGCTATGTAGAATACAATTTGGTCTATGACCGTGGTACTTTATTCGGTCTACAAACAGGTGGTCGAATTGAATCAATCTTAGTCAGTATGCCACCACTTGCAGGATGGTCATATCGTCCTGAATGGGATGAAAATAGTGCTGAAAAACGCTTAACTGACTATTATCTCAAACCTAAAGATTGGTTAAATATTCTGTAAAAATGACAGAATAATCGCTTAAACATGAGCCCTAAATTATACTTAGGGCTTTTGTTCTTGCTCTTTACTCAAATAACAAATCTTTACCTTCATTTAAAATTTATTCACCAACCTAAAAAATTCAGAAAGTCAATGTACATAGCTTGTGACATTTAAATTTAAATTAACTATCCCTTTCCAAATGAATTCACGTAAACTGATTGTAGTAATCAGCATTAGAGATTTTAATTCCACTATTGATCCAATGCCATTCTCAACATCAAGGAAGTTATTCATGCTCTATAAAAAAACAAATCCCACCATGATTATGTTTGGGACATTACTGATTGCCTTGTGTTCAGCAATTAGCACCACGATCTTTTCTGAAAGTGCATTCAATGATCATTTTGGTTTTGGCTTAATGGCAGTAGCAATCATTGGACTTTGCATCAACATCTCATATATGTTTATTAATATGATCTTTAGGATTTGTAACCCTTAACTATCAGTACCGACAATAATTAAACCCATAATAATTAAAATAATCATTCTAGCGCTATGCTTTAGTCCAAATCTTTTTTGTCGTATATTGTTGCCACATTTAAAATTGACAACTCAATACTTGGACATTTGACATGAGTAAACAATTCGCAGTCATTGGCAACCCAATCGAACACTCTCGTTCACCTGAATTACACCATGCATTTGCAGAGAAAACAGGTATTGATTTGCATTATTCAAAACGCCTTGCACCTTTGGACGGTTTTGAAGCCAGTGTAAATGTTTTTTTTACGCAAAATGGTGTTGGTATGAATGTCACTGTTCCGTTTAAAGAGCAAGCTTTTGCGCTCTGCGGACAACTCACCGAACGTGCCAAAATTGCTAAAGCTGTGAATACTTTATGGATGGAAAATGGCGTATTGCATGGTGACAACACCGATGGTCAAGGTTTAGTCGATGCGATCAAAGCCCTCGATTGGAATATTAAAAATAGCCAAATTTTGATTATTGGCGCTGGTGGTGCGACCCGTGGCGTGGTTTATCCGCTGGTCAAGGCAGGTGCAAAAAAGATTGTTATTGCCAATCGTACCCTTGCACGTGCAGAACAATTGATTGCTGATTTAAAAGATGCAGTACCTGAAGCAGAACTTTCTGCGTTTGGTTTAAATGCGTTAAATGGTCAATTTGATATTGTGATCAATGCAACATCTGCAAGTCTGAGTGGTGATGCGTTGATTCTTCCTGAAAATTTAAGCTTTGATCATGCTTATGAAATGGCTTATGGCAAACCGTCTAGCTTTTTAGATCAAGCCAAAGCACGTGGTGTACCGACGTCAGAAGGTTTTGGCATGCTAGTCGGTCAAGCGATTGAAGCTTTTGCAATTTGGAATGGTGTCCGTCCGAATTTAAAAGACTTTTTATAAGTTTTGAATGAATAAAAAGAACCTCAGATGAGGTTCTTTTCTTTTGAAAATACGGAATCACTCAACCTATTATTTCAACTTTGCATCGCTCACAACTTGATAGGTTTTTTTATACAAATCATAATCAATAAATTCTGCTGCGTTTTCATCCAAACCAGCAACCACAGTATTATTAAATTGATTGTTTTTAAACGCTGTATAAGACTTTGCTAAAATCTGTGCAGTTTTATTCAACTTAGTTCGCTGATCTTTTTCGACTGTATTTTCAAGTCCAAACTGCTGCATATAATATTGTGCGAACACAGCTTCCGCTGTTTTATACTTTTTCGCTAAATTCAGAATTTCCGCAGTACTTTTTTGGCTAGTCATCGCTTGGGTAATGATACCATCAATGGCATTGCCCAGCTCATCGTCATATTGTTCATCTTCTTCTAAATGATGTTTCGTCTTCAGCACTTCAATCTGTTTCAGCGCCTGACCTGATGGGTTATAGACCTCTTCATCTGAATAAGAATATGCATAAATTGCTGCTATTTCTTGTAAATCTTTTGCAGAATATTGTTTAATTAAAATAGGTTTTTCCGCAGTCAATTTAGCAATAAAGACTGCTTTATAGGCTTTTTCATAAGAATTGGTTTGCGTATACACTTGCGCGGCTAATTGTTGCAAATGCTCATCTAAACTCAGATTTTTTTGATCTGAATTTTTGTCTGAAGTAGATAAATCTCCTGCAAAACCACCGACTGCCTTTTCCATAAAGCTGCCTTTAAACACTTCTTTAAATGGCTTTGCTTCTTTTAAAGTCTGTTGATCAATAGCTGTTGCTTTTCCATAATTGGAAATTTGCATATCCATTTTGATCTTCAATTGTCGGTCATATTTACCAAAATCCATCTCCATATCATAATCGGCTTTCACAACGCGACCTTGAGCGTCTAGAGACAAGTCAACAATCATCGGATTTCGTTGATTTTTAGGTGGTAAACTAGCATCAATTTCGCTTTGATGCTGATCCCACAATTGCTTAAATTGTGCAGCATCAACCAGTTGATCCTGCGCTAAAGCTGTAAACTTCTGGGTCAATGCAGTACGATTTTGTTTTTGTTGAGTATTCTCTACCAACAACTCACCTTGATCTGCTGGATCACTTAATACATCAATTTCATGTTGAGCCTGACAATATTCAACATCGCCAAAACGTACATTCGATTTTGCTTTTGCCAAATCTTCACACTGCTGTTCTGTCAAAAGTTGCGTTGTATTTTCAGAATCATCCGTAGCTTCTGTTTCTTCATCAACAGTCTCACGCTCATTATCCGTGTGATTTTGCGTAACTAAATCGTCTTCGCCCTCTTCTTCAAGTTCACTATGCGCCGTGCGATTAATCGCTTCATATAACTGATACATGGCACTTGTTGCATCAATTTCAGTATGTTCTGTTGCTTCGCTCGTAGATTTTGAGTCTTCTGCCTCATCAACATTTTTCGCCAGATTCGATGAGTTAAAACCTAGTACCGAAGTCATAAAATATTGACGATTCACCGATGTATATAAGTTGCCTTGTAAAAATAATTCTTCAAGACTGGTCTTTAAGCGAATTTTTTCAACAATCCCAGATTGTTTCTCTACAGCATTCAGCGACATCGTTTCAAGTTGATCAGGTGAAGCCAATAGATACGTTGTTGCGCCAGATTGCTTTAAAAACTCAAGTAAAGCTTTAGCGTTTACTCTCTCAATATCATCTTTATATTTTGAAAAATCTAAATAAGCATATTTATCCTGATCTTGAGGATTTGCCAAATAAGGCATTAAAGAAAAAATATGCGTATAAAAACGCTGGTTATTCAGATCAATAATGGTTGGAATCCGCATTTCAACAGACAAATTTGGTTTCTTATATTTTGTATCCAAATTAAATGAGGCAATTTTCTGACGATAATTCACAGATCCATCATATTGAATTTGCAGATCATTTAAAATGCTCTGCATATAATCTGCACCTTTGCCAAAGAAATCTCGGAAGCTTGGATTATTTTGCGATACAATTGCATGATAAAGATCTTTTCTTTGTGCCTCGGTGATCATTATTTTTTGTTCTTTTAAATATTGATTGACCTTTTGTTCAACGACTTTATCTAACTTTTTCACCTCATTTTTTGAGGCTTTGTTCTCTTTTTGTTCAGATGCAAATTGAACTTTAACTTGCCCTCGATAATCAAAACTTGGATATTCATACAACGCATTAAAGCCTTGAATAGCACGTTGACTTGTACTTTTATTATCATTTAAATTATTGTTTTTTATCACATGACTTGAACAAGCTGATAAACTTAGTCCCATGAGACATAATGTAATTTTTTTTAAATGCATTTTAATCCACCCAATATAGTCGATATTTTTATATCAATAAAAGTATAAAAACATAATAAAAGACAATCCTTTCTAGGCTATCAAAAATTAAACAATTTCGCATGTGCAGAATCTCTCAAATTCGCATTTCTGACATTTTTTTTAGCCAGACTTATCAATGCAATTCTCATATGGTTATGAATAATGAAACTATAGATTTTAAATCCACAACTATTTCTAAATTAGGATTAAACACATGCCAGCATATAAAGCCCCACTCCGTGACATTCGCTTTTTAATGAATGAAGTATTTGATTACCCTGCTCACTATAAAACTCTCTCTATTGGCGAAAATGCCGATGCAGATACGGTTGATATGATTTTAGAAGGTGCTGCAGATTTTTGTGAAAATGTACTTTCTCCTTTGAACCAATCAGGTGATGAAGAAGGTTGTCATTTTAAAGATGGCGAAGTAACAACGCCTAAAGGTTTCAAAGAAGCTTATAACCAATTTATCCAAGGCGGTTGGCAAGGTTTGTCTTACCCTGAAGAGTTTGGTGGTCAAGGCTTACCAATGTCACTCAACCTTGTAAAATCAGAAATGATGGGTTCTGCAAACTGGTCATTTACCATGTACCCAGGTTTGAGCATGGGTTGTATGAACACGATTCTACAATTTGGTACAGAAGAACAAAAAAATCTGTATATGCCACCACTTACTGCGGGTACTTGGTCAGGTACGATGTGTTTAACTGAGCCTCAGTGTGGTACTGACTTAGGTCAAGTTAAAACCAAAGCAGAACCTAAAGCAGATGGTACTTATGCCATCACAGGTACAAAAATCTTCATCTCTGCGGGTGAACATGATTTAACTGAAAATATCGTACATATCGTACTTGCGCGTCTTCCAGATGCACCAGCAGGTACTAAAGGCATTTCACTGTTCATCGTACCTAAGTTCATTCCAAATGCAGATGGCAGCGTAGGTGAGCGTAACCCTGTGACTTGTGGTTCGATCGAACACAAAATGGGTATCCGTGCTTCTGCAACTGCTGTATTGAACTTTGATGAAGCGACTGGTTATTTGATCGGTGAAATCAACAAAGGTTTACATGCAATGTTTACCTTCATGAACACTGCTCGTATTGGTACTGCGGTACAAGGTCTTGCACATGCGGAGTTGTCATTCCAAGGTGCCTTACCTTATGCCAAAGATCGTATGTCGATGCGTGCACTTTCAGGTAAGAAAGATCCTGAACGTGTGGCAGATGCGATTATTCACCATGCTGACGTACGTCGTATGTTATTGACACAAAAAGCCTTTGCTGAAGGTGGTCGTTCGATGATTTATCATGCGGCTCAGCTTGCAGATAAAATGGCGGATGCACTTGCACAAGGCGACCAAGCGAAGTTTGATGAATATGATGACAAACTTGGTTTCTATACGCCGATTTTGAAAGGTTTCTTGACTGAAATGGGTCTTGAGTCTGCAAACTTAGGTATGCAAGTCTTTGGTGGTCATGGTTATATCAAAGAACACGGCATGGAACAGATTGCACGTGATGCACGTATCTCAACATTGTATGAAGGGACAACGGGTATTCAAGCACTCGACTTAATTGGTCGTAAAGTTCTTCTCTCTTCTAAAGGTAAAGTGGTTCGTGAATACACTGCTGAAATCTTAAAATTCTGTGGTCAACATGCACGTAATAAATACATGCGTCGTTTTGCATGGGACTTAACTAAAGTATGTGCACAGTGGAATGCTTTAACTGTTCGTATCATGCTTGCTGCACGTAAAGACCGTGACATCGTGTCTTCTGCATCTGTAGACTTCTTGATGTTCTCTGGTTATTCAATGATGGCGTTCTATTGGGCACAACAAGCAGCAGTAGCTTCTGAAAAATTGGCTTCAGGTACAGGTTCAGAAACCCCAGAATTCTATAAAGCCAAAATCAAAGTTGCTGATTTCTACTTTGACCAATTGTTGCCACGTGCACAAGGTCATGCAGAATCTATGGTGAATCCATCTAAAACCACGATGGCGCTTGAAGCAGAACATTTTAGCTTTGACTACTAAGTTTTTAATTTAAATATTTAAGCTTAGAAAATAAAAGACCGCTACGGCGGTCTTTTTGTTATGAAAGCTCAAAAAATTCTCAACACAAAATGTTAATCAAATTACATTTTTAAATAAAATATGATAAATATTTTGCATTTTAAATTATTATATATTACTTTATCACAAAATAGATTATTCATTTCCTTGAAAAAAAATCCAAAACGAAATGATCAACAGGAATTATTAAATGAAAACTCAACTATTATTAATCATTGCAGGTATTGCACTTTCGGCATGTGCCAATGTAGGAAACTTAGGGCATATTTCAAACCCATCAAAAACTGCACTCAATATTATTCCAGACCATAAACTTGATTTGATTGCAGATCGTGCAAATGGGCTGAAAACTTTAACGCCGATCAATGATGAAAAAGTGATAGTAAGCTATAAACAAAACCATAAAACTACAGCAGTTTGTCAGAAATTTTCTTTTGCTACTTCAGAAGCATCTACCGATCCAGCAGCAAGAACAACAACACTTACATTACTGAATGGTGAACGTGTTCTCTATCGTGATCTTTGCTTTGTTCAGAAGTCTAATCCAGACAATAGCAACTATTTAACAATGCCTATTCTGAACCAAGAGCCTTCACAAGAAAAAGCTCAAGCTCAGTAAAATCCTATTTTTTATATACTCACTAGCCATTAGAAATATTTTTTCGAGATATCCTCTAAAAATCGAGTTCATATTTGAACTCGATTTTTATGCTTGGACATTTACCAAGTCCACTATTATTGATTTAAGGCTATGATTTTTACATAAATTAAATGAAAGCCAAGTAAGGCATTTTACAAGCAACTATCCTACTATCTACTTTCAAATAGTGCTTCATTTTTTCATATTGGCTTTTACACTTTTGAGCAACTTAAATTTTTCATTTTCAAAAAGATAAAATCGTGTTATTAAACTTTCCACTTCCCAGTTTTCATTCATATTTTCTTCTTGCGTGACCAATAAACGGCTATTGGCACGCGAATCAATCACATCTTCCTGACTTTCTTCGCCACCAAAACCACCTGCCAATAATTTACCTGTACGTTTATTGATAAATGCATAACTACGGCAACTCGCACCACAACCCCACATGGTAATGACATATTCACCTGCAAAATTGGGTTGTTCTTTTAATGCATATCTCAAACGAGTGCGAAACATTCGGGCACTTTCATCCGTCATATCCAATTGTGCAGTTTTACCAATATAAGGTTTAACTGGATAATCCTTAAATTGAGGGACATTAGTTTTAGCATGCAGTACAGTCACACTGAACATTGAATATGCCATTAACATCAAGGTGAGTAATATTTTTTTCATTGTGATATCGCCTAAATTCTTCTTTTCACCATCATAGCAAAAATCAAATTTTAAGCAGATATCTTTACAAAAACTCTTCCAACACTGAGTTTAAAAATATATGTCCTTTGTCTGTACAATTGAGAATATTTTCATCATCGACCATCAACTGACGCTGACGAAGTGAGTTTAATAATTCATCCAAATGCGCCAAATCCAAACCTGTACGTTGTGCATAAGTTGCAGAAACCACACCCTCATTTAAACGCAAGGCATTCATCATAAATTCAAATGGCATCTCTTCATTTTCAATACGTTTAAATTGCAAATTCTCTGCGGGTACTTTGGCTAAATAGTCTTTTGGCAAGCGAGTTTTTTGAAAACGATACACACCATCAGGCTGAGTGACTTTGCCATGCGCTCCTGCACCGATCGCCAAATAATCCCCGAATTGCCAATAATTTAAATTATGTGCCGATGGCTTTTCTTTACGCCAAGCAGACACTTCATAATTGATAAAGCCTTGTGCTTTTAAATAAGCTTCGCCCTGTTCTTGAATATCTGCCAACACATCATCGACAGGTAAAATCGGTTGGGTACGGAAAAATACCGTATTCGGTTCAATGGTCAACTGATACCATGAAATATGCGTTGCACCACTTTCCACGGCGAGTTTCAAATCCAATAAAGCTTGTTCTATGCTTTGCTCAGGCAAACCATGCATCAAATCCACATTGACCCGTTCAAAACCTGCTTGTTTGGCATGTTGAATTGCTGAAATCGCATCATCGTTGGAATGAATACGTCCTAATTTTTGCAAATGTTCAGTATTAAAACTTTGTATACCAATGGATAAGCGATTAATTCCCGCAGCTAAATAATCTGCAAATGGATCGTGTTCCACCGTTCCGGGATTGGCTTCTAAAGTGATTTCACAGTCTTTTTCAAAGGGAATAAGTTCTTTCAGTTGTGTAAATAACCATTGATAACTTTGTGCTGAAATGAGTGATGGCGTTCCTCCACCGATAAATACACTATGAATTTCACGCCCCTGCGCAAAATCAACTTGGGTTTTAAAGTCCTCAACCAATGCCTGTAAATATTCTTGTTCCAATGCCAAAGATAATTTTCCATCAGGCACAGCATGCGAATTAAAGTCACAGTACGGACATTTACGCACACACCACGGCATGTGAATATAAAGGGACAATGGAATATTTTGGGGATTTAAATCAGCCAAGGAACAAGCTCAGAACAGTATGGAGAATGAGGATTTTAGCATGACTTCTCACTTTCGATTAGAACAAGTCATGAATTTCCATTAGACTAAAATTCAACCAAGAAGATGCATGATAATAAGATGATGAAACTTTCAAGCCAATTTATCCTCCTATTACCCCTAGCGATGGGCATAGGTATTGCCATGGTTTTTCAGACAGCGATTAATTCACAATTACGTGAATATCTTTATTCACCCTTACAAGCCGCCCTTTTGTCATTTTTAATTGGTACAATAGTCCTCGCTATTTTTGTGTTTTTTCAACCGACATCAAAACCCAGTCTACACGATTTAGGGCAAATTCCTTGGTACTTATGGCTTGGCGGATTTTTAGGTGTCTATGCGATCAGTATGAGCATTTATACTGCACCTAAACTTGGTTTTCTCACTTTGTCAGGTTTGATCATTTTTGGACAAATCATGTTGTCGATGTTCATGGATCATTTTGGATGGCTCGGTGTCGAAAAAACACAGCTCAACTGGCAACGTCTTTTAGGTGGCGTGGTGATTTTTATTGGTGTGCTTCTCACTCTACAACGCTAACCATTTTTATTCTAAGCACATTTAAAACGAGTAAATCCTGTGTCTGATGCTTTAAAAGCCACAACTACCCGCTTTGAATTAAAGCAATTGTTTCATTTAATGCTTCCAATTTTAGTCACGCAATTTGCTTATGCAGGTTTTGGACTGATTGATACCATTATGGCAGGACATATGTCTGCTGAAGATCTTGCAGCAATTGCAGTCGGTGTAGGCTTATGGATTCCTGTGATGCTATTGTTTAGTGGCATTATGATTGCAACTACACCTTTGGTTGCTGAAGCCAATGGTGCACGTACACCTGAAAAAATTCCATCCATTGTTCGCCAATCACTATGGGTTGCTTTAGTACTTGGCATCATTGCCATGCTCGTTTTACAGGCAATGCCTCTGCTATTGCCATTATTTGGTGTGCCTGAATCTTTACTTCCCAAAGCCAGTTTATTTTTACATGCAATTGCGTTTGGGATGCCTGCGGTGACCATGTATGCTGCATTACGTAATTATTCTGAAGCCTTAGGTTATCCACGTCCTGTTACTTTACTGAGTTTGGTTGCCCTAGTGGTGTTAATTCCACTGAATTTTATTTTTATGTATGGGCTTGGACCAATTCCTCACTTAGGCAGTGCAGGTTGTGGCTTTGCAACTGCAATTTTGCAATGGCTCATGTTTATTGTTTTAGCGATTTATGTGTTCAAAGCAAAGCGCTATCAAAAGACTCAACCATTGACCCATTTTGAAAAAATCAATCCTATCCTCATTAAACGAATCCTTAAACTTGGATTGCCGATTGGTCTCGCAATATTTTTTGAAGTGAGTATTTTCAGTACTGGCGCAATTGTCCTCAGTACTTTAGGTGAAGTCACCATTGCCGCGCATCAAATTGCAATTTCAGTCACATCACAATTGTTTATGATTCCAATGTCATTGGCACTCGCACTCACCATTCGAGTAGGAACCTATTATGGTGAAAAAAATTGGGTGGCAATGCGACAAGTCCAAAAAGTTGGGCTCATGACCGCCACACTTTTTGCTTTTATTACCATGTTACTGATGTGGTTATTGCGTCATCAAATTGTGGCTGTGTATACCTCAGATTATGAAGTCGCTCAGATTGCAGTATATTTAGTTTTATTCGCTATCGCTTATCAACTGATGGACGCATGGCAAGTCAGTGCGGCAGGTTGCTTACGTGGTATGCAGGACACCAAAGGTCCAATGTGGGTCACAATGCTTGCATATTGGGTGATTGCTTTCCCGATCGGGATCTATCTAGCACGCTATACAGATTTTGGGGCAGCTGGTGTTTGGATTGGTTTAATTATCGGCTTAAGTATTGCTTGTGTGTTATTACTTATGCGGTTGTTTATGAATAATAAACGTTTGAGCCTTAATATCTAAAAAGTTCAACAATTTAAAAATCATGACCCATCTCCTTAGATCACTTGATTTAAGGAGATCATCAAATAGCACACTATAAGGCTATTGTGATGCGATCGCATCCTTTAGCCCTTGTGGTACTTCACTTTCATCTGCAACCTCTTTCACAATCGCCTGCCCGACAATCACATCTGTTCCATTAAATGTCATGGTGGGTGAACCATACAGAGCATAGCCCTCATTTAAAGCTTTTGTGACCCTCACACAAAAATTCACATCATCTTTACCGGTTAAATAACGATAGACTTTCATACTGCTATAACACCTTAAATCTTACCTTTATTTTAATCCAAAATTCATGCAAAGGTGCTTATACTGTACTGAACGATGCAATATTCAAAATAATATAAAATAGCCAAGAAGAAACAAACGCTTAACAAATTACAGTAGGCAGCACCACAATTGTCGCCTATGATCAAAACAATCCAGCATTTAATCCACATAAAAGGATGATTACGAATGTCGAAAAATACCAGCACACCCGGTCGCCGCTTTATGAAACTTGCCAGTATGACGGCAAGTATCGCGACAAAAACGGTATCGAATTCTATTCGTAACTTTAATGCGGATGAAGAACAAAAGAATGAAGCACGCAGTAAATTATTTCAGGATATTGGCGTACAAATTGCAGACACCTTAGGGGAAATGAAAGGTGCTGTGATGAAAGTCGGGCAAATTGCCTCTCAATATAAAGACATTTTTCCGCCCGAAGTGGCTAGAGCCATTGCCAAATTACAACGCCAAGCCCCTGCAATGCCCTTTGCAGACATCAAAAAACAAGTCGAAAAAGAACTCGGAAAGCCTTTAGATCAAATCTTTCGGCACTTTGACGAACAACCTTTTGCTGCTGCTTCGATTGGACAAGTTCATAAAGCGACTTTACCCAATGGCAACGAAGTCGTCGTTAAAGTGCAATATCCAGGTGTGGATGAAGCGTGTGAAAGTGACTTAAAGCAAGTTCGTTTAGCCTTACGTTTGATGGGTGTGTTAAAGGTTGATAAAAAGCTGCAAGATCGCCTATTTAAAGAAATTCAAGACAGCTTGCATGAAGAGCTCAATTACGAAATTGAAGCGCAAAACCTACAGGTTTTTAAAACCTTTCATCAGGCTTTAGATACAAAAATCATTATTCCTAAAGTATTTACTGAATATTCAAGTCGCCGTATTTTGACCTTGAGCCTTGAAAAAGGTGAAAGTATTGAAACTGCAAGTACTTGGGACTTAAGTACACGTAATGAAATTGGTCGTCGCTTAATTTTGGCTTTAGGACAGCAAATTTTCTTTTTAAAACGTTTTCATTGTGACCCACATCCAGGCAACTTTGCCTTCCGTGAAGATGGTAGCGTGATTATTTATGATTTTGGGGGCGTAAAAACCCTTTCGAATGAAATCATTACTCATTTCAAATCGCTCGTTCGTGCAGGTCGTAAAGCCGATATTACTACCATTGAAAATGAATTGACCGCTTTGGATGCACTTGCAGAAAAAGGGAAATTTCCTGAAGAACTGTATAAGTCATGGTTAGAAGTCTTGCTTCGCCCACTCACCACTGAATATGATTTTGCTGAAAATTCTGCACACCATGATGGTGTGAAATTGGTGAAAAAATCATTGAAATATTGGGATGTATTCAAACCTTCACCCGATACGCTCATGGTCAATCGAACCATTTCAGGGCAATACTGGAACTTAATCCAATTAAAAGTTAAAGATAATCTTAACGATTTATTTGAAGAATTAGTGCCCCCTCAAGACTGATTGATCTTTAAATCGAACACTTAATTTTATTTTAAGCCTACAGATTTAAATTAAAACTGTGTTCAAGACATATTCAAAGTCGAAGCAACGATCCTCCTGCTTCGGCTTCTTTTTATTTCAAATTCTCTGCTCTTCAATGAAATACATAATTTCGTAAATTGACTTTATAACTGATGTTACTGCGTAACATCAAAAAAATTTGTTTATCAATAAAATTGGATACACGATAACGTCATCCGCAACGTGTTTGAGGCAGGACTACATCTGTAAGTTAATGTTTCTGCGATATATCAACCAAAAGATGGTCGTTGACGAGTTTTGCGGATGACAATGGTTTTGCCTACTTTTGCCGAAACAAAAGTAGGTCAAGCTGAAGGCTAACCCTGAAATTCAAACTTTTGATGTAAGACTCCGCCGAGCGTGTTCTAAAACAGTTTAAAAGATGCATTGTTTTTTAAAGTACGTAATTTCAGTTTATAACTAAAGTGACTTTACAAATTAATTGTTATGTTATAACATCTCTTCAAGTTAACAATTTTAGAGAATAATCATGCGCCCAAATATCCATCCTGAATACCGTGAAGTGTTATTTCATGACACCAATGCAAATGCTTATTTCGTCATTGGCAGTACCATTCAGACCAATAACACCAAGCAATATGAAGGTAAAGAATATCCTTACATTACTTTAGATATTTCAAGTGCCTCACATCCTTTTTACACAGGTGAGATTCGTCAAGCAAGTAATGAAGGACGTATTGCGAGCTTTAACAAGCGCTTTGGTCGTTACAAACGCTAAGTTAAAACTTACTGATGATTGTTGTATTTTCCAGCCTAAGTCTATCCTCCGACTTAGGCTTTTTTTATTTATTTTGAAGATAAAATCATTTGAAAAATATAAAAACCAATCGCTAAAAAAATCACGCCAACAATGACGCTCGAAACGGTATACGCCAAAGCTAAAGGTAATTGCCCTTGACGAATCAACTGGAACATTTCCAAGCCAAAACTCGAAAATGTGGTAAATCCACCTAAAATTCCGACCATTAAAAACAAGCGTGTTTCATTTTGCAATACTGGATAACGTTGGGTAAATGCAAAGAATACACCTGCTAAAAAACACCCGAGAATATTGATTGACCATGTTGCCCACGGAAAAAGGCTGTGCGGTTTGGAAATGATAAATCCCGCACCATAACGCAAGCTTGCACCTATTGCACCACCACATGCGACCAACAGCCAATTCATTATTGAGTCCTTAGATTTGCTAAAAAATACGTTTATTCATCACTTAAATCAGTGTGGAAGTTGTGTGTGAATAACATTAAAGTTATCCACAGAATAACACTTGAGTCATTAAGAATCTAATTTCAGCACTGATTCATTCCGTACATAAAAGTCCAATTCAGGCACAACAAAAGCAAATACCTCTTGTTCATTCACACCCCATTCTTTTAACAAAGGACAATGAATCTCGAGTACTTTTGTTGCTTGGATTTGAGTAAAATCAAACGGCATTTCAATATCACCTTGCGACATTTTTTCAGGCTGATCAACCCACTCTACCCACGCATGATCTTGATCGACCAAGTAGCGAATAGCATCATCCCATGATGAAAATAAAGGTTGCCATGTCTGTGGTAATTGTTGTTCTGTACTGATCTCTACAGTACTGGACAATTGATACCTTTCATCAACATGAAGTTGCGTATGAATCTGTAAATTATTTTTTTGATGAATAAATGGTTGTGCAAACTGTGCAGGCATCGCATCACTGGCAAGCCGTCCACTTAATACATAGAGCTTTTGATCAACCACAACTTGTTCAAAAATCACAGTCTTGTCTTGCTGATTCGGTTCGATATAAAAACGCCAATTACTTTGTTTTGGTGATGGCATCAATTTTCGAAACCAGTCCAAGAAAGCAAAGCCAAAATGCTCATGCTGATAGGTCAATATGGTAAAAATAGTTTTACCCTGTTTTTCCCATAACTGAACATGTTTTGGATAACGTGAGCGTACTTTTTCAATATCAACCAACCATGACAAATAGACAATATTTTTGACTCGGCTTTGTAATTTAAAGAATGGGAAAACTCGCATCAACGCACGGCGCAAATTTAAAAGCCATGAACTTTGCACCAAATAAGCAATGAATTTCATGATCCAATTTAAATCTTTATTTTTAATTTGATGTCGATTCATAACGCTCTTTGTTATTGCTTTGTTTTATTTATTCTAGCAAATCTATGCAAATAAACATCACAACTAGAGCAACAATAAAACATAAATAGGCATTACGTGATTTCAAATGAATCAGCTATGATAAGCGCACAATTAAATCAGGAATTCAAATCGTGGCTCAAGATTTATTAAAACAACTGCAAGCAGGTGAAGCTCAATTTGCCGATGTGATTACATTTATTGAAGCACGTTATACGCACACGCCAACTGCATTTCAAAATGGTCAACAACACAATGCAGCCACTGAAAACCAAGGCAGTGCCAAAGTCTTTTCTTTCGCGCAATTGAATGATTTAGATCAACAACAAACACTAAGTTTATTTGCCGAACACTATGCTTCAGTATTGGCAACACCCGAAGCCACTGATCATCAGAACATTCGCCAGTTTATGCAACATGGTTGGGATAGAATCAAATTTGAAGGTAACGCTTTAACAGCAAAATAATTGAAATTGAACAGACCTTCTGAATATGAAGCAGGTCTGTTCTATAGTTTCTCTGTAGTCTAAAGTTTTTCTATAGTCTAAGGTCTCGCCAATGCGGATAAATCAGTACTCAGACTATAAAAATCTCCGCCCATTTTTCCCACACTCTGTAGCTTTTCTTGATCAATCACACGACCGTCCCAAAGCTGGTCATCGACATAAATTGATTTCACATCTAGCAAGACAGCTGTACCACCTGATGGAAGTGAGCTTAGTTCAATTACTTCTCTTAGATGACATTCATAACGAACAGGTGCATGCTTCACAGCGAGCGCCAAAACTGTTTGACTCGGTTCAGTTTCAATCTGCGCAAAATCAAACTCACTTTGCTCCGCAGGAAGTGAAGCGCAAGATAAATTCATCTGCTCAAGCAAAGCTGTATTTACAATATGTACCACACATTGTTGCGTGTCGATGAGATTTCGCAGTGTATCTTTATTTTGCCCATCTCTTGGATTGACTTGTGAATACCATAAGATCGGTGGATTGCAACTGGCAACATTAAAAAACGAATATGGCGCAATATTAGCAACACCATCTACAGATAAAGTACTGATCCAAGCAATCGGTCGAGGCGTGACGCCACCTACAAGCAAACGATAAATTTCATTTGCTGCCAAGTCTGACGTATTAAAAATCATACGAGTAATTTCTCAATGTTTAAGGTCGTTCATCGTACTGTGGTAAACCATCACAAATCGTATCCCACTCTGCCTTATAAGCTGTAAAGGTATGCATGGTTGGCTTTTGCTCAAGCGGTGTATCCAAAGTTCCAATTCTTAAACGATAAGTATCAGGTGTTTCAGCTTTAATGCTGATAATCGGTGAAGCACATTCACCACAAAAACAACGCTGTGCAGTTTCGCTTGACTGATATTTTTTCAGTAAATGCTCACCTTGTACGATTTTAAAATCTGCTTTTTGAATGGGTGCATTGGCAGCAAAAGCACTGCCATTTGCCTTACGACAACGACGACAATGACACTCGATAATGTCACCAATTTCGCCATGAATTTCATAGCGAATCCCGCCACACAAACAACTTCCTGTATATAATTTTTCAGCAGACATGACTTAACTCTAAAATATAAAACCATTTAAAATTAGCACATCTTACAAGTGTTAATCCAAATTTAATCTTATGAAATTGTTGTTTCCGTTATTCACTTTTTAAATACTGATGCACACCTTGCCCTGCTGCACGACCTGTCGCAAAACACGCAGTCAGTAAATATCCGCCCGTTGGTGCATCCCAATCCAACATTTCCCCACAACAAAACACATGAGGATTGGATTTCAGTTGTAAATGCTTAGTGAATACGGATTGTTTCACACCACCTGCACAGCTAATCGCTTCCTCAATTGGACGAAAACCTGATAGCTCGATTTTTAAATGTTTAATTTCATTCGCCAACTTTTCAGCGTGATTCCACAGTGATTTATCGACCACTTCACGGACTAAATTGGCTTTAGCAATATCCAAGCCCGCTTTACGCCAAATATTCGCAGTCGATTGCTTTTTTGAAGGCTGTAATTTTTGCGCCAATTGTGCCACCGTCAAATCAGGCAACAAATCCAAATATAAGCACATAGATTGTTGCTGTTTCAGTTGCTGTCTTAACGCTCGACCTTGCTTATAAATCAGCCCACTTTCTAAACCATAATGGGTAATGACAATATCACCCTGTGTTTTAGATGCATGCTCTACCCACGCTTCAACACGTTTCAGTGGTTGCCCAAATACAGGTTGCATAAACCTAGACCATGCTTTTTCCACACCGGCATTACTGGCTTGAAATGGTTCAATTTCATCTGCATTGAGCCATTTTTGCCATGCACCATCACTGCCTAAACGTGACCATGACACTGCGCCGCAAGCAAGAATAATTGAATCAAACTCTTGCTCAAAAATCTGTTCTGATTTCAAATTTTGAATTTTTAAAGTTTGATGGTTTAAATCCAAAATTTGATGACGATAATGAAATGTGACCTTTTGCTTAGCCAAACGTTTCAACCAAGCTCTCAATAAGGGTGCAGCTTTCATTTCAATCGGGAAAATCCGTCCGGAAGTACCGACATAAGATTCAATACCTAAATCCTGCATCCACGCTTGAATCCAATTGGCATCCCATTGTTTGACCCACGGACTCAACCATTCCACCTGATCATAACGCTGTACAAATTGTTCAATCGGTTCAGCATGGGAAATATTTAACCCTGTTTTGCCTGCCATCAAAAATTTGCGTGCTGCCGATGGCTTCTGCTCAAAGACATGCACTTCATAATCATGCGCACTCAAGACTTCCGCAGCCATCAAACCCGCAGGACCTGCCCCGACAATCGCAATGCATTTATTCGGCATCTTTAGACTCAGTCATTTGCGTATTTTGACCTTGCAAAGGCTGAAAATCATCAAAGCGAGTAGTGTAATTTTCAGGTTTAGAAATGATCAACTGCTGACACAATTCACCACGTTCTAAATATTTCACTTCAAAATGAGTACGTGCCGAATCTGATGCAATCACCTGTTTTTCATAAGGTAAATGCCAAACCTGTTTTAATTGTTGCTCTGCTTCTTCAATATATTCAGGAATATTACTGGCCAATGTCACTGTGCCATTCACAGCCAAACGTGAGATGAGAAACTCAAAAAATGGCATATTCAACCAACGTTGAGCAGGATTATGTGGCTCAGGATTTGGGTAGAGTATAAAAAACTGTTGTACTTGTTGTGGGAATAAAGCATGCACCACCCACGGCAAAGCATCAGCATGCATTGGGGTTAAATTGGCTTGCCCTTCGAGCTGATGTTGCTTTTGCATTGCTAAAAATTTTTCACGTGTCCGCTCAATCGCAATCAATTTCAAATCAGGATGTTGCCCTGAAAATAACAAAGCATGTTTCCCCTTACCTGCGCCTATTTCTATACAAATAGGATGATTCTCAATGGCTTGGAAATCACGAGGAGCGTGCATGCGATGTGCTTGAAATTGACGAATTGGCATAAACAGATCAAACTAAGAAAAATCAGCGCAAGTTTAACAAGTCTGCGTTATTTTTGCTTCTTAGATTGTCTATTTAAATCAGGAATTCATCATGCCTAAATCATTTCCATGTCCACGTTGTGGTGAAGCGACCACTTGGGAAAATAATGAATTTCGTCCATTTTGTTCAGATCGTTGTAAATTGATTGATCTCGGCGCTTGGGCAAATGAAGATTATAAGCTTCCGACTGAAGACTCTCCTCCTGAAGAAGACTCATAAGTTTTCTTACAATTAAATACAGTGATATTTTCATTGAAAAACGTAAACTTACGTAATAATTCAAAAAAAATTAAAACAATATACACATATATTTCACAATAATCGTCTACTTTTTAACAATAAAAGTTATATTATAAAGATGTGTTCTATTTCACACTTTTAAATATAAAAAATTAAAAATCATGTCTCAAAATTACTGAGCATAGGTAGGAGTATTCATATGTTTATTGGTATTAAAATTTTTATTTCGATGTTGGCTGCTCTTTGCGTATTTTTTACTTTCGTAGGTGTATACGCATTAGATCCATCACTAATTACAATTGGTATTCTATTTGCTGTTTCCATAGTATTAGTTGTATTAGAAGCACAGAACCAACTCACAAACCCTTTTATGAAAGGTTAAGCACATTATATAGACGAACTTAACACAATTGTTTTAAAAAATTAAGTATGTATAATTCTACACTTTGATACAAAAAAACTAATTGATTATCAAAAAGTGGATATAAAAATGAAAATGTACATAATTTTAAAAACGATGCTAAGTTTCTTTATCGTCCTGTGTGTAATCTTTCTTGCACTTGGTTTTTATAGTTTAGATCGCGCATTAATTTCAATTGGATGCTTATTTGCAGTCGCAGGGTTTATTCTGCAACTCGAAATGAAGGATCATTTATTTGATCCTTTCGCTTAGTACTCAAAACAAATAAGAACGTTTCAATTCATTTCGAATTGAAACGTTTTTTATTTTATAACTTTCTTTTCTCATTTTTCCGTTAACTTACTTAAAAACATTCTACCCAGCTTTACTTGCAACAAATGGGTTGTATTGTTTTTCATAGCCAATTGTACTCATTGGCCCATGACCTGAAATAAATTGAGTTTCATCAGGCAAACTAAAACATTCTCGTTGAATTGAATCTAAAAGTTGCTGGTGATTGCCCTTAGGAAAATCGGTACGACCAATAGAACCTTTAAATAAAACATCACCAGTCCACAGCACGCCATATTTTGCATTATAGAACATCACATGCCCTGGGGTATGACCTGGTGCAAAACGAACTTCAAACTCTTCCTCGCCTAAAGTTAATGTCTCACCACCATTTAACCATTGATCCACATTCACTGGATCTGGAACAGGAAAGCCATAACGTGCAGATACTTCTTGAATCATATCTAACCAAAATGCATCTTCTTTATGTGGTCCAATCACAGGCACATTCCAATCTTTCACCAAGGCACCAACAGCACCAGCATGATCTAAATGCCCATGCGTTAACCACAATGCTTTAACAGTCAAACCTAATGCTTCAACTTCTTGTTTTAATTTTTCAGGATCACCACCTGCATCAATCAACACAGCCTCTTTGGTTTCGGAATCCCAGACAATCGAACAGTTTTGAGCAAATGCTGTTACGGGAACAATTTTGACTTGCAACATATTAATTTCCTTAAAACAAACCCAAGCTTAGGAATAAAAATTAAGCCTGTAATTGCGATTTCAAAGCATCGAGTTGAGCTTCTAATAAATGTGCCAATAGATCAATATGATCCGAACGACTATTTAATGCGGGAATATATGCATATTGCTGACCACCTGAATTTAAAAATAATTCAGCATTTTGAATTGCTAATTCTTCAAGCGTCTCCAAACAATCTGCTGAAAATGCAGGACTTAAAACTTGTACAGATTGAATGCCTTGTTCAGCCCATTCTTTTAAAATTTGATCCGTATAAGGTTTCACCCACTCTTGTTTACCAAATCGGGATTGGAAACTAATTGCCCATTGATCATCACTTAATCCTAACGCTTGAGCAACATTCGCAGCGGTGATACGACAACGATCTGCATAAGGGTCGCCTTTGTCCGCATAAGGTTGAGGAATACCATGGAAAGACATCAATAACTTTGTTGGCTGCCCATGTAACTGTTGATAATCACGTACACTATTTGCCAATGCTTGAATATAAAGAGGATGCTGATAATAGTCACGAATCAAACTTAAACCGGGAATATTTCTTTGTTTCAACAGCCATTTTGCAAGTGCATCAAATAGTGGTGCTGTTGAGGTTGCTGAATATTGGGGAAATAAAGGAAAAAGTATAATGTGATCAAATTGCTGAGTTTCAGCATCTTTCAAAATCGCGTCTATGCTTGGTTGCCCATAGGTCATCGCTGGAACAATGCTAAGATCAAAATTTGTATTTGAATGCTCAAGTGTTTGCTGAATCTGAGCCACTTGTTGCAACAAAATTTCACGCATCGGTGAATCATTTGACCACACCTGTGCATAAGCTTCAGCAACTCGTTTGGGTCGAAATGGTAAAACAAACAAATTTAGAATAATTGCCCATAAAAATTTAGGAATTTCAATGACACGCTGATCAGATAAAAACTGCTTTAAAAAGGCACGAACTGCGGGCGCAGTCGGTGCATCAGGTGTACCCAAATTGGCAACAATGATCAGTACTTTAGGTTTGGATAAAGACATTTTAACTCGATCTACTCAATATCGTGATCTCTTTGTATCAGCTTAACAGAGTCTTTATCTAAACAAAATTTTTATCTAGTATTGCAATGATGATCACTTAAAACATAGAAGAACGATTACTGATACGTTGAGAGTTCTCAAGTAATTTTAGACATTTATCTGTCATCTGCCATAACATACGCTGACGATCATCCCGACCAACAGGAATCATCCATTCGTTTTGTCGCATTTGCTGTTTAATCGTATGCAATGAACGTACATTAATCTGCGCACGTGACACCGCATGTGCTCTTGGCATCACCACTTGAGCATCGGTTAAACCTGTATTATTTAGATATTCATTCAATACTTTTGAAAAGAAATCTTCTGGCGTCGGTTGACGAAATTCTACAGATAAAATTTTCAACAACTCCGCCCATGTCATTTCTCTGATCAGAGACAATTCCTTAAAATTACCATCTTGATAAGCATGCATTCGATAATCAAAATTAAATACTTCATGCAAAGACACTTTCGGCAAAGTTAAAAAAGGATCTGCTTCTTTTTTGCCTTGCTCAATCGAAACTTGTGCTAATTTTGCTTTTAATCTGTCAATTTCATCTTGTAAAACTTGGATATTTTGTGGTCTCACCCAACCCACAACAGGATAACGTTCTAACATTTGTGGCATATAAGAACGTACAGCAAGTTCTAAATCTCGCAATGTTCGGTAGGTCACCACTTGCTCGACTTCTTTTTGTAATTGATGTCTAAACTCGTTGAATTTTTCAATCAAAATGGTTTTTTCTTCTTTTAAATGTGCTTCACGTGACTCAGGATTTTCATGCATAAACACAATAATCGGTTTCTGCTTGGTCACAGCATAAATATACTCAAGATGTAAATAACTCACACCCGAAACAGACTGCTCACCGTATTGGCTACCCAGCAATAATAAAACATAATCACAATCATCAATTTGACGACGTGCAAATGCCGTACTTAAAGGTGTACGCTGTTCTAAACCCCAAGAAAAAAAACCCATTCCAATGAGCGTTTGTGTAATAACCATGCGCTCTGGCTGCATTTCTTTGCCAGATGTTGTAATAAAAACTTGATACCGTTTGTCGAGCATAGGTAAACCCATTCTTGTCACATCACACTTAAGATCAACCCTAAATCACTATAAGCTTAATGTGCCCTACACTTATAAAAACATTAAATATACCTGATATTGAACGAATTAGCCCAGTTTTTCAGCAATATTTTCGATAGACCATGTAATTTTTTCTTGTATTAAATGATTTAAGACCATTTTTAACGCATTTGCATTTCCTCCACTCACATAACATTGTAAACGGACACCGTCATTTTGCGGAGAACTTGAAGCCAGTCCATTTTTTATCAAAATTCGTGCCGTTTGCCGTGCAACGGCTAAACCAGAATCAATGAGATTTAATTGATCACCATAAAGTTCCTGAATGCTTTGTTTTAAATAAGGATAATGCGTACATCCCAAAACCAAATAGTCTGAACCTTTTTCTACAATTGGATCTAAAACTTTCTGTAAGCTTTGCTTACACTCCAAAGTGTTGTATCGACCAGATTCAACAAATGGCACCAATTCAAGATTAGTCACTGTAATGACTTCAACATTGGCAGGCTCAGCAAAACGTGTCATGACATCTTTAATTAATTGACCGCGAAAAGTCGCAGGCGTTGCTAAAACTGACACTACTTTCGACTTACTTTGTAATACAGCAGGCTTCAATGCAGGAACAAGCCCAATGATCGGGAAGTTTTCACCATAATGCTCACGTAAATAATCCAAACTAAAAGCTGATGCAGTATTACATGCAACCACGGCAACTTTACATCCCTGACGATAAAGCCATTCGATTGCATGAGCTGTTAATTCACGAATATCCTGATCTGTGCGAGAACCATAAGGAACATGTGCCGTATCTGCATAATAAACAATACGTTCATTGGGCAAATACAACGCAATCTCCTGAGCAACTGATAATCCGCCTATACCCGAATCAAAAATACCGATTGGGGCATCTGCAGATGCTTTAGGCATAGGATTTTCTAAAGGATATAAAGGAAGAATGGCGCTCATTTGATCCACTATATGTATGAGTCAAAAACAATGAACAAAGCTTAAACCTCAAGTGCCTAATTGCAAGTGAAAATCACCACTTTGTAACGATAAAATAGCATCGCCCTGCCCATTTTCAAGCAAAGAGCCGTACTCGATCAGATGAAAAAAAGCATTGCGTTGAATTAAAGCATTGATGCCGAATCGGATATGTACATACGGTCGAAGTTCACCCTGATATTCACGCATGAAAATTGGATGCTCAGCATCGACCAATACAATGTCTTGATTGGTTGTTGTCACTTGAAGATAAGCTTGACCATCAAGTTCAATTTGATCGACTTGATTAACCAATAAAGGCTCATCTTCTACATCTATTTCAATCTGCTCAACGGGCGTTTTTAAGTAAAATTTATTATCTTCTTTCCAGAGCACTTTGGTGAAGAGGTCTAAGAGGGCTTGTCGCTTGATCAATTGACCTTCGTGCCACCATTCTCCATTGGCTTTTACCTTCAAATCCATTTTGCCACAATGCTTTGGGTTCCACTGTGCCAAAGGGGGTATTGACCTTTTGTGACCCGAGTGTACATCTTTTAAGTATTGTGTAATGCTGATTAAGTTTTTATTATCAGAAACAGGCTGATTTTCAGTCGCTGATGTTGAATTATTTTGATTTACCATGGTTTATGCCTTGCTGACTAAAAAATAATACGACTCAGCCAATTGGCTAGATCAAGGTTTATAACTATACTAGCGCAAAATATATTATCGATACGAGCGTTAATTCGTATCACGGAATTTTTAGAACACTCACGGCAGCACCGACTGATTTTTGTTCAAATTAATGTTCAATAAATGCACACGGTTGCCACCCTATGAAATATGAGGAGTCCTACATGGAACACATCGAACGTGAATCGATGGAGTTTGACGTAGTGATCGTAGGCGCAGGTCCTGCGGGTCTTTCTGCTGCGATTAAAATTCGTCAATTGGCTATTGAAAACAATCTTCCAGACCTTAGCGTCTGTGTGGTTGAAAAAGGCTCTGAAGTTGGTGCGCATATCCTTTCTGGTGCTGTACTTGAACCTCGTGCAATCAATGAACTTTTCCCAAATTGGAAAGAAGAAGGCGCGCCTTTAAATGTGCCTGTGACTGAAGATAAAACTTTCTTCTTAATGTCTGCGGAAAAATCACAAGAAGCGCCACATTGGATGGTGCCAAAAACCATGCACAATGATGGTAACTATGTGATCTCACTAGGTAACGTGGTTCGTTGGTTAGGTACTAAAGCTGAAGAGTTAGAAGTTTCTATTTTCCCAGGCTTTGCTGCTTCTGAAATCCTTTATCATGAAGATGGTTCTGTAAAAGGGATTCAAACGGGTGATATGGGTATTGGTAAAGATGGTGAGCCGACTCACAACTTTACTCCTGGTTACGAACTTCATGCAAAATATACAATTTTTGCAGAAGGTTGTCGTGGTCACCTCGGTAAACGCCTACTTGCTAAATTTAACTTAGACAAAGATGCTGATCCACAACACTATGGTATCGGTATTAAAGAGCTTTGGGAAATTGATCCTGCAAAACATAAACCTGGTTTAGTGATGCATGGTTCGGGCTGGCCTTTGGCTGAAACTGGTTCTTCTGGTGGTTGGTGGTTATACCACGCTGAAAACAACCAAGTGACTTTGGGTATGATCGTAGATTTATCTTATGAAAATCCTAACATGTACCCATTTGCTGAAATGCAACGTTGGAAAACACATCCTCTGATCAAGCAATATCTTGAAGGTGGTAAACGTATTTCTTACGGCGCGCGTGCAGTTGTGAAAGGTGGTTTAAACTCACTGCCTAAATTGACATTCCCAGGCGGTTGTTTGATCGGTGATGACGCAGGTTTCTTAAACTTTGCAAAAATCAAAGGCTCTCATACTGCTATGAAATCTGGCATGTTATGTGGTGAAGCTGTATTTGAAGCAATCAAAGCTGGTCATGAGAAAGGCGGTGATTTAGCTGTTGCTCGTGTAACTGAAGGTGAAGATTTCTTTGCAAAAGAATTAACAGCTTACACTGACAAGTTCAATAACAGTTGGTTAAAAGAAGAATTACATCGTTCTCGTAACTTCGGTCCAGCGATGCATAAATTCGGTCTTTGGATGGGTGGTGCGTTTAACTTTATTGATCAAAACATCTTTAAAGTGCCATTCACTTTACATGACTTAGTGCCTGACTTTAGTGCGTTAAAAACTGTAGATACATCTACGTTTAAACCGAACTATCCAAAACCAGATGGCAAGTTAACATTTGACCGCTTATCTTCTGTATTTGTATCCAATACTGTACATGAAGAAAATCAGCCTGCTCACTTAAAGTTAACTGATGCATCTATTCCTGTAAACGTAAACTTACCAAAATGGGATGAGCCTGCTCAACGTTATTGCCCTGCTGGTGTTTATGAAATCATGGAAAATGATGATGGTTCTAAGCGTTTCCAAATCAACGCAGCGAACTGTGTTCACTGTAAGACTTGTGATATTAAAGACCCATCTCAAAACATCACTTGGGTAACACCTGAGGGTGGCGGTGGTCCTAACTACCCAAATATGTAATTTCTAACGAGATAAAAATAAACCCGCTTAGGCGGGTTTTTAATTTAATCTCGTTAGAGCGATGTCAAAGCTAATTTTTTTAAGTTTGATTACATAGATGTAGATTATTAAAACGATGATTTATGTCTATGTCTTTCTATTTTAAAAAATCCCAAACATTTGGGTTGTAATATTCTTTTTTAATTTCATAACCTAGTTTTTCCATTTTAACTTCTGCCCTTTGTCTCTCACTTTCCCACTTATTTAAATCTTTACCCAATAACACTTTCCAATCCTTATCTCTAATTTTCTCATCATATTGATAAAAATAGTGAGAAAAAAAAGTAATAAAATCCAAGTGAATTTTTACTTCATCAATAGATTCGCGAAAATTTATCGTTAATATGACATTATTTTTATAAAATCTAAGAGGTTGGCGTTTTAACGCACTCGAATACTTCTCCCATTTTTCCTCACTATCCAAATAAAACCCATCCAAACTCCCCTGATAGTTAGATATTTTATTATTGGCTTCAAATGATTGTTTTCCAAACACTCTCGGTTCAGACTCGAAATAAAAGACTTTCCAACCATTTTTATTTAATTGCTTTACAATTTCCTCATAAGAAAAAAAATTATTTTTTTCATTAATTTTTTTAGATTTTATATTACTAATATCAAAACCTATATCTGTAACACCTTGGTTTGGATAGTTAGTATCTGAGACAAAAACCAAATTTTCCAAATTATCAAAAACTAAAACTGTGTGGTCATATCCATCTTTTAAATTTAATTTTAGTTTACTTTCTTCGTTTACATTTAAGTTTGGTCTTATAAATCCAACACTTGCACCTGAACTATATTGTGAAAAAAACTTAGCATTACCATTAATTAAATTTTCACTAGTGTCGCCTGCCACAACGCTAATAATATAATCAGATTCATTCATTTTTTTTTCTTCCTGCTTATTCATAGTCTCAGATGATGAATTACAAGCTGCTAAACTCGATATTAGTGTGATTACCAAAATTTTAAAAAATTTTTTTAAATTCATTCTGATTCTCAACTTAAATTATTGGCATTTTTTCGGTTATATCACCTTCAACTAACCTAGCTAAACAATTTTCCATATAACCAGGATATTTTTTCATAACATAATGAAAATCTTCAGCAATACGTGTAATAAACTTCATTCTTTCTTTAATTATATATAGCCTTTCATTTTTTAGCATATCTTCAAAAAACCTATCTTTATCAGATAAACTGTTTAATCCTATTGGCAAACTACATGAATTTGTAAACACTGCCTGTCTATTTTGAACGTCTGCAATTAAAGCTCCAAATTGTGTATAATATGGATGATTACTTTCAAGTTTAGACTGTTTATCAAAAATATCTTTTAATCTTTGGTCAGGCTGCCCATTCGGAGAATAGAAACTTTTTTCTAAAACGACATGTTGCTCATGAACAGCAATTGTCATTAAATTATTAAACTGAGCATCTTGTTTTTTTTGGATTGTTTTGGCAATTTCAAAATCTTTTACATATTGAAAAGCTTCTTTCAAGTTATTTAAAATATTATCTGAATATTTAAATTTTTCCAATTTATTATATGCTTCATTATATGGAATTTTATTCATATCATTTGCTACTTTAGCATCATAAGTAGCACCATCTCTTTTTGGCAAACACTCGTTAAATGTATTAGAAAATCTACAATAATATTCATGATAGGGATATATATCTAAATAAAGCCAAAGATTACCCTTTAACATACAATATTTCATATAGTCAAAATCTGATTTTGTGATCCCTCCAGTTGCGATAAAACGCCTATCACTTATATCAATTTTATCTAAAACTCTATTTGCTCCATCAAGAATAACACCACCGCCAACTTTTGAAACAAAATCATCTAATGCCAAAATCCCACAATAAACTTGTTTTGCTGCAATTGCCCCTAAAGCCATCCAATAAAAACGACCTTTATATTTAACGTTACTACTTTTAGTTTTTTCTAAATACATTTTTGCATATTGACTAGAAATTAATTTTACTCTTTTTTGATCATCACTTCCTTTATATAAAAACTCTCTCTTAGCATCTCCACCATGAACAGCTTTCTTTATAACTTCTAAGCTTTTATAACTAGTTAAAGCCATATATGATGAGTATTGAACTAATGACCACATATTTTTACAATCAACTTGAGTAATACAATTGCTATTACATATTTCATTTGTATCTGTTTCTTGCAATATCGTCATTTTTGCCCCTCTTCATCTTCTGTTTCATTAACTATTAAATCTTCGTAATTGAATTCAATCTTTAATTTTTGACTTGATGTTGTACCTAATCTTTTAGTGAAACCATTTCTATCACTTTTCCCTAAAAACCGCTCATTAGAAGCAGTATTAGTTATTATGTAATCTAAATCTGTAAGTTTTTTCCCTAATGGATCTAACAATTGAAATTTGTCATCAAAAATAGAACTTATTGGTAACTTATCAAAACCCATAGCGATTTCTTGTGGTCCCACAAACTTATGTTGCCCAGCCTTTACTTCGAACTTTGCAGGCGTCGTTGGTAAAACACCACCACTACTAATTTCAATCTGCGAACCACCTGCAATCAAAACAATCTTCTTATTGGCCTTAATTTCAATCTTATCCTCAGTTGAAATCACTTGGACACCCTTACGAGCAATCAAATCTGCACCGTCACCTTGCGCTTGAATCTCGACTTTACCTTTGCCTGCATAAAATCTTGCTCCCTCTTGTGCAGCAAAAAGACTAATCTTAGATTGAGCATGTGCAATTAAATTCTTCTGCGTGCTGTACTCAATACTCTCACCTGCAGTTTCATAAATCTGCTTATCCGCTGATATGTAAATATCTTCATTAGTTGTTACAGCAATACTATTTGGTGCAGCAAGAACCATCATCGCATCTTGGAAAATTTTAAATTCAGCTTGAGATTTTGCATCAGATTTGGACTTTTCACTTAAGTTATCCATAAAGCCACTCAAGCCTTTAAAACCTTCAAGCGGGTTCGATAAACCTTGTTTTGCAAAACCTACAATGGATTGGACTTGATTTGCCGTTTTCTGAATATCACTGAATAGACCTTTAGCATCTTTTAACGCTTTAAATGGATTCTCACTTAAACCACTTCTTAGTGACTGAAATTGATCCTTATAATTTTCTAATTGCTGTCCTGTATCTTTTACAAAGCCCTCAAATTCTTGAATGGTTTGCTTTACGTCTTTGAATGAATCATTAAATTGCTGAATGACACCTTTAACATCACCCTTGATTCCACCAACTTTTTCAACAAAACCACCTAAATTTCCAAGTGTTCCAAGCGGATTTAAAGTAAGTCCAGATTTAAAATCACCCACTAAATTCGTAATGGCAGCAACTTTTGAAACCTCAAGTCCTTTGAGCAATGCAGATAAATTATCAATCACCTCTAAAGGATCC
>NZ_SGSX01000017.1:0-82432 GCF_004209355.1 Acinetobacter sp. WCHAc060025 | reverse complement strand
CATTTATGAAATGTCAACAGACCCTAAAGTAAATGGTAGATTTAATGTTCTCGATCTTTTGAATTTTACTTTTGCGGTGGAACTGAATACGTCCCTGTCACATGTGCCACAGGATCATCGGAATCCAATGAATAAATCCATACTTCACCAACAATCAGTGCTTTACCCACTTTCATCAATCTACACACACCACGAATATCGACACCACCAGAAGGTTTGCGTAAAAAATTAATATTCATATTGGTGGTCACAGCCAAACCGATCAATCCAATTTCCCCCATAATCGCCACATAAAGCGCAAAATCTGCAAGAGCCATCATAGTCGGTCCAGAAATCGTACCGCCTGGGCGAAGATCAGCTTCACCGACTCTCCAAACTAAAGATGCCCCTTTTTCAGTAACTTCTTCAATTTCGCAGCGCTCTAGACTTGGACTAAAAAATTGCTGTAAAAATTGTACAATTTCGGTCTTATTGCTTTTCATCTTATAAAGTCTTCCTATCCCTGACCATTGACAATATAAAGCCTTTTACCCACCAAAACACTAACACTTTCGCTCAAAAAAATAGGTTGAATTTTATCATTCAACCTATCCTCTAAATTTAGAGTCAACTTGGAATTTTATTTAAAATAAGCCAATGCATCAGCGAATACTTTTTCTTGCGCTTGAGTCGCATCTAGACGCTTCATACGCTCAGGGTCACGTGCATGAATTTCAGCAAATCCACTGCGTACCGATTCAAAAAATACCACTTTTTCTTGCTCAAAACGATCTAAATCCCCACGCGCTCTTGCACGGGTCATTCCTAGTTCAATTGGTGCATTGAGCCAAAAAGTAATATCCGGCATTTTAGACACAAAGTTTTGATTTAAAAGTTGTAATTTTTCACGACTTAAACCACGACCCGCACACTGATAAGCAAAGCTCGAATCGGTAAAACGATCACACAGAACAATTTTGCCTTCCGCTAATGCAGGTAAAATTACCCGTTCCAAATGCTGTGCGCGTGCTGCGTACATCAATAACAATTCAGTATCATGACTCATTTTTTCATCATGATTGACTGACAGCAATAAAGAACGAATTTGTTCAGCGAGAGGCGTTCCACCTGGTTCACGCGTCAGAACAACTGCTTTTCCTTGTTGCTGAAAATGTTCATACAACTTTTGGATGAGCGTGGTTTTACCAACCCCTTCAGTACCTTCAAAACTAATAAACATGCTCATTCCTTAATTCTTCGCTCGCATAACTTCAATATATTCTCGTACCGCACGATTATGGTCATCCAAGTTTGCTGAGAACTTATGACCACCATTACCCGTTGCAACAAAGTAAATATTGTCAGAATCATCAGGATGCATGGTCGCTTCAATAGCTTTTTTACTTGGTAAAGCAATCGGTGTTGGCGGTAAACCATTGATCGTGTAAGTATTATAAGCGGTAGGTGTACGTAAATCTTGTTTAGAAATCTTGCCTTGGTATTTATCACCCATACCATAAATCACCGTAGGATCTGTTTGCAAACGCATCCCTAATTTTAAACGGCGGTAGAATACCCCTGAAACTTGACGAAGCTCACGATCCACACTGGTTTCTTTTTCAATGATTGAAGCCATAATCAATGCTTCATATTTATCTTTATACGGTAAATTTGGAGCACGTTTTTCCCAAGCTTCATCTAAAATTTTCATTTGGCGTTGATATAAATCCGTCAAAATTTTCTTATCCGATTCACCTTTATCAAAGAAATACGTATCTGGTGCAAACAAACCTTCAGGATGATCGTATGGAATATTTAAAGCTTTCAGCATTTCAGCAGGCGGCAAATGAACCACAGACTTTTCAATCAATGGGTCATTTTTAAGTGAAGTAATTAACTGTTTAGTTGTTGTTCCTTCGATCACCAAAAGACGGCTCATTTGCGCATTTTCAACGTTAGAAATCATTTCCAAAACTTGACGAACGCTCATCCCTTGTTTGACTTCATAAACACCCGCTTTCATGGTGTCATGGATAAAAAGTTTGCGATAAAGCTTCAGTACAATTGGAAAGCTAACTTTATTCTCTTTTGCAAGATCATCAATAAAGCCCGTATAAGTTTCACCATTTGTAATCGAAAGCTTTTGCTTTGCCCCCTCGACGGGATAACTTTTGAAAATGCTCATTTTTAAAATAATGGTGACAATCATCAAGATCGCCACCAATACAATGATGATCCCTTTATAAATTTTATTGCCCGTTTTATCAGAAGTATTCTTTTTAGATTTGGGCTTTGATTTTGCTTTAGACATGAGAATTAAACTGACTTAAATTTAAAATTTGGAATAACTCAACACAAGATTGAGTGTTTAAAGGCTGTTGATTTAAAGTTTCAACAATTTTCATCGGACTCAACGCATTGCAAAAAAATACGCTTTGAAAATTACGTATTTCCTCCATATCAATATAACGTTGTTCGCATCGAATGCCCTTCTGATGCATTCGAGACAAAATTTCAGCTCGCATCACACCATGTACGCCATTATAACGAAGTTCAGGCGTAATCCATGTATTGTTTATTTGAATAAAACAATTACTGCTCACCCCTTCAACAATCGAACCTTGTACATCCGTAACCAGCGCTTCCAACCAGCCCTTTTCTTGTGCTTCTTTCTTTAACATGACTTGTTCTAAACGGTTTAAAGTCTTTAAACCGACTAAATTCGGCATGACTAAACCAATCGCTTGTTCCAAAACATCACTATGAATAAACTCAGGTTGAAAAGCATCCGTCGCTTTTGGGTAAAATAATACATATAAGTCAGCATCATGCTCAGGCATGGCATAACCACGATCGCCCTCACCACGACTTAGAATAATTTTCAAAGTACCATTTAGACTTGGAAATTGTTGCTTTAATACATCCAAAGATTGCTCTAAAACATCAAAATTGAATTTTAAATACAAGCGTTCAGCGGCTAGTTTTAAACGTGCACGATGTAAGGACTCTAACTCCATGACATTTTGATGAAATCTTGCAGTGGTAAAACAACCATCACCATAATGAAAAGCTCGATCTAAAAGTGGAATAAAATCAATTTTTTGAGCATTTTTAAAGCAAATCATGATGCAATTTTCCTGACCTATGCACAAATGACGATAACAATATCTGCATTAACTAATTCACATTTATTCATATAAAATTCGTTTTTTATTATTTTTTATGAATAAAGACTAGCGTTATGCTCACTCCATCTTACCGAACTTATGAAATAAATGGGGCAAAAAATGCAGTTCACTAAACTAAAATTCGCTGTTGTTGCAGCATTATTATCAACAACTTCTCTCAGCGTTGCAGCGAAAGATTTTTTAAATGTTTCTTATGATCCGACACGCGAACTGTATGAAAACTTCAACAAAAGCTTTTCGACATATTGGAAATCTAAAACTGGTCAAACGATTGACTTTAAACAATCTCACGGCGGTTCTGGTAAACAAGCTCGCGCTGTGATTGATGGTTTACAAGCTGATGTGGTGACTTTAGCACTGGCAGCAGACATCGATGCGATTGCACAAAGCACGAATCTATTACCAAAAGACTGGCAGAAGAAATTTCCACAAAACTCGACACCGTATACATCAACCATCGTTTTCCTTGTTCGTAAAGGCAATCCAAAAGGCATTAAAGACTGGGGCGACTTGGTAAAACCAGGTGTTGAGATCGTAACACCGAATCCAAAAACATCGGGTGGTGCACGTTGGAACTATTTAGGAGCATGGGCTTGGGCAAAACACCAATATGGTTCTGACGCGAAAGCACAAGACTTTGTTCGTCAAATTTATAAACAAACCAAAGTGTTGGACTCAGGTGCGCGTGGTGCGACCACAACATTTGCTGAACGTGGTATCGGTGATGTGCTCTTGGCTTGGGAAAATGAAGCTTTCCTCTCGACTCGTGAACAACCCGGTAAATTTGAAATTATCACACCTTCACTTTCAATTTTAGCTGAACCACCTGTTGCGATTGTTGAAAAGAATGCTGAGAAAGATGGCAACTTAAATCTTGCAAAAGCATATTTAAACTATTTGTACTCACCAGCAGGTCAAGAGATTGCAGCGAAGAACTTCTATCGCCCACGTAATGCAGCTACTTTGAAAAAATATGCAACGACATTCAAACCTTTAAAATTGGTAACGATTGATAAAGAGTTTGGTGGCTGGACCAAAGTTCAAAAACAACATTTTGATAATAATGGTGTATTTGATCAAATCGTCAAAGCCAATGCAGCAAGTAAATAAGATTTAAATAAAGTTCATCCAAGAAATAGGAGCATAGACATGATTCACACAATTATTGTTCCAGGTGTAGGCGGCAGTGAATATGATCATTGGCAATCAAAACTACAACGTGAACTCGTGTCTTGCTCCCGTGTGCAACAACAGGACTGGAATCTGCCGATTCTCAAAGATTGGGTTGCTCAATTTATCGAAACGCTGAATAAAGCTCAAGATCCTGTTCAAATTGTTGCTCATAGTTTCGGTTGTTTGACGACTGTTGCAGCCTTAGCACAACATCCTGAAATCGCGGCTAAAGTTAGAAAAGTTATTTTAGTTGCACCAGCTAATCCATCACGTTTTGGTGAAGCAGGTTTTGCACGGAACAGTCTTGGAAATTACGAAGCTTATTTTCATGGACTTAAAATCAATGTTGCTGCTGAAATGATCATTTCTGAAAATGATCCATGGCTTGATTTTGAAAATGCGCAGAAGCTGGCGAAGGCTTGGAAAATCAGACCTAGAAACTTAGGACAAGTGGGGCATATCAATGTTGCATCTGGTTTTGGACATTTTCCTGAAATCTATGACCATTTAATTTTAGAGAAACAAGATTTCTTTATTAGTAATACTGATGAGACCAAGTTGTTTTTTAAATTTGCAATTTAACCATTGCCTTTTAAGCTTGCCGAATTGTTTTAAATTTGCTTATTGACTTCAATAAGCTTTCTCTCTTTTGAGGAGTCATCATGTCGCAGCGATCCCGAGTGCTGCCAGGTTTTGGTCTATCTCTAGGCTTCACCCTAGCGTATTTATCATTAATCGTGCTTATACCACTCTCTGCCGTATTCATAAAATCTTTAGGCGTGGGCTGGGACGGTTTATGGGAAATTCTAAGTTCTGAACGAATTATTAAATCCTTACAACTGAGTTTTTCCACCGCCCTTGTCGCAGCGTTGATCAATGTGGTCTTCGGCTTGTTATTGGCTTGGTGTTTAGTGCGTTATTCTTTTCCAGGTAAGCGTATTGTAGATGCTTTGGTCGATTTACCTTTTGCACTTCCTACAGCAGTTGCTGGTATCGCACTCACCTCACTCTACGCATCAACGGGGTGGATTGGTCAACTCCTAGAACCGATGGGAATCAAAATTGCTTATACCTCTTTAGGTATTACCTTGGCTTTGATTTTTATTGGTATTCCATTTGTGGTACGCACTGTACAACCGGTTTTAAGTGATCTTGAAACTGAGCTAGAAGAAGCCGCTTCTGCATTAGGCGCAAACCGTTTTCAGATCGTGACAAAAATTATTTTACCGATCTTATTCCCTGCCTTACTCACTGGTTTTGCTTTGGCATTTGCGCGTGGTGTAGGTGAATACGGTTCAGTGATTTTCATCGCAGGGAACATTCCTTACGAAACTGAAATCGCACCGTTGATGATTATTACCCGTCTTGAAGAATATGATTATGCTGGTGCAACAACCATCGCCGTGGTGATGTTGATTATCTCTTTCGCATTCCTCTTTGTCATTAACTTGATTCAAGCATGGGCAAGTCGCCGTACAGGGAGAACTGCACGATGAGCTTAAATACCAATAGCAATGAGTTAGCAATTAAATTGCAATCTCGTGATGCGACACGTGAACCGACTTGGGTACGTTACATCTTATTAATTATTGCCTTACTTTTCTTTTTAGGCTGTTTAATATTACCGTTAATCTTGATTTTTGTTGAAGCATTTAAACAAGGTTTTCAAGTTTATGTTGCCTCACTGGTTGATCCTTATACCTTATCAGCAGTCAAACTCACTTTACTGACAGCTGCGATTGCCGTGCCATTGAATGTCATCTTTGGTGTAACCGCAGCTTGGTGTGTGGCGAAGTTTAATTTCCGTGGTAAAGCGATTTTAACCACCATTATTGACTCACCATTTTCAGTCTCTCCTGTTGTTGCAGGTTTGATGTTGGTGTTGATTTTCGGTTCACAAGGTTGGATTGGCTCATGGCTGATTGAACATGATATTAAAATTTTATATGCAACGCCTGCGATCGTCCTTGCCACCGTCTTTATCACAGTGCCTTTTGTTGCACGTGAACTGATTCCGTTGATGGAAGCGCAAGGCTCTGAAGAAGAAGAAGCGGCAATTGTATTGGGTGCTTCAGGTTGGCAAACCTTTTGGAAAATTACTATTCCAAATATCAAATGGGGTTTGATCTATGGCGTGATTCTATGTAATGCACGTGCCATGGGTGAGTTCGGTGCTGTATCTGTGGTTTCAGGTCACATTCGTGGTGAAACCAATACTTTACCGCTGCATATTGAAATTTTATATAACGAACCAAATTCGATTAGTGCTGCTTTTGCTGTATCGACCTTGTTAGCGTTCTTAGCAATCATTACCCTTATTCTAAAAACATGGGTTGAGTATCGCCAAGAAAAACAAGATCGTGAAAGCAAAGAGTCAACCGTTTCTTAAGGAATTGCACAATGAGTATTCAAGTAAAAAATATTGAAAAAAACTTCGGTGCATTCCATGCACTCAAAAACATCTCTTTAGATTTTCCAGATGGTCAGTTGGTTGCCCTACTCGGTCCATCGGGCTGTGGTAAAACCACTTTACTCCGTATTATTGCAGGTCTGGAGTCTGCGGATAGTGGCAAAATTATCCTTGAAGGGACAGATGCAACCAAAGTGCATGTTCGTGAACGTCAAGTCGGTTTTGTATTCCAACACTATGCATTATTCCGCCACATGACTGTCTATGACAATGTTGCGTTTGGTCTGCGCGTTCGCCCTAAAGCGACTCGCCCGAATGAGAATGAAATTAAAAAACGTGTCACACGTTTATTGGATTTAGTTCAATTGGGCTTTTTAGCAGATCGTTATCCTGCACAATTGTCGGGTGGTCAACGTCAACGTATTGCTTTGGCACGTGCTTTAGCGGTTGAACCTCGTGTATTGTTACTGGATGAACCGTTTGGTGCTTTGGATGCTAAAGTCCGTAAAGAGTTACGTCGTTGGTTACGTACACTACATGACGAATTACACATCACTTCAATTTTCGTAACCCATGACCAAGAAGAAGCTTTAGAAGTTGCCGATCAAATCGTCGTGATGAATAAAGGTGATATTGAACAAATTGGTTCACCACGTGAAGTTTATGAAAAACCTGCAACACCGTTTGTTTTTGACTTCTTAGGTCAAGCCAATCGTTTCGAAGGTGAAAATCATCAAGGCATTATTCAAATCGGTGATGATCGTATCCAACTACCATCTGCACGCAATACTGCCGACGGTAAAGTCATTGCATTCGCGCGTCCGAATGAGTTAAAAATTCATGCGCAACCGACTGAAAATGCAATCCAAGCCACCTTCTTACGTGAATTGTGGATTGCTGGTAAAGTGATGGCAGAATTACAAGATCGCCAAGGGAACTTGATTGAAATTGCACTCAATCCAGAAGATGCAAAGTTACATCAATACAGACCAAATCAAACAGTTTGGGTAAGTGCTTCGACACTTCACCTATTTGAAAATCAAGTCGCATAATGGGCGACAGGATGAGTCGTCACAGACTCATCCACAATTGAGGTATCGAAACAATGAACTTTCAACAATTACGAATTATCCGAGAAACAGTTCGTCAAAATTATAATTTAACTGAAGCTTCAGCAGCACTTTACACATCACAATCAGGTGTGAGTAAACACATTAAAGATCTAGAGGATGAACTCGGCGTACAATTATTTGTTCGCAAAGGTAAACGTCTTTTAGGTTTAACTGAACCTGGGCAAGCCCTACTCAGTATCGTTGAACGTATGTTAATCGATGCCGATAATATCAAACGCCTTGCTGATGATTTTAATAAAGTCGATGAAGGGACGCTGACCATTGCAACGACTCATACGCAAGCGCGTTATGTTCTACCACCAATTGTGAATTTGTTTAAAAAAGCGTTTCCAAAAGTACATTTGATTTTACAACAAGCCAGCCCTGTTGAAATTTCTGAAATGCTTCTACTCGGTCTTGCTGATATCGGTATTGCAACTGAATCATTGACCACAGAAGAAAACTTGGGCAGCGTGTCATTCTATAACTGGAAACATAGCATCATTACCCCACAAGATCATCCTTTAACCAAGCTTGATCCTAAAGACATTACCTTAGAAAAACTAGCAGAATATCCGATTATCACCTATCACGGCGGTTTTACAGGTCGTTCTAAAATTGACAAAGCATTTGAAGACGCCAATTTAGATGTCGATATTGTGATGTCTGCACTAGATGCCGATGTCATAAAAACCTATGTCGAGTTAGGCATGGGTGTCGGTATTGTCAATGATGTGGCGTATGACAATGAACGGGATCATCGTTTAAAACAAATTGATACTGATATTTTTGGTTTAAATACCACTTGGATTGCAGTACGTAAAGGTCATTTACTTCGAGGTTATGGTTACGAGTTTATTTCTCTCTGCTCACCAGATGCGGACATCAAAGCATTGAAAAAAATTGCGTATCCAGACGATTAATTCAGAAAGTGCTAAAAGATGGAGAGTTTAAACTCTCCTTTTTTATTGCTCTTTTTTTAATTCACGAATTTCAAATCATTAAAATATTAACAAACACTTTTTAAAATTTCTAAAATCATTGATTTTTATATTATTTTTACTTTAATGACAATTTTTAGTATAAAATTTAACCTTATTTTTTATTTATACATTATAAATAATTCGGGGTAGCAATGAACACAATCACATGGGGGCTTGCCTTAGGCACTTTTGTTCCTATTTTAAGTAGTGCTGCTGGAATAGAAAGGTCTAATCAATCTATTCAATCATTTTTAGAGTCTGATCATTATGTCGAACTGTCCTATGCACAAATGCATGCCAATGTATCAGGTCAGCTTCCACAAACTGAAACTTTAAAACAACAAGGCGTTGAGAATTTCTCCACTGGAAATTTAATCAATGATCAGTATTTTTTCAATGTCGCTGCAAAGCTACAACTCACACCGCAGCTTTCCTTTGGAGTGATTTATGATCACCCCTATGGGATGGATATGGATTATCAATACCAACCACAATTAAAAACGGGACAACAACTTTTAGAGTCTGGAAAATTAGATTTTTCGAGTGAAAACATTTCATTGTTATTCGGTTATCAACCCTCATCGCAATGGAATATCTATGCAGGAACAGCATATCAACAATTTCAAGGTGAACTTGAAGTGATGGGTGAAAACTATTCTACATTGAGTGGTTATCATGCAAAAATTAAAAAAAGTGCGGGACAAGGTTGGCTTGCGGGACTCAGTTATCAAATTCCTGAATATGCGTTTAAAACTGCGCTCACCTATCGCTCTAAAATCGAACATAAAGCAAGTATTACAGAAGACCTTTATGGTCAAAATTTAGAATTTGTTCCTTTTGCTAAAACAACAATCAATACACCACAATCGGTGAATTTAGATTTTCAAACGGGCTTAAGTCAACACAATTATCTCTACAGCACATTGCGATGGGTCAACTGGAAAGATTTTAAAATCCAACCAACTCAATTTGGTACTGTCATCGACTATTACGTTTCACTTTATCCTACGACAGCAAAGCCATTTAATTTAGTTGAATATAAAAGTGACCAATGGTCAGCAAAGCTTGGACTTGCACATAAGTTTAGCGAACACTGGATCGGTGCGGCTGAAATGCTATGGGATTCGGGCACGGACAATCCCGCAGGAACACTTAATCCATCTAATGGATATTATGGTTTAGGAATTGGAGCGGTATATAAACCAGATGAAAATTATTATCTCGCCTATGGAATCAATTATATTTACTTCAATAAAGCTGATCTCGACTCACTGAACCCCTTCAATTCAGTCACGCAAAATTCAACTTTATCTGGGGTTAATAACAATTACGCTTTTGTGCATGGAATTAAGTTTGGTTATCACTTTTGATTTATGTTTTAAAGGTATTATCAATATTCATTACGCATAAAAAAACGAGCCGAAGCTCGTTTTTGGATTCTAAAAAGAATCTATAAGCAATTACCAGTTAAAGCTTACACCAACTTTACCAACTGGCAACCATTCATATTTATCATCATTACGGATTTTGTTTTCTTCAGCTGCTAAATCACGATCAAAATCTGCACCATTTACATTAACAAAATTACCTTTTGATTGTAAATTCACATCAGGATTTCCAGTGTAGTACGCACCTACTTCACCAAATACACCAATATTTTTGGTGATTTTAGGCGCAAAACCAAACCCTACATATGGAGCTATATCATTTTTATAGTCCATTTTACCTGATACTTCACCATTAAAGTTATAGTTATTACCATTTACCTTAATTGTGCCATCACTAGAACGTTTTTTAAGGTCATATTCACTATCAACATAACCTACACCAGCAGCTACATATAGACCTTGTGCCCATACATTTTGGCTCGCACCCCATGGACGAATTTCAGCATTTAAATATGCTAATTTATTATCCATATCTGCATCATATTTAGTACCGTTGATTGATACATCATCAGTCCAAGAAATGTCGCCGCCATTATAACCAAGAGCCAAACCTACATAAGGATTTGCTGTCCAAAGTAAAGCACCACCATAACCAGTTGTACCTACTTCAACACGAGCACCTGTAGGAAGTAATTGATTTGCATTAAAAACATTACCTTGGTTTACAACAGCTTCATCAGCCATTGCAACGCCTGATGCCAATAATGCAGTTGCAACTGTAAGTACTTTTAACACTTTCATTTCTATCTCCTCAAATTAAACATGAGTTTGTTCTTTAATCGTTAATGTGTTTCGACTCAAACGCATAATATGTGATTTGATTGACGTAATTAAGGTGAAAATTGATTACTTTTTGTTAACTTTTGATACAATTTAACTTTAATATTTGTTTATAAACATTTTCTTTTTTAAGAAATAGTTGAGCTAAACAACTTTTTTAAGCAATTTTTAAATTTCATCGTGAGTTTTTTAAATTGAAGTTCGATTTTATATCTAAACCCAGTGCGATTTGGTGTAGAATCTTTAAAATTTTTTTGGAAAGAAGAACATGACTCAGCTTTCAACGATCATTGAAGAAGCGTTTGAAAATCGTGCTAACTTTACTGCTGCAGACTGTCCTGCTGAAGTACGCCAAGCTGTAGAACAAGCGATTGCTGGCTTAGATAACGGTAGCTTACGTGTCGCTGAAAAAATTGATGGTGAATGGGTTGTTCATCAATGGTTGAAAAAAGCGGTTCTTTTATCATTTAAGCTCAATGATAATAAACCAATTGAATCATGTGATCTTCAATTCTATGACAAAGTAGATACTAAATTTACAGGTTGGACTGAAGCACAATTTAAAGCTGCTGGCGTACGTGTTGTACCGCCTGCGGTTGCACGTAAAGGCTCTTTCCAAGCAAAAAATGTGGTGTTGATGCCTTCTTATGTCAATATCGGTGCTTATGTTGATGAAGGCACAATGGTGGATACTTGGGCGACTGTAGGTTCATGTGCTCAAATCGGTAAGAATGTACATCTATCAGGTGGTGTAGGTATTGGTGGCGTTCTTGAACCACTTCAAGCAAACCCAACCATTATTGAAGATAACTGCTTCATTGGTGCACGTTCTGAAATCGTTGAAGGTGTCATCGTTGAAGAAGGTTCTGTGATTTCAATGGGTGTATTCATTGGTCAATCGACTAAGATTTTTGACCGTGAAACTGGTGAAATCCACTATGGTCGTGTACCAGCGGGTTCTGTAGTCGTATCTGGTAGCCTTCCATCTAAAGATGGCACTTGCAACCTTTATGCTGCAATCATCGTAAAAAAAGTCGATGCTAAAACACGCGCTAAAACAAGCCTGAACGAATTACTTCGTGAAGACTAATTGATAATCACGAAATATCAATCGTTTTTGCGGAACCTAATGTTCCTCGGAGTTTGAATCGCTCCTCATCTCTACGGTCAAATTTGATCGTAGAGATTTTTCATTTTGTAAGCTGTGGTAAATCTCATGAATGCTCTTCGTTCTTCAACTATTCCTGTTTCTGATCCGTCTGCGGGGTTACGTATTACGGAGATCTTTTATTCGTTACAAGGTGAAGCCAATGCCGCGGGTTTACCGACTGTTTTTATTCGTTTAACTGGTTGCCCTTTGCGTTGTACCTATTGTGATACAACCTATTCGTTTGAAGGTGGCGAACGTCAGTCACTTGACCAAATTATTCAAACCACATTAGATTTTAAAACACCGTATATCTGTGTCACTGGTGGTGAGCCACTTGCTCAGCCGAATGCACTTCCTTTAATGCAACGTCTTGCAGACTTAGGTTGTGAAGTGTCACTTGAAACCAGTGGTGCCTTAGATGTATCTAAAGTTGACCCACGGGTTTCAAAAGTTTTAGATTTAAAAACCCCCACTTCAGGTGAAGCTGCTCGAAATTTGATGAGTAATTTGGATCATCTCACTCAGCATGATCAGATTAAATTTGTGATCTGTAATCGAGAAGATTATGAATGGTCAAAACAGCAAGTTGAACAGTTTCTGTTAAATGAAAAAGTCAGCACTGTATGGTTCTCTCCTGCTTTTGCTGTTGAAAAAGGTGCTGTTCGTTTACCACAACTCGCACGTGATTTAGCTCAATGGATTTTAGAAGACCATCTGCCTGTTCGTTTCCAATTGCAATTACATAAATTGCTTTGGAATGACGAAACTGGTCGTTAATCCCTCGTCTTACTTATTTACCTTTTGTTATTTGTTTTAATTGATATTTTGGAGAATTGGATATGCGCCCTCGTGCCATAGTCTTACTATCTGGTGGTTTAGACTCAACAACTTGCTTAGCTTGGGCTCAAGCCAATTATGAATGCATCGCTTTAAGTTTTATGTATGGTCAGCGTTCAACCACTGAACTAGATGCAGCACGTGCTTTAGCACAACGCGCGGGTGTAGAACATCGGGTCATCAATATTGATTTAGGCAATTTAGGTGGTTCAGCACTTACAGACCATAACATTGATATCCCTGATCATGAAACTGATGGTATTCCTGTAACTTATGTTCCAGCACGTAACACGATTTTCTTGTCTTATGCACTGGCAGCAGCAGAAGTTTTTGATGCACAAGCCATTGTGATTGGTATCAATGCTGTTGATTATTCAGGATATCCTGACTGTCGACCTGAATTTATTGATGCCTTTGCCAATATGGCGCGTTTGGCAACCAAAGTTGGTGTAGAAGGAAAACCTCTTAAATTTGAAACACCTCTGTTACATTTATCCAAAGCGAATATAATACGCTTAGGCATCGAACATGGCGTAGACTATAGTCAAACGGTTTCATGCTACCAAGCAGATGACCAAGGACGCGCTTGTGGTAAATGCGATAGCTGCCGACTTCGTAAACAAGGTTTTATGGATGCAGGTGTTGCAGATCCAACTCGCTATATACCGCAATAACAAGGTACATTTTATGAAAAACTTAAAATCAGGTCTTATTCTTTCAACTTTATTTTCAGCTTCAGCTTTAATGGGAACAGCTGCTTTTGCTGCTGAAGCAAATCCGCTTCAACAAGCTTATAAAAGCACCAATGTAAAATCAGCGCTTGTGAATGTATGTAAAACTGAAACAGCGAAAGGTGGAAAACTGACTTCTGCTGAAGTCAGCAAATTCTGTGGTTGCCAAATTGATGCTCAAGGTAAAGTGACTGAAGCTCAAAAATGGGAAATCCAAAGCGCTGTAAACCAAAAGAAAAACCCATCAAGTTTAGCTTTTGTACAGCAACAAAATAAAGAACTTAAAGCATGTTTCGGTCCTCAGTTAACCAGCAAGTTAGAAACTTTAACTGAAGCTGCGATCAAAGCTGCTCAAGCGAAAAAATAATACCGAATAAAGGAAGCCTGCGTAATGCAGGCTTTTTTTCGCATTTGATTTATACACCAGCTTTAAAACAAGCATTACAAGCCTGCCCATGCAAAATTCAACTCACTCTTCCATTCAACCACGTAAATTCGTCGCATCTTATAGCGGTGGCAAAGACAGTAGCCTTGCCTTGTACTATGCAATGCAGCAAGGTCAAGCCGTTGCCTTAATCGTTACCTTAGATGAACATGGTATTCGCTCACGCTCACATGCGATGCCACTTGATATTATTGATGCACAAGCAGCAGCACTGGGACTGCCTATTCTCAAAACCACAACCACATGGGAAAGCTATGAAACGCAGTTTCTCAACGTCTTGGCAGAAGCCAAAGACTATGGTGCTGAAGTTTTAGTTACAGGTGATATAGACTTAATCGGTCATGCGGAGTGGAATCAATCAGTTTCTGCACAACAACAACTAGAACTGTGGATGCCTTTGTGGCAAAAGCCACGTCTTGAAGTGGTCAATGAACTGATTCAGCTTAAATTTATTTGTATTGTCGTGACAGTCAATCTAGACCTTGGAATGTCTACGGAAGATTTAGGTCGCGTAATTGATCATGACTATGTCAATGAATTACTTGCACGTGGTATAGATCCATGTGGAGAATCTGGTGAGTTTCATACCACCGTAATTGATGCACCGATATTTAAAAATCCGCTTTCAGTGCATAAAGGTGCTATTCTTTATCATCAAAATTATGCCTTTTTAACGCTTGAATTAGAAGCTTCGTAAATTTAAGGAATGACAATGACTGAACAAATCCAACTGCCGAATCAAAGTTTTCCGACCACTACAGGTGAAATCAATCTAACTGAACTGAGTACAGAATGGTTGGTTTTATATTTTTATCCAAAAGACAATACGCCTGGTTGTACCACACAAGCTGTTGGTTTCTCATGTATTAAAGATCAATTTGACGCATTGAATGTTACCATCATTGGGGTATCTCGTGACTCAGTCAAAGCACATCAAAACTTTACCGAAAAGCAAGCTTTAACCATCAATTTGATCAGTGATAAAGAAGAAGAACTCTGTAAACACTTTGATGTGATTAAAGAAAAAAATATGTATGGTAAAAAAGTGATGGGCATTGAACGCTCAACCTTTATTTTCCATAAGGGTCAATTGGTTAAGGAATATCGTAAGGTTAAAGCTGCGGGGCATGCGGAACAAGTTTTAGAAGACTTAAAAGCATTACAAGCAGGTTAATCAGAAATTCGATTTGCCTTATACCATTTTGAAGCATTTCTACTTTGTATAAAGTCTAAATTTAGCCACAAATTAAAACTCATATTGGATGTCCCTTCTCCCTTTGGGAGAAGGTTAGGATGAGGGAAATGTTAAATCACCAACGACATCGCAATTCCCCACATCACCACTCCAATGATAAAGTCTAATATTTTCCATGCTTTAGGATTTTGAAAAATAGGCAATAATAATCTCGCACCATAACCCAGCGTAAAAAAGAATAGCCAAGATGCTGTGATTGCACCCATTGCAAAATACATAGCTGTCGTCTCGAACTTTGTCGAAATTGAACCAATCAACACCACGGTATCCAGATACACATGTGGATTCAGCCAAGTTAATGCCAAACAAATTAGAATCATTTTGAATAAATTTGATTCTCTATTTTCACTCGGTAATAAACTGCTTGAGGTTTTAAAGGCTTGAATAAAATGTTGCGCGCCGTAAAAAAATAGAAACGTCGCACCAAAATACTTCGCCCAATTTATAATTTCAGGATGACTTTGTACTACATGTGAAAAACCCAGTACGCCCAATAAGATCAAAATCGAATCTGAAGCTGCACAAATCGCACACAGCCAAAAAACATATTGCTTTTTTAAGCCTTGCTTGAGGATAAATGCATTTTGCGCCCCAATCGCAATAATCAGACTGAATCCTACAGCCATCCCCTGTATATAACTCTGCAACATTTAACACTACACTTTTAACATTTCGATCAATCACGCTATTATCTTCACTTATGCTATAAAGTGAGTATTTCTAAATAAATATAATCATTGCTAAGTTTTTCTTAGTTTTAATTACTATGCTATTTTTAGTCAGAGATCTTTAATCTTTCGATAAATTAATGATCTTTAGCAATTGATATATCCACCTTTGCAATAGAGTCGATTGGAAGATGTTACAAAGTAAACATAGTGAAGCATTCTTGGCTGTCGCAGAAACAGGAAGTTTTGAACAAGCGGCACAACGTCTCAATATCACAGCTTCTGCGGTGACATTACGCTTACAGAGCTTGGAAAAAAGTCTAGGGCATCTACTTATTGTTAGAGAACGCCCCTGCAAACCTACACAGGTTGGACAGTCACTGTTGTATTATTTACAACACAGTAAATTACTTGAACAGAACTTTTTGCAAAATTTAACAGGACAAACAGCTTCTTCTTTTTATCAGGTCAATATCGCAACCAATGCGGATTCTTTGGCTACATGGCTATTGCCTGTTTTAAAATCGTGTCTGGTTGAAAATCAAATTGTGGTGCATTTTCAGGTCGATGATCAGTCACAGACGCATCATTTACTTGAAGCCGGATTAGTCAATGCGTGTGTGACCACAGAAGCCCAAGCCATGAAAGGTTGTAGTGCAGCATATATTGGCACTATGCATTATCATTTTGTCGCGACACCTGCGTTTTGTCAGCAATGGTTTAAAAATGGTGTCAATCGTGAATCAATTCAGCTCGCACCTGCCCTCATTTTCAATCCCAAAGATGGTATGCATACTGATTATATACAAAAGAATTTTGGTTTAAATGTCGCACAATATCCACATCACTTTATTCCCTCATCACATGGTTTTGTCGATGCGATTGCTATGGGTTTGGGTTATGGCTGGTTACCTTATTATCAAGCCAAAGATTTTTTTACTAATGGTACTTTGATCGAAGTTTCTCCAGCACTTCAAATTGATTTACCCCTTTATTGGCATCATTGGAAACAACAATCCAAACAGCTTGATCAAATTACCCAAGTGCTAAAAACAACGGCACAAAGTGTTTTGCAATAAGGATGTATAGGGGCAATAATGTATTAGAATAGCAACATTCAGATTTATAAATCACATGCAACACGATGCTCTATTGTGTTTTCCATTGTCCATTCACTTGAATATTCACTTTTTCTCCGACACCACCCACAGCTTTTTTCATCCCAAAATCACTACGGTTAATCGTCGTAGATGAATTAAAATCTAAAAGTTTCGGATTACTCGTATTCGGTTTAATCGTCGCATCAAATATGACTGATTTAGTCACATTACGTAGTGTTAAATTGCCAAGAATTTGATACTTATTGTTTGAAAGTGCTTTAAAACTTGTACTTCTAAAAGATACTGAAGGATATTTAGCCGCATAAAATAAATCCTCACCAAAGATCATATTCTTCAAGGAAGATTTATTGATGCTTAGGCTATTTACATCCATTACAAATTCAGTCGATGCTTTTTGTGGTGCTTTTACATCAAAGTTAAGTGAAGATTGCACACGCTTAAACTGCCCTTTGACAATGCTTATTCCCATTGAATCTATATTGAAACCAACCCGACTCGATGGCGTTAAAGTCCAGTTTGTGGCAAATGCGCTTGTACTCAATACAGCAGTCGAAAAAATAACAGCTTTGACAACCTTTTGATTCAATCGTTTTTGATTCAATTGCATGATATATCCTTAACTTTGTTTTAGCTTATAAACAGTTGAATGACTGTCTTTACGCTCTACAAAGATCGATTCTATGCAATAAAGTTAGAGATTCGATTTGTCCTGAGTGTCGAATTTGTGTTGCAATTGTTGATACATATCACTTTTTTTAAAGTTTTGTAAAAATTCTATTGTTCCCTGTGGAAATTCCGTGTGTTTAATTTCACCTCGATAGTATGCTTCTCGTAATGGTGTTGCAGAAATTGAACCAACTAAGCTGTCTAATTCAACCATTTCCCATTCAGGAAATAATTTTAAATAATAAGATGAATCATCTTTAAAATGACCGATTAATCCGACTTTATCTTGAGGTTTGACGACTTCATTGACCAATGATTTTACTAATTTAACCCATTTCACATCATTATAAACATCAATCACATGCACGAATTTAATGCGTTTTTGATCGGCTTCAGAAAAATTCGATAAAATCATCTGTTCCCGTTCTTGGGCAAGAAAAGGATTTTTGGTATTTCGCTCATTCTGTGCTGAACCGAGTGCCAAAATCACATATTGGCTTTGTTGTAATGCAATACTCACGGTTTGCATGTGTGCCAAATGAAAAGGCTGAAAACGTCCAATATAGACAAGATCATCAAATTTATAAGTCATAAAAATCATTTTTTATGAACTCACCAGTTGCAACATATTTTCAAATATGCGACATAATGAGGGCATAAAATCCAATTAAATTTTAAAGCAAGGATAGTACGATGACACTTCGTTGTATTCAACAACCGCATCAACATTTAAACGCAAATTTAGAAAATGGTGTACTGACTTTATCAATTAACCGACCAGAAGCAAAAAATGCCTTGTACGGTGAATTGTATCTTTGGATTGCGTCAGCTTTGGATGAAGCAGATCAAGATAACAGTGTCCGTGTTGTGATTTTACGTGGTGCAGATGCTGACTTTAGTGCTGGCAATGACATGAAAGACTTTCTACAGTCTTTACAGAATAAACAAGAAGGTAAAGAAGGTGATGGACCTCCTTTTGTATTATTAAAATCAGCAGCACGTTTTTCTAAGCCTTTGATTTGTGCAGTGCGCGGTGTTGCAATTGGGATTGGTGTAACGATTCTTCTGCATGCAGATCTCGTCTATGCAGACAATACAGCCCTCTTCCAAATTCCATTTGTCAGCTTAGGACTTTCTCCTGAAGGTGCTTCGAGCAAACTGCTTATTCAACAAGCGGGCTATCATAAAGCGGCTGAATTGCTTTTAACCGCGCAGAAATTTAACAGTGAAAAAGCTTTAAGTGCTGGTTTAATCAATAGTATTGAAGATGATGTCTATGGTCATGCTTTACACCAAGCTCAAACGCTTGCGGCATTGCCTTTGGCTTCAATTAAACAGACTAAAGCCTTGATGAAACACAATCTTGAAGAAATTATTCAATGTGTAGATGATGAAGCCGTGGTCTTTATGCAACGTGTAAAATCACCTGAAATGGCGGAAGCCGTTGCAGCATTTATGCAAAAGCGTAAACCTGATTTTGCTCAATTTAACTAACGTTACACAGTAACATAAAAGCAGTTTTTGCTTCTCGATCAATATGGATACGCGATAACGTCATCCGCAACGTGTTTGAGGCAGGACTACTTTTAATCAGATATGTTTCTGCGATGTATTCAATAGTTTGACGGAAGTGGACGAGTTTTGCGGATGACAATGGTTTTGCCTCCTTTTCCCGAAAGAAAAGGAGGTCGAGCCGAAGGCTAATCCCTAAATTAAAACTTTTGATGTAAGACTCCGTCAAAAACTACAAAACCATTTTAAATCTTCATAAAAAATTTCAATAAGGTTAAACCAATGCCACAAGACTCTACTGAAAAGAAGCGTTATTACGAACCTGCACCACAAGATATTGATGTCAATAATTTCCGTAAGGTTGTAGAAAGCCGTCGTTCTGTACGTAAATTTACCGATAAAGCGATTCCTGCTGAAATTTTAGATGCATGTTTAGATCTGGCATTACTTGCACCAAACTCTTCAAACTTACAACCTTGGACGTTTTATGTGGTTCAAAATCCTGCCAAGAAAAAGCAATTGGTCAAAGCGTGTATGAGTCAGTGGTCTGCACGTACCGCGGCTGAGTTAATTGTCTGTGTTGCACGTACTGACCGTGTTGACGAAATGGCGAAAAAGAATATTTCTGAATTCCCTTTTCCAGAAATTCCACCTTTGGTCAAAAAATACTATAAATTTATTCCATATAATTATAAAACTGGCTATTTCAACGCATTGGGTAATTTTAAAAAAGTTGCATTTAAAATAGCACGTACTTTCGATAAACAAATGCCTGTGACTGCTTTTAGTCAAGCTGATGCCGTATTGTGGGCAACTAAAACCACCGCGCTTGCATGTGAAAATTTAGTCTTGGCTTTACGTGCTTATGGTTTTGATAGCTGTATGATGGAAGGATTTGACGAGCCTTTGGTACGTAAAATTCTCAATCTTGGTGATCTTGAATATCCTGTGATGGTGATTGGTGCAGGTGAACGTGCTGAAGATGGTGTGTTCTTCCCACAATATCGCTTTGATCGTGATTTGTTTATCCAGAAAGTTTAAGTCATTGTGAATATTTAAATTAATCATCATAGACAAGTGATAAGTTTCAACTTGTCTATGCGATTAGCTAATTTAAGCTTTGGTTTTAGTATCTTTATTTATGAATTATTTTTGGATCTAATCATTAAAAAATTGTTTGTAAATACTCAACATATTCATGCTTGGCAGATTCGGATAAAACCTGACGCTCCTCAAGTAAGATCACACAACGCAAAGCCAAATCATAAGAACGATAAGCATAATGAGCAATCACAGCCAATTGCTTAAGTTGTTCATCATTCATTAATTCAGGTTTTGAGAAGTCACGTACATAAACTAAATCCGCTTCCAAAAGCTGATTTAGTGGCTGTGCTGGATTCTGATTCAATACCATCGGAGATATAGGCCAATGTTTTACCGCAGCAAAACAATGTGGCACAAAACCTTGTGATCTCAACTCAATATCAATTTCCCCAAAGCCAGCTTGGTTTTGATACAACGTCATAAATGACACTTCAGTTTGAATCGCGACTGCAGTTTTTAATTGTTGATGTCCATGCTTAAAAACATTGAGTTCACCACCTTGTATATCAATTTTTAAATAATCCACGTGCTGTATTTCATGAATATCATCAAATCGAATGGTTGGAACATTCACTCGCTCTAATACTTCACCAAGAGGTAAATAGAAATCAAATACTTGGAGTACCTCTGGATTGGGTTCAAATAAACTGGTCATCCCCGATGAGCGACAAATACGTAGCTGATGCTCTGTTCCATCCCCCACCACATAGGGCAAATAATTTTCCAGTTCGCTTTTTTGTTGATTTAATATTGCTAAAGCATGTGTTTGTGGTTCAAAACCCACCACTTCACAAATTTTCAGATCAAGCATTGTTTTATACGGTGGCTCTCCATCGATTGGATTTGCACCAATATCAACAACTTTAGTTCTATTTTTAGGTTTTAAAAGCTGATAAAAAAAATCCATTGCATTCATTTTTATAAAATATATTTTGTTAAATTCTCATTTTTAAACGCATAAAACAATGGTTTTTTCTCAATATTTTAGCTTACTCGATTTCAATCATCTGAATAAACTCAAAGGCAGGTTCTTCATAAGGATGGCTTGCCTTTAAAGCCTGTGCCACTAATTTTGCTTGATCCTCTGGAACAATGGTTTCCACACGCCATTCTGGAATTTGCTCCAAAGTATTCAATTCACCAATAAATGGCTTTGCATCTTTAACAGGTTTAAATTGCCCTGTGCCTAAAACTTGCCATGCACAGTGTTCATAATTTCCGATCCCACCTGCGCCTGCTTCAAAAATAGCGAGTTTAGTGGATTCTAGGTGTGATTCGGGGACGTAGTAGATGAGTTTTAGCATAATTCCCCTTTATTGAATTACAATCCAATCACGATTATCCAAGATATTATCAAAACCATTTTGATGAGATTGGAAACTATTCAAACTAAACTTACATTTAATTTGCAAATTACTTTCCTTATAGATAAATATTATTTCAAAAAATGAATGTCTGTATTTAGCTTGTAATAAGCTATCATTTAAATCAATATCTAACCATGGTACTTGAAATACCTTTGTTTTTTTCGATGCTAATTCTTGCACTAATATTGAAACTTCCTTATTATTAATCTGTATAGAAAATTTAAATAAATTACTATTTACACTTTTACTAATATCTAATTCTTTTTCCAATAAACAATAGCATAAATCATGAATACTAAATATATTATGATTACTAACTAAAAAATCGTAATACCAAACTTTTTTTGCAGACTCTAGATACAGACTATTTCCAAATACATCATCATCATAATTTTTCAAACAACAAAGTAAATAGAAATTAAATTTTTGCTCATTTGAGAATTGAAGACTAAAATCCATATGTTCTAAAAAAGAAAATTCTTTTAAAAACTCATAAAATTCATCAAAATCATCACTATAACCGTCACAGTTACAATTCAACATTAATAGTTGTAATAAAGCATTTTCTACAGAAGCTCTTGTGATATTACTATATTTTTTCTTTTCACTCATTTCTAAAAATTTATTTTCACTAATTAGTTTCAATATTTGATATAAAATAATAAAATAACGAGTCAACAAATATTTTTTTCTTAAATTAACTTGTTTGTTTTCTAAACTATCATCTTGCAAGAAAATTCCATAAAAATCTACTATTAGATTTCTTTCATTAAAATCTTTATTTATTATATTTAATTCATTTAACATAGTTGCAAACAGCATATCAAATTGTTGAATTTTTTGTGTTTTTTCAATCTCAATGTGAGCTTTAGCAGACAAAGCTAATTGCTGATTACTTATTGTTAATTCATTTCTATTTAATTCCAAAGCTTCCTGATTCAACTTTAATGCATTTTCATTTTGTTCAATTGCTTTTTTAGTTTCTTTTAAAATTTCCTGATTTTGTTCTAGTTGCTTATTTTGATAAATTAAAGTAATTAACAGCGCTGAAAAGCTTAATAAGGCAAATATGGGATTTAATATCCCGCCAATATAATCACCAAAAGCACCCCATACTGCAGTATCACTACTAATAAATCTGAAAGTTGAAAAATACATAAACAATAAAAATGTTACAAAAATAAAAATACCTATAAAAATAGCCATAATATTATCTTTATACCTAGAAAACATCTTGATTCCCCAAACAATTATTCCATCTAAAATTATTATAAAAAAGAGCGCCTTAGCGCCCTTCTTTTATTTCTAAGAATTACTCGTCAGACTCATTATCCATAGAATCAGTATCACCTTCTTCCATAATAGTTTCATCACCAACAAGCTTTTCATTATCGACTAATGCTTCACCATCAATCACTTCAGGTGCATCCAAGACTTCATCTTCTTCAACGGCATCTACAGCCACAACACCAACTAAGATTTCTTCATTACCCAAACGGATCAAACGAACACCTTGAGCATTACGACCTGTTTGTGCAATTTCAGAAGCACGAGTACGGACTAAAGTACCACCATCAGAAATCAACATCACTTCTTTGGTCACATCTATCGCAACTGCACCAACCAATTCACCATTACGTTCAGAGGTCTTAATGGCGATGATGCCTTTACCACCACGTTTCTTGGTTGGGAAGTCATCAACAGGAGTACGTTTACCATAACCATTTGCAGAAGCACACAACACTTCGCCAGTTTCAGGAACAACTACTAATGAAACAATACGACTGATAAAGTTCGAATCTGAAGAATCCTCATCATCCGAATCTACATCAGTTTCAGTTTCTTCATCCGCTTGAGCCGCAGCAAGTGTTACACGCATACCACGAACACCTTTCGCAGTACGACCCATCACACGCGCATCTGTTTCAGAGAAGCGGATTGCTTTACCTTCATTCGAGAACAACATGATTTGCTGCTCGCCATCAGTAATTGCAACACCAATCAAGGTATCTTCTTCTTTCAACTCAATTGCACGTAAACCATTTGAACGAACATTACTAAACTGTTCTAATTCAACACGTTTAACCGTACCTGAAGCCGTTGCCATGAAGACATAGAAGTTTTTACGAACATTTTCAGCACGTTCAGCAAACTCAGCAACCAACTCATCATCACAATCAGACGCTGTTAATTCTGCACTGAGCTCTTTTAACTGAACACGTAATGCAGGTGATAAATCATCTGGATTTTCACCCAATTCTGCAAATGCAGCTTTCAATGCTTCGTAATGACCATCAATGATTTGATTTTCACGAAGTTTAGCCACATTCGAACGCACAAAAGTTCTAAACTCAGCTAAACGCTCTGTAAATTTCTTCGGTGCATCAATTACAGGGAGAATCGCTGTAATCGTTTCATCTGCATCTAATGGCAACAAGTTCACCATCGGACGACCTTTCGCACCACGTGATGCTTGTGGTACTTCAAACACTTTCAAGCGATAAACTTTACCGACATTGGTAAAGCAAAGTACGGTTGCATGATTCGATGTCACGATGAGATGTTGAATATAATCATCTTCTTTCATCGACGTTGCAGATTTACCACGTCCACCACGGCGTTGTGCGGCGTAGTCAGACAATGGTTGAGTTTTTGCATAACCTGTTTTAGAAACAGTCAATACAACTTGCTCTTCTGGGATTAAATCTTCACGAGAGAAGTCGATACGTGATTCTACAATTTCCGTTTTACGCGCATCGCCATATTGTTGAAGAATCAATGCGAGTTCTTCTTTAATGACGCCCATCAATAAATTAAAGTCATTTAAAATCGCTGTAAGTTCAGCAATTTGACCTAAAATTTCAGAGTATTCCGCTTGTAATTTGTCTTGTTCAAGACCTGTCAAACGGTGTAGACGTAATTCTAAAATCGCACCGACTTGCGCAGGTGATAAACGATAAATATTGCCATCTAAACCAAATGGACGATTCGGGTCTTCACCTTCAATCTCATCAGGGCGAACAGAAATTGCACCTGCTTTTTCAAGCAATGCAACAACACCACCGCCAGCCCACTCACCCGCTTGTAAACGCTCTCGCGCTTCTTGTGGATTTGCAGAAGTTTTGATGGTTTCAATAATTTCATCAATATTCGCTAAAGCAACGGTTAAACCTTCTAAGATATGACCACGCTCACGTGCTTTACGCAATTCAAACATCGTACGACGTGTGACTACTTCTTGACGATGACGAATAAATGCAGCAACAATATCTTTCAAATTCATTAACTTCGGCTGACCATTGTCTAGGCAAACCATGTTAATGCTGAACGAGTTTTCTAATTGAGTATTGAGGAATAGATTATTCACAATCACTTCAGCGTTTTCACCACGCTTCAAGTCAATTGCAATACGCATTCCTTCTTTATCAGACTCATCACGTAATTCTGAAATGCCTTCGAGTTTTTTCTCTTTCACCAATTCAGCGATACGTTCAATGGTCTTCGCTTTGTTGACTTGATAAGGAATTTCAGTGAATACAATCGTATTACGACCTGTTTTTTGATCTTCTTCGATATGGTATTTACCACGAATATGCAAACGACCTTTACCTGTACGGTAAGCATCTACAATTCCTGATTTACCATAAATAATACCGCCTGTAGGGAAATCTGGACCAGATACGTGTTCCATCAACCCTTCAATTGAAATTTGTGGATTTTCAGCATAAGCCAAACATGCATTGATCACTTCAGTCATGTTGTGTGGCGCCATATTGGTCGCCATACCCACTGCAATACCCGTTACACCGTTGATCAATAAGTTTGGAATACGGGTCGGCATCACTTGAGGAATGCGTTCAGAACCGTCGTAGTTATCTTCCCATTCGACTGTATCTTTTTCTAAATCAGCCAACATTTCATGGGTTAACTTACGCATACGGACTTCGGTATAACGCATAGCCGCTGCACTATCACCATCGACAGAACCGAAGTTACCTTGACCATCAACCAATTGATAACGTAAGCTGAAATCTTGCGCCATACGAACAATGGTTTCATATACAGCTAAATCACCATGTGGGTGATATTTACCGATCACATCCCCGACGACACGGGCAGATTTTTTATAAGCTTTGTTATAGTCGTTGCCCAACTCGTGCATAGCGAAAAGCACACGACGATGAACAGGTTTTAGACCATCTCTCACGTCTGGTAATGCACGAGATACAATCACACTCATGGCATAATCAAGATATGAGTTCTTGAGTTCATCCTCAATGGCAATCGGTCTAGTTTCCGATACGCTCATGCATACTCCTTATTTCAAACAGCGCAGACTGCAACTGCTGATTTATATGATCAAGCTAATCAAAATTTAGCTCAAAAAAAGTTGAGCCAAAATCTAAAATTCAGTCGCACAGTATAGCACAAATCCATTCGATTTTGTGTCAAACAGCATGCTTGAAAATGAGGATTTTTTGTCTTTATTTTGAACAAATTTAACGATTTATTTCCAATAAAAAACCTCCAACAATGGAGGCTAATTTTTTTATAAGATATTAAAAAATTAGTGGGCATTTTTATAGTCAGAAAGCTCATTTGATTCCGCTTCTTGCGGTACGAGAATCGCCTGTTTTACAATTTTTTTATCTTGTTTCATCAGTAAATAACTGACTTCGAATAAACCCCAAATCACTGGGAATTCATACATTTCTTCAATCAAATCTTTATAGGCAAGATCATGTAAGAAAAGTGGCGCAATCATCCGACTATGTTCAACCGCATCTGAAATGATCAGTCCAATCACTGCCAATAAAAAGCTAAAAATAGGAAAGCTTATTGTTTTAAACTTTAGTGCAATTTCTTCACGCAGTTTTTTAGAAAATAGCATCAATACAACAGGTGCAATAAAGAAAATAGACAATATACGGAAGTAAATGTGCGGAACATCAGGGAAAAAATCACGCCCCCAACTAATACTGCGTCCAAACAATAAAATCCACCAAAACACCGCCCACAACCAAAACTGTTTCTTACCTTCTGGACAATCAAGCGGTCGCATATAGTAATAACTATAAACTGCAAAGCTCAATAACATTAAAGCTTGAATATTCTCGATCGACAATACAACGAAGCCATCCATCAATGGTACGTGAGAGTTTGCAAGAAAAGGAATAAAAAAACACAGAACCACAAGCCCTATTGTAGGGCTTGTCAGCTTTTTGGAAATTAACATGTGGGAGAACTCCGCCCAAAAAATAGGCTATAAAATGGAATATTACCATAATATTACAATGAATATTCCTAAATAATTACACCTAAAAGTGACTGTGTATTTTATAAATTCAAAATTATTATTATATTTTTAAGGCTTAAATTGATAACTAAGGCTAAATTTATATGTGATTATTCTTTAAAATTATCATGTAAATATAATGAGAAACCACTAAGAAATCACCAGTCAAAAATTCAACATGATCAGAAATCAACCCAATACATAAATAAAGTGAAATATTAACGAAAACTCTCATCGTCTAAGTTAGATATTTCCTGTTAGAAAAACTGAAGCCCAATCTGCAAAATTGGCAAATTACAAAAAGCAATCAAAATGGATGTGTAACGTTTTCACATCCATTGTGCTACTCGACAATTGGTGCTGTAGGCTCACTCGACTCTGGCTCGCATTCAGACATTTCCCCCTCAGAAATGCCAACTTTATAGCAAGACCATCCTATGATTTTCTTATTTTTTATTTCAGGTTTTAAATAAATATGTTCGTTCGGAAACTCTGCGAATGAACCAATAATCATACCATTCCGTATTTCAATTACATCATGAATGGATTGATCAAATTCTACTTGATCAAATTTTTCAATCTCTTGTAAATTCTCTGGTAGAGCACGGGTTGCACCGAACATCCTTTCTATATTTTGCTGATAGGATCGCATCTCGGCATAACGTTGCTCATACTCGTTTGCATCAACTACAGCATCAGTTGTCACAATATCTTCCATAATCACATCTTCAACAGCAGCCTCATCATTTTCACGCTGAATGCGTAGATGCTCACGTATTTGATATTGAATTTCAGGAATAATCACACTTGTAATCAGCGTAATTACAGGTGATGCAAAAATGAATACCGCAATAATGATAAAAAACCATTTGTTATATTTAGGCTTTTTCCTAGGTTGATTTTGAGCATTTTCCCAAGCATCTTTTGCTTTGTCTTGCCACGAATCAAGTAGGATTCTCGCCTTATCTTCAATCTTTGTATTTTTATCTAAAATTGTATCCGTAATTGATTGATTTTGATTTGAATGACTATTCTGGCTTGGCTTGGTATTTGGCTGAATACTCGGATCTGGATTGAAAATATCCTGTTTCTTATTTTCACGGCGAATTGATGATTGAACATGTTGATTGCCCGTAAAGTCATCAGAACTCTTCGGATGCTTTAAACGCGTACCACATATTCCACATTTAACGGCTTCACTAATATTTTCAGCATGACACTTTTGGCATTTCATTTTAATTATTCAACTTGCTTGTTGTTATCATGTACTTCTATAGCATAGATCAAAAAACATAGCTACTTTTCACCAAAAGGGTGCTGATGACTAAACAAGCAATTTTTTAAATATTTATTCTCAATAATATTCACTGCAATACATTGCCATTCTAAATGCTGATCTCGGGTAATAATAGGATGATAGATCAACATTTTCTTAGGATCATCCGTGGGTTTCCCGATAATATTTCCATATTGGTCAAAGTAAATTTGGGTAAATGTTTTCTGGATTGTCACCTGTGTAGTCGCTAATTTTTGGTGTTGTTGAAAATATTGACTCGCTTGAATCATGGTCATTTGCATATTTAAAATGGATAAGGAGATTTGTCTTAATTCCCAATCATCCTGCGCACGATTTGAATCACCTTGACTATTCGGATGTTTTATTTTGGGTAACTTCGCTATTTTTTCGGCATAAGTTAATTTTTCCGCTTCATATTTAGGTTGAAGATAAAATTTTGAGACTAAGACAAGAAATAAACCCAGAAATGGCAGTACGCAAAGGATAATCATAGATACTTTGAATTTAAGCTCATTTATTTTTTTGATCGTACTAAAAACAGAATTTTTTGGCGTAGCGACAATATCTTCAACATCAGTTCGGGCGATTTCCTTCTGCACATTCTCTTGTATATCTAACTGAATAATTTTATTTTCAAAGTGCTGATCTTGATGTTTTTGAATAGGATTTAGCCGTGCACGACAGTTTAAACATCGCACAGCTTCTAGAATATTTTCTGCACCACACTTCTGACATTGCATTTTTATTTCTCACCTTTTCATTCTTCTTTTAATGCTCTTTTTATCCTTGATTAAATAGTGTTATTCCCTGCAACTTACTAAAATTTTAGTTTTTATAATTAGTTTTTATAAATAGACACACCTTTAATCGGAATATCTTGAATCTGACTCATTTCAATACACCCTGTATCCGCTAGGCTCGAATCAAACCCCGAAAGATAACAATCCCACACCAATTGTTTATGCTGGTTCAAAAAAGGGACAAAAATCATCGTCATGGGTTGTGAACCTTGTATATCGGTAATCAAATAACCTTTGCCATTCATTGAAATTTGATCATTTTGCCAAGGCTTATTTTTTAGTTCACTTAGACTGCGTGGGTAACGATGATGTATAGCGTAATAACCTGCGATCTCACTCTTAATAGCAGTTAAGTCATGACGAGATTGTTCTATCAAATTCAAATCGTGTGGTACAGAGGCCGTATTTTTAGATGAACTCGAAGCTGTATGTTGTTCAAGTAAATAGGGTTTTGCAATAAAAGCAAAAAATGTCCCAATTAATGCAGGAACGAGAAACATTAAAGTACAGCCGATGATGACCCATAACTTCAATCCTTTTGGTCGGAGAATATTTCCAATAAAAGCTTTCAACCATCGAATAAAAAAACTGGGTTCAGGCTTAACAGAACGCACTGTTATGATTTTTAGAGCGATCCCACAACTCGCACAGCGAATTGCCTCCTCAATATTCGGTGTATGACATTTTTGACAAATCATTTTTTTAATCGTTCATTATTATTTATCATTCATTATTATAACAAGTGTTTTTAGTAAAAATTAAAACTCTACAAAAAGCTAAAATTCGAACAAACTCAGTAACATAATTCCTATCATATCTATATCTTAGATCATTCATTAAAAAACGCCCCTAAAAAGGAGCGTTTTTAAACTGAAATTACAAAATTAGATTTTAGAAACCAATTCTGGAACAACAGTATTCAAATCACCAACTAACCAGTAGTCTGCAACAGCATTGATTGGTGCTTCTTCATCTTTGTTGATCGCAACGATCACTTTAGAATCTTTCATACCCGCCAAGTGCTGAATCGCACCAGAAATACCGACAGCGATGTATAGATCAGGTGCAACAATTTTACCAGTTTGACCAACTTGCATATCGTTTGGAACGAAGCCAGCATCTACCGCAGCACGTGAAGCACCTTGAGCAGCACCAAGCTTGTCAGCAAGTGGATCAAGTACTTTATGGTAGTTCTCACCAGAACCTACACCACGACCACCTGAAACAACAATACGCGCAGCAGTTAATTCTGGACGTTCAGATTTCACGATTTCTTCAGAAATGAACTTAGAAATACCAGCATCACCTGTAGAAGTCGCAGCTTCAACAGCAGCAGAACCACCTTCAGCAGCAACCGCATCAAATGCAGTACCACGAACAGTTGCAACAACAACTGATTCGCCAGATTCTACAGTTGCAATCGCGTTACCTGCATAGATTGGACGTTTGAAAGTTTTAGGACCTTCAACAGCAATGATGTCAGTGATCATGCTTACATCTAAAAGTGCAGCAGCGCGAGGTAAAATGTTTTTACCTGTCGTTGTAGAAGCAGCAAGGATGTGAGAATAACCCGCACCGATTGAAGCAACTAATTTTGCAACGTTTTCAGCCAATTGATTTGCATAAGCAGCATCATCAGCAAGTAATACTTTGCTTACACCAGCAACTTTAGCAGCTTGGTCAGCAACAGCCTGTGCACCAGAACCTGCAACCAATACAGTGATATCACCACCGATTTTTTGAGCCGCAGCAACAACGTTTAATGTTGCACCGTTAAGTGCTTTATTGTCGTGCTCAGCGATAACTAAAATACTCATGATTTTTATCCTTCTGTATTAGATCACTTTCGCTTCATTTTTAAGTTTTTCAACAAGCTCGTCTACAGACTTCACTTGTACGCCCGCTTTACGTTCAGCAGGTGGCTCAACTTTCACTGTTTTAAGTTTAGAAGTTGCAGTCACACCGTAGTCCGCAGGAGATTTAGTATCAAGCGGTTTCTTACGTGCTTTCATGATGTTAGGCAATGCTGCATAACGTGGTTCATTCAAACGTAAGTCAGTGGTGATGATCGCTGGCGTGTTCAACTCAACAGTTTGTAAACCACCATCAACTTCACGAGTTACTTGTACTTTGTCGCCATTTACAGTCACAACTGAAGCGAATGTACCTTGACCTGCGCCAAGCAAAGCACCAAGCATCTGACCAACTTGGTTAGAGTCGTCATCGATCGCTTGTTTACCTAAAAGTACAAGTTGTGGTTGTTCTTGTTCAACAACACCTTTCAGGATTTTAGCAACTTCTAAAGCACCAAGTTGGCTGTCATCAGCTTCAACTAAGATACCGCGATCTGCACCAAGCGCCATAGCAGAACGAATTTGTTCTTGGGCTTCTTTAGGACCAATAGAAACAACAACGATTTCTGAAACAGTTCCTTTTTCTTTTAAGCGAACCGCTTCTTCCACTGCGATTTCATCGAATGGGTTAATTGACATTTTAACGTTAGTAAGGTCTACCCCACTATTGTCCGGTTTAACGCGAACTTTAACGTTGGCATCAACCACACGTTTTACAGCAACAAGAGCCTTCATGTAATCCTCGGCTGTTTTAGCAAAAGTAAATGTTAAGAAGTGTTATAATAACGCTTCATTTAAAATTATTTAGGTGTCCTATCTTGCAATGTGTTTGGCATTTCGGTCAAGTCACAATTCACAAAACAGCAATAAAAGTTCTAAAAAAGCTTGAACGGACAGTTCACATTTTTTCTAAATATTTCTATCCAACGCTATAAGTTTACTATTTAAACAATATCTAAATATTGATAAATAACATTATTTATATAGCGCTTAGATATTTTTTCAATCGCTTCTAAAAATATTTTGAATCAATCAAAACAATTATACTATCCATAAAACGATGCTTGTAGAGTTTGTCAGTTTAGACAGAATAAGCAATTTTACTGAGTATGTTTATTGATAATTTTTGTGAATAATGCAGATCAAACTTGTAACAAAATAAAAAAGGAACTCATTTCAAGTTCCTTTATCTCTATTTCTTTTATTTAGTTAGCCATAAGCCACGCGGCTGCAAGTGCTAATAATGCACCAGAACCGCCATCAATCCACTTTTGTTTACGTTCATCAATTTGTTTCTTCTGTGAAATTTTTGCCACAACTAAGCTTAAAGCACAGTAAACAATAAAAATTAAACCGATAAAAATAAATGACAATGCAAATCCTTGAGCAATCGTATTCCCAGTTTTATCAATAAACTGCGGCAAAATTGCAAAATAAATCAACATCCCTTTAGGATTCAATAAAGCTGTAAAAAAACCTTTACGTATTGGATGTGCCTCAGCATTTTTCTCAATATGTAAATTTTTAGTACTTAGCACGGATTTCAACAAATGAAATGCCAAATACAATAAATAAGCGATACCTAGATAGCGAATCGTTTCAAATAGAACAGGAAATGAAACAATAATCGCGGCAATTCCAAGTGCCACAAGAATAGAATGCACTAAATAACCAGAACATACGCCAAGCGTAGCCATCATGCCTGATTTCGCATCTTTACCCATCACTTGTGACAGGATAAATAACATATCTGGTCCTGGTGTGAAAATTAACGGCAATACCGTTAAGGCAAAAACAACGAATACAGACATCATCTTTCCTTTTTTCTGTATGTTTAGAGGGTGAAAATAGTATCTGTGAAAATGTTTAAAATAGGATTGCAAATATTCTATAATAATGATTGTTTTTCGAATTAAATTCTAATTTATGAAAATTTCATCAAAGACTATTCTAATAAAGTTAGATCGTATTGATAAAAATATCATTCGTGCCTTACAAGCCAATGGGCGTATTCAAAACAATGATCTGGCGCGTGAAATTGGATTATCACCTTCCTCATGTTTAAGACGGGTTAGGCTTTTAGAAGAAGCTGGCGTGATTCAAAACTACACCACCGTGGTTGATCCTCAGAAAATTGGCTTCCAACTGATTTTATTTTCACGGATTTGGCTGTTAGGACAAGATGCGGAAACCATTGATCTATTTATTGAAGCAATGAAAGAACTTCCTCAAGTGATGGAATGCTATATTATTTTGGGTGAATGTGATGCAATGTTAAAAGTCGTCGTACCAGACTTAGAAAGTTACCGTAAATTTCAGTCGACTCATCTTACAAAGAAAAATGGCATCACCAGTGTAAAAACTGATGTACCAAGTCAGATCATTAAACAAAGTTTTCAGCTTCCTCTTGAAGATTTATAACGTGTAATGAGCATATTTGGAGTTAAATGATGAAGCAATTCCACCCACCCATTCAATTAGAAACGGTTCGGTTAATTCTCAGACCATGGAAAGCATCTGATTGGGAGCCTTTTGCACAACTCAATGCTGATCCAGATGTGATGCGCCACTTCCCTGCACCATTATCAAAAATTGAAAGTGATACTTTAGCTGAACGTATTCAATCGTTTATTTCAAAAGATGGCTGGGGATTTTGGGCGGTTGAATTAAAACAAAATCAGCAATTTATTGGTTTTACAGGGTTACATCATCAGCCTGAACAATTTGATTTTTCACCCTGTACCGAAATCGGTTGGCGATATGCAAAACAGCATTGGCATCAAGGTTATGCAACAGAAGCTGCGCAAGCTTGCTTAGATTTTGCTTTTCAGCAATTGGATTTAAATGAGGTAGTCGCTTTTACAGCAACGACAAATACCCCTTCTGAAAAAGTCATGCAACGCATCGGGATGCATTATGTAAAAAATTTTATTCATCCAAAAGTTGATTCTGAACACCCTTTGGCAGAACACTTACTTTATAGTATCGAACGTCCTACTGAATAAAATTTGATCTTTTGACATCATTGAGCTACACATTCAAACGATATTTTCCAAGTTGAATGTACATTAAAGGGATTGAAAACTAAAATGATTTACGAGTTATGTACTGAACGACTTTTACTTCGACAATGGAAAGATTCTGACTACGTCCCTTTTGCGCAAATCACTTCAAATCCTGAAGTAATGAAATATTTCCCCAAATTACTCGATGAATATGAAAGTAATGCTTTAGCAGAACAAATCAAATTTATCATTGATGTAAAGGGATGGGGCGTTTGGGCTGTGGAGTTGTTGGAAACGCAAGAATTTATCGGTTGTATTGGCTTACATCCCCAACCTTCAAAGTTTGAGTTTTCGCCTTGCATCGAAATCGGTTGGCGCATTGATCCTAAATTTTGGAATCAAGGCTATGCCACAGAAGGTGCTGAAGCATGTTTAAGGTTTGCATTTGAAGAGTTGAACTTGGAAGAAATTGTCGCATTTACCGCAAAAGACAATCTCGTATCGCAAAAGGTCATGGAAAAAATTGGAATGACATTTTCACATGACTTTTTGCATCCAGATTTTGATGATGAACATCCCTTACGAGAGGAGAAATTGTATCGAATCAAAAAACAGGATTTTTCGTTTTAACCTGTAAATAAATCCGCTTATTCAGCAAAAGAAGCTAAAAAATCACGATGAATATGACTTAAATCAATCAAGTCTTGATGTTCTAAATCTAAACTTTTCCAAATTTCGATAAAATCTTCTTTGGCATCAATATGATTTGAAACAGCTTTTGCCGCTTGCCATTGTTGATCAGAAATCCATAGATAAACTTGATTGGTATTGGTATTAATCGCTTGAACTTTACCCTCTGCATTAATACCCAGTATTTTACCTGCCTGCGGTAAAGTTGCCTCAATCTTCGGTAAGCTAAATTCAACAAAATGTTTAATTTGTCTTAAACCATAGCCCTTAAAAATGTCTTTTTGGGCTTGCGTCAGTTGCTTATATTTTTGTTCAAGTTCAGGGATCATGGGAAGACCTAAAGTTTTGCAAAATTGAATCAATAAAAAAGTATTGCATGAATACAGCGACTAGATATACAGCAGAGCACTACTAAAAACAATTATCCTTTCGGCTTTTTTATATGCAATTTATGTCTATTCTGTGAATAAAATGTTTAACTTAATATGATTAAAATCTACTCAAAACGTACAAAAAAAGGGGCTTAATGCACCTAACTAATGCTACTCATCATTTACTTTTGCACGTGATGCACGAGGATGCGCACGATCATAGACTTGCGCCAATTGATCAAAATCGACATGAGTATAAATCTGCGTAGTGGTCAAATTACTATGCCCTAACATTTCTTGAACTGCACGTAAGTCACCGCTATTGGACAACATATGACTGGCAAAACAATGACGTAATAAATGCGGATGCAAATCAACATTGACACCTGCACGAAGTGCCTGATATTTGACTCGATTTTCAATCTGACGCGGTGTAATACTCGTCCCACGTTGGGTAATAAAGACCAAAGATTCTGGGCTAAACTCACCCTGCCAAATACGATAAATTTTCAACCATGCGATTAAACTTTCACGCGCTTTAGAACCAAAAGGGACGATACGTGTTTTATTCCCTTTACCAGTAATTCGTAATAAATGACGATTAAAATCAATATCTTTAATGGCTAAACCTTGAATCTCAGCCAATCGTAAACCACTGGAATATAAAAGTTCTAAAATCGCCTTATCACGAATCCACAGTTGTTTTTCCAATGGCTTTTCAGGCTCGGGCTGATCCATGATTTGATTCACGGTTTCAATATCGATCATACCTGGCAATGGACGTGCTTGTCTTTTTAGTTGAAAATCATCCGCAGCATTAATCTCTAAATAATGCCCCTCTTTCGCCCATTTCATAAACTGACGAATCGAGGTTAGGTGACGTTGTAAACTGCTGGTCGTCAGTTGATCATTTTCCACACGAAATGCAATGTATTCTCTTAAATCAGAGGCTTCCACTTCAGTTAATTCAATCTGTTTGGCATAGCAAAAATCAATAAAATTCGAAACATCACGAAAATAAGCATCTAAAGTATGTTCAGATTGATTTTGTATTTTTCGATCTTTAATCCACATAGAGAGCAATTGCATTGCACCGTATTGCATACGCCCTCCTTGAGTTCACGTAAGCTTTAGTTAAACAGTGTAGCAAAGAATCCTTTTTTCTTGTCATCTTGTCGTAAATAAAAGGGTTGTGTTTGATGCAAAAGATATTGACCCAATGCAGTCTGATCATTCGCATCCACAAAGACCAGTTCGACGGTTTTTTTCTGCAACAATGAATCAGTTGCTGTTTGTTTCACTTGCCGATACAACTGTTGCTTTTCATGCTCAGTGAGTACTTGCGACAATTGCAAGCCAATCACCAAAGAAGATTTTGTTGCATGCTTTTCATCCATGACTTGTGCTAAATAAGCAAAAGAAACTGCATGATTGACCTGTAATAAAATTTTAATTTGTTCAACCATATTGATTGGATACGGACTAGGATGACTCAATTGTGTATTTGGGTCGATAGTTAGCTCCTCAACATCAGGTCTTAAACCAAAATCTCCGTTCAATAATCCAGCAATTTCAGCAGGTAGAAATTCCTTACCTATTTCAGAATAAGGATTTAAAACAACATGCGAGCCAAATGTTAACTCAAAAAAACTTCGCGTATTGATTCGTAAATAGTTTTCATTATTGCGGATTGTCTTTTGTAATCTTTCCAATGACGTAAAAAACGGGAAAAAAAATGTCCCATCTTTCTTTTGCCATTGTTTGATTTGAACTTCACTTCCCTCTTTCAAGGTATGTTCAATATGTTCACTAATGCTTTCTGCACTTGTTCCTAGAATATAAATGTAGGAATCCAAGAGTTGTTGTAAAAATTGAGGACGATAAGTCACCTGTTCAAATGCTTTTTCTAAAAGTTCTTCCAATGTAATTTCTAATGATTTGTTATACATTTTACACCCCCACATTTGCTTTTAATTAAAGCCTTCCTCTATCCATAGAATGAGACTAAACAGAGTGCCATGATCTTGCCTGTTTTACTGTTTAATAAATGAATGATCTACTTGAATTATCAATTGTTTATACATGATGGATTTTATTAGCAACATACATAAAAATAGGGATATTTTATACAAATTATTTCAACAATTAGTGTGTTAACTTCGACTACATATTTGATTTTTTTAAAATGGTATAAACCACTCCATTGACGACATCTGCCATTTTATTTAAGTTGAGTTTTTCTATCGTATCTTCAGCCGTGTGATAATGCTTATTTCTAAAAAAAGCAGTATCTGTGATCATGATTGCAGGAATATCAAGGTTCCAATAATTCAAATGATCAGAAAAATCGACACCTTGAATAAATGAAGGTGCAATCAGACGCTGACAATCCAAACGATTCATCGCTTTCATTGCATCACAATAGTTTTCACCCAAAGTGCGTGAACTAAAATTACTCACAGCACCAATAAAATTGCCATGTTTGGGATAAAACAAACCAAGTCCAGTCGGATAATCTTGCACATTTTTATGGTCAAAATATCCGATCATTTCTAGAATATATACCGCTTGAATTTGATCTTTCTGTTTTACCACCGATTGTGCGTGGACATAGCTTCCCATATGTTCAGTACGGAAATATGGGGGTTCTTCTAAAGTATAAAAAACCAACTCAACATTATGTTTTAATTCAGTTTTATTGTTTGCAAGTATTCTTGCTGTTTCAATCAACCCAACTACACCCGAAGCATTGTCATCTGCACCTTGAAAGTCTCCATAGACATCATAATGCGCACCAATTATGACTTTCTTCGCATTGCCTGTTTGAATACGACACACCACATTTTTATAGTTTTTTCCATCTATAGGATAACTCTGGTATTCACATGGGATAGAAAATGATTCAACTTGCTTTTTAAGATACGTCGCTACACGATCGAGTTCTTGAATATTTTCATAATTTCTAAAAGCTGTTGGCTGAATGACATTATTTAAATATTCCTTTAACCGCTCAGGTTCTGCTTGTCGATACAAGTTAGTATCCGAAGCAATACTCAGCATCGGAAAGTTTAAAGCAAGGGTGAATAAGAGAACATGTGGCATTTTTTTTAAAAATTGTACGGAGCGCATATTTATCCTAATTTTGGTTTTATCCTACTGCGTGTTGTAAAAAATCAGCAGTTAAAAATTCAATTGTTGTTCTAGGACTGAGAATAACCAATAACACGTTATAATAGTTCAATTACCACGTTTGAAATTGTTAATATGAAAATCCGCATTCTGACCATCGGTCAAAAAATGCCTGCATGGGTGCTGACTGGCTTTGAAGATTATTTCAAAAGAATTCAACCCTTTGTTCAAACTCAAATCATTGAGCTTCCAATGGCGAAACGTGGCAAAAATGATTCTGAAGCAGACATTTTGAAATATCGCCAAATTGAAGGTGATAGTATTTTGGCGCAACTCAAACAAAATGAAGTATTGATTGCCCTTGAGGTAGGTGGGCGTGAGTTTAGTACTGAAAAACTTGCTGAAACCATGAAAGGATGGATGCTCGAAGGCAATGATGTAGTTTTAGCCATCGGTGGACCTGATGGGCATTCTGAAGCGGTACGTAAAGCTGCAGCTTGGCATTGGTCATTGTCAAAACTTACCCTGCCACATCCAATGGTACGTGTAATGTTAATCGAACAGCTCTACCGAGCCATGACCATTAACCATAATCATCCTTATCACCGCGCAGGCTAACTGCCGCAGATTAATCTAAAAAGCTCGGCTTTTCCCACCAATGACTATTTAGGCAAAAGGTATGAATTTACAAACACTTCCAGGACTCTTTATTTCACATGGTTCACCCATGCTTGCACTAGATCCTGAGCAAGTGGGACCTGCATTACAACGCTTAGGTTATAACTTGCCCCGCCCTCAAGCCATCGTTGTTATGTCTGCGCATTGGGAAAGTAATGCTTTGGAAGTGAATACTGGGGTACGTCCTGAAACTTGGCATGATTTTCGTGGTTTCCCTAAAGAACTCTATGAAATCCGTTACCCTGCTCCTGGAAGCCCTGAACTGGCTGAAGAAATTCTCCAGCTTTTAGCCGAAGCCCAACTCACTGCTCACGCCAATAGTACTCGCCCTCGTGATCATGGCGTTTGGATGCCTTTATTACACATGTATCCAGAAGCAGATATTCCTGTCATTGAAATTTCTCTGCCTATAAATATGAATGCCGATCAAATCTATAAAATCGGTCAGACACTTGCGCCATTACGTGATAGACAAATTTTGCTCATTGGCTCTGGTAGTATTACTCATAATTTAAAAGAACTTTCTTGGAATAACCAAAATAATCAAGTCCCTGAATGGGCTTCATCATTTAGAAACTATGTTGTAAGCAAGCTCACGCATAGCAATTATGATGCAATATTGGACTGGGATAGCATTCCGTTTCTCAATAAAAATCATCCGACACTTGAACATTTTGCACCTATTTTCTTTGCTATGGGCACAGGACAACGCTTTAGCCTTGTACATAGTAGTTTTTCGATGGGTGCATTAGGAATGGATATTTATCGTTTTGACTAAAATATAGTCCTAAACAGTTTTACTGCCCCCAACTTTCCTTCACATTTCACACAACTTATAACAAATTGTTAAGCAATATTTAAGTTTTGGTTATATTGATACATAATGATACGTAAATGATAAATTGCGTCCATAGTTTTTGTACGCCAATCCAGTATTCTATAGCTATTCCTCCAAAAGTGAATAAAACATGAAATTCAAATATTTAGCTTTATCTCTACTTCCATTAGCCCTTGCAGCTTGCCAAACAAGTGATGTTCAAAAATTGGGGGATACTGCTGTGAAAGTTTTACAACAACAAGGTAATGCTGAACAAACATTAAATGCTTATCAGTGGTCATATCAGCCAGCCGGTACAAAACAACCGATTATTCTTAGTTTTAAAGATCAAAAGATGAGCATTGAAACGGGTTGTAATAATATGTTTGGTGCTGTAACGATTGCAAATAGTACTATTACTACAGGTAATTTAGCAGCGACCAATATGATGTGTACACCTGAACTTATGAAGCAAGAAGCTTTTGCAGGTTCATTATTCCAAGGTGGTAAAACAGCATTTGTTTTAGATACTGCCAATACTGAAGCGCCGACATTAACATTGATCAGCCCGACTGCAGGTAAAGTTGTATTTACAGGTAAAATGACACCAGAAACAAAATACAACACTCAAGGCGAAACCATCTTTTTAGAAATCAGCCCTGAAACCAAACAATGTACTGGTGTAGGTCCACAAACTTGTTTGCAAGTTCGTGAGATTAAATATGCTGAAAATGGTGTGAAAACCCAAGTCGATAAAGATTGGACTTTGTTCTATGACAATATTGATGGCTTTAAGCACACAGCAAATGAGCGTCAAGTGGTTCGCATCAAACGCTACGAAATTAAAAATCCTGCGGCAGATCAATCTAAATATGCCTATGTTCAAGACATGATCATTGAACGTGAAGCGATCAAAGGCTCATTGTAATTTTAAAATGCGAATAGCTTTAAATTGCGAATAGTTTTGAGAAGAACCGATGTTTAGGCATCGGTTTTTTTAGTACTCTATTTTGATCATACAAAAAGTGAAATCACATTATGTAAACGAATATTCTCAAGTGACTCTTCTAAAAGAAGACCTTAAATTACCCTGATACTTGATCAAAATACACAATTGTAACGCCTAAAATTTTATAAACTTCTTTGCCCCAACCAATAACCTGCTTTTTTCAAAGCGGTTTTACTTTCAGGAACAAAAGGCACAACTGTCCATGCATGCCACATGCCTGTCCAAATATCGAGTTGCACATCAACACCTTGTAGCTTGGCTTTACGGGCAAACTCACGGCTGTCATCCAACAAAACTTCCTTTGAACCCACTTGCACATAAAAAGGTGGCAAACCTGTAAAATCGGCAAACAAAGGCGAAATTTGAGGATTTTTACGATCTTGCTCCTGTACATAATGTCGTACAAAATCTCTTTCCAAGAAATATGTCCCTAAAAATGGATCACGATGATCTTGTTTCTTATGACTTGGCAAAGTCAGGGTTAAATCCAACCACGGTGACAACAGATAAACACGCTGTGGCAAAGCAACACCTGCATCACGTGCTCGAACACACAAAGCGAGTGCTAAGTTTCCACCCGCCGAATCACCACCTAAGACAATTTCATAACCTTGATATTTTTCAATAATGCCTTGCCATGCTGCAAATACATCATCAATTGCAGCAGGAAATCGTGCCTCAGGTGCTAACCGATAATCAGGTAAATAAGCAAAACTCGCTTGCGCCAACTGACATAGACTTGCCACATAACCCTTATAACTTTTCGGGCTACCCACGACAAAACCACCGCCATGAATATAGACCAAGATTCGTTTTGGATTTTTATTGGGGCGCAGGTTTTCAATTTGCATGGTAGGAACATTGCCAAACTGCACTTTTTTAGCCTTAAAAAACGCCGGCAATGGTGCAAGTTGTGTACCTTTCTCAAAAAAACTACGTAAAAATTGAGTATTATTTTTATGCAAAAGCAACATTCTTTTTTGTTGCTTAAATAACAACATCGCAATGTGGGATTGATAGCTAGACACTTTATTTTTTCCTTTTTGTTGTCACTCTACCTTAATCACATTCTGCATAAATCAAATTGGCTGATATTTTTTAAAATCATTGAAATGGGTAAATACCTAACAAAATATACAAAACTAAATTTTCGGCATAAAAAAACCGATGCAAAAGCATCGGTTTTTTTATGATTCTAAATTAAACCTTAGAATACACCTTGCGCTAACATTGCATCAGCAACTTTTACAAAGCCTGCAATATTTGCACCGTTTACATAGTTCACAGTACCATCTTCTTCAGTACCGTATTTCACACAGTTACGGTGAATTTCTTTCATGATCGCATGTAGGCGCTCATCCACTTCTTCAAATGTCCAACCCAAACGGATTGAGTTTTGTGACATTTCAAGACCTGAAGTTGCTACACCACCTGCATTTGACGCTTTACCTGGTGCATAAAGGATTTTCGCTTCAACGAATTTCTCAACAGCTTCAAGTGTAGAAGGCATATTTGCACCTTCAGCCACACAGATCACGCCGTTTGCAAGTAATGCAACCGCATCTTCTTCTGTTAACTCATTTTGAGTTGCACATGGAAGCGCGATGTCACACTTGATACCCCAAGGGCGTTTGCCTTCAAGATATTCAAAACCGTGTTTAGACGCGAACTCAGAAATACGACCACGTTTTACATTTTTAAGTTCCATCACTTCACAAAGAAGTTCAGTCGTGAAACCATCTTTCACGTAAACAGTACCGTTTGAGTCAGAAAGTGAAACCACTTTCGCACCCAAATACATTGCTTTTTCAGCAGCATATTGTGCAACGTTACCAGAACCTGAAATTGTTACAACTTTATCTTTAAAGCTGTCACTGCGAGTTTTTAGCATTTCTTCAGCAAAATATACAGTACCGAAACCAGTCGCTTCAGGGCGAGCCAAAGAACCACCGAAAGATAGACCTTTACCTGTGAATACGCATGAAGTGTCATTGCTGAGCTTCTTCATCATACCTGCCATGTAGCCGACTTCACGACCACCAACACCGATATCACCCGCAGGAATATCTGTGTTAGAACCAAGATGACGATATAACTCAACCATCAAAGCTTGACAGAAACGCATGATTTCGCCTTCTGACTTACCTTTCGGGTTAAAGTCAGAACCACCTTTACCACCACCCATAGGAAGTGTTGTTAAGGCATTTTTAAATGTTTGTTCGAAACCTAAGAATTTTAAAATCGAAAGGTTTACAGATGGATGGAAACGCATACCGCCCTTAAATGGACCAATCGCAGAGTTGTATTGGACACGGAAAGCACGGTTAACTTGAGTTTGACCTTGGTCATCTAACCAAGAAACGCGAAATTGAATAGCACGTTCAGGCTCTACAAGACGCTCAAGCAAACCATAATCTGCATATTGTGGATTTTTTTCAATAAATGGCCATAAGCTGGTCATTACTTCTTCTACAGCTTGCAGAAATTCAGGTTGATTTGGATCACGTGCTTTTACGTAATTTAAGAAGTCATTCAGGCTAGTATATTTCAACGTTCATTCCTCAGCAGAAAATGATTCAAAATGGTTCAAATAGTTCAATTAATGAATTATTTTGGCGCAAAGTATTTAAGCCCTTTTATTTCAAATCCACAACATTTTTTTTCATTATTTTAATTTTATACTTTTATTCAATAATATAATTAAAACTATCTATAACTTATTATTTTATAAATTATTAATATTATTTATCAATTATTGTTAAATTTGACTTAATTTAAGGCATAATTAGCACAATATTAGAGCAAAAATAGTGCAGAAATGGAGCAAAGATTTTATTGATAATTCATGATAAAATCCCACTCTCATTTCATTTTTGAAATGCGTTTTTATTTCTTTGAAGTTGTTTCACATGAATTCGTCCCTCTCTCTCATCCAGCAAATTGACGCAATTTTGCCTCAAACCCAATGTGGACTCTGTGGTCATCGTGATGGGTGCTTACCTTATGCAAAATCAATTGTTGAAGGTGAGGATGCCAATAAATGTGTACCTGGCGGACAACCTGTTGCAGATGCTTTAGCAGAGTTATTGGCACGTCCAAAATTAACTGCTGAACCGAGTGTATGGGACATTCAAAGCGATGGTCGTCCACAACGGATGAAAGCCATTATTCGTGAAGATGAATGTATTGGCTGTACCAAATGTATCAGTGCCTGCCCTGTCGATGCCATTATCGGTTCAGGTAAATTGATGCATACTGTTTTGACCGATTTGTGTACAGGGTGCGAACTGTGTATTCCTCCTTGTCCTGTAGATTGCATTGATTTAGTTGAAGATATTCAACCGATTCCAAATGATGAACAACGAATTTCAGAGCAAGGGGATCTACGTAATCGTTATTACGCACATATTCAACGTGAGGAAAAACGACGTATTCACCGTAAAGGCCCTGTCGTTCGTGCCGAAATTGATACTGAATTATTTGCGCAAATTACCCAACAATCTCAAGCTTTGCCCACCATTGAAGTTGTAGAAACCCCAATCAAAAACCCTGTGATTCATGATGCAAAAACCACCATTGAATTGGCAAAAATCCGTACACAAATTAAAAAATTAGAAAAACAACTCAGCGTTCGTGCTGATCAAAACAAACAAAACCAATTGAATGATTTACAAAAACAATTGTCTGTTTTACAAGGAGATGCTGAGTAATGGCAGTAGAAAAACCGACAAAAAACATGACCAAAAAACAAATTCAAATTTTCTTTGAAAGATTACGTGAGCAACGTCCGCATCCTGAAACTGAGCTGAATTATTCAAATCCTTTTGAGCTTTTAGTTGCTGTGACTTTATCTGCGCAAGCGACTGACGTCAGTGTAAATAAGGCAACCGATAAACTTTTCCCGATTGCCAATACGCCAGAAGCGATTTATGCACTCGGTGTCGATGGCTTGAAGGAATATATTAAGACCATCGGCTTATATAATTCTAAGGCTGAAAATGTCATTAAAGCCTGCAAAATGCTGATAGAACTGCATAACAGCCAAGTTCCTGACAATCGTAAGGATTTGGAAGCTTTACCTGGTGTGGGACGTAAAACAGCCAATGTGGTACTCAATACTGCCTTTGGACAGCCGACAATGGCGGTAGATACACATATTTTCCGCTTGGGGAACCGTACAGGCTTGGCTGTTGGTAAAGATGTGCTTGAAGTGGAACAACGCTTAATTAAAGTCATTCCTAAAGAATTTATCATTGACTCACATCATTGGCTTATTTTACACGGACGTTATTGTTGTATTGCGCGCAAACCTAAATGTGGTGAATGTATCGTGTCTGATGTATGCAATTGGAATGATAAATATGAGTTTGGTGCTGTTAGAGAAATTAAAGTGAAAAGTGTAGAATCGTAGAATAAAATCAGAGCGATTTTGTTCTATATACTCGAATTTTATAGATACGAAGATAAGTATTGAAATAAAATTTCATCGAGTATCATAATCCAGTTCAATAATAAATTACTAAAAATGACTGAAATTATAATTCGACAGCTGAGTGTCGATGACGTGCATGACTTCAAAACTATCCGTTTGTCTGCACTCAAAAACTCGCCAGACATGTTTGGCGCAATCTATGCGATTGAAATTGAACGACCACTGAGTGTCTTTTCAGAAGTTATTTCCAACAATATTATTTTTGCGGCTTATTCACAAAGTCAAATTATTGGCGTACTGATATTTCATATAGACGATGATTTAGGAGCGAAGCCTCAAGCGCACTTATATGGATTCTATGTCGAATCCACATTTAGACATCAAAGCGTTGCTACACAGCTTCTACACGCAGCTATTCAGTATGGTCAGCAGTATGTAGATAAAATTGTACTCTCTGTGATTGCAGTAAATGCTCCTGCTATTCAGCTCTATAAAAAATTAGGCTTTCAAATCGACATAGATACAATAGAAAACAATGAAATTGGCATGTTTTTCATTTATTCCCGCCCTCATATGACAAGTGATCTACATAGGAACTGAACTTAATACACATCATCTCTATTTATTCTGGTGCTCTTTATTTTTATTCTCTAAATCTTTTTTTAACTGATCTAAGCGTTTTAACTCTTCAGCCACTTGCGGATGAACTTGATAATTGCCAGATTTACGCATTTCTTTACGCACAGCAGACTCTTCTTTTTGTGTTTTACGTAACAACTTGAAACTCATAAACAATAAACCAAGCAAAACAATTACGCTTAAAATAACCAATCCAATAAGTGCAATTTTCATCGTCTATCGCCCATAAAAAAAAGAGACCTAATATGGATCAGGTCTCTTTTTTTGTCAAAGTTTAAAAACTTTGAGTTCGATCTTATTTATCTAAAATAGCAAATAAGTCTTTTTGAACTTCTTCGATTGGACGTAAACCGTTCAATTTGTCATAAGTAGGCGCATTTTCACCAGAAGCTGCACGACCTTGATAGAAACCTACAAGCTGTTCAGTTTCTGTATGATAAGAACCTAAACGTTTACGAATGGTTGCTTCTAAATCATCTGGACGTTGAACAAGGTCTTCACCAGTTTCATCATCTTTACCTTCCACTTTCGGTGGATTGTAGATCGTATGATAAATACGACCAGATGCAGGGTGCTGACGGCGACCAGAAAGACGTTTTACGATTTCTTCGTCAGGTACATCAATTTCGATCACGTGATCAATTGTAATCCCTTCGTTCTCTAAAGCTTCAGCTTGAGGAATCGTACGTGGGAAACCATCAAAGATACATCCATTGACACAATCAGGTTGTGCAATACGTTCTTTCACTAAACCAATGATCAGCTCATCAGAGACTAAGCCACCTGACTCCATCACGCTTTTAGCTTTAAGACCTAATTCAGTACCTTCACGAATCGCAGCACGGAGCATATCACCGGTTGAAATTTGTGGGACATTGTAGCGCTTACAGATCAACTGAGCTTGTGTACCTTTACCTGCTCCAGGTGGTCCGAGTAATATAATGCGCATAAAAAAACATCCTCATTTAAAACTATGTATTTGATACCTTGTATTTGTCAGCTAGACCACTGGCACTGCGTTGGTATCTATTCTATAAAAACCAAAAATAAATGTATTAAACCAGCAAAAAAGCCCGTGACACCACCCAGCACAATCAGAATCCATTCGTCTTCCTGGAATGCAGGACGTAATAAGTTCTGAAACTCTTTAGGCGTTAATTCGCGAATACGCTCTTTGAACATAGAAAAGATTTTCTGCGCTCGACTTGCGTTAAAAGCAGGGTCGCTTACTGGCACCATCGTAATTTCAATCGACCGATCAATCAAGTCTGTCTTGAGTTTTGCATACTCTTTTGGACCCAATGACAATTGTAAAGAAGTACGAACCAATGGAGTTTCCATTATTTCATTCACATGACGTTTTACAATACGGCGGGTTTTGTCTTTCTTTGGACCATACATCATTTCGGTCATGATGGATTTTAACGTAATTAGGTCTTCAGTGACTACACTCGCAAAAACTTCAGAGACTTCTTCTTGGCGTTTCATAAACGCGCCTTGCACATTATAAGTCCCTATGCGCGGAATAACAGGCTTAATCCACGGAAATTTTCGATCTTTTGTCAATTCAAAGAATTGCGGATAACGGATATAATGTGGTTCAACAGGGTTGAAGACCATCCAAATTGCAATCCAGTTGGTTAAAAAGCCCCAGATCGCAGCAAAGAACGGTACTGTCCAATGTTGTGGGATGAAAACATACACAAACATTTGAATAATACCGAAAAATATTCCGATTAATGCACTAATATGCCAAATAAAATTGATCTCTTTTTGACCAACCTTTAAAAACATGCGCACCATCAAACGGCGGTCACCTTCCATTTGGTTCACGACCATATCACGCATATTTACAAGTGACTCGACGTTCATGGTCAGTTCGGTCACGAGTTCCTTTAAAGTACCTGGCAATTGTTTGTGCGCTTGCCCATAAATACGACGCTTAATCGAATAAGGTAGGTTTTCCCATAACACCGCATTACGATCTAACATGACTTCATCTATGAGGTGCTCAAGTTCAAAACCAACTTGTTCACCGATGATACGCGCCATATCTTCAGGATCCATTGCGTCAAGAAATTCACGCAAAGAACCGAGTTTAGACAATGTATTATCTGTGATAATGCCTGAGATTCGCCCTGCTTTACGTGGCACGATGCCCTGCCATCCCACAGGCAATGGGCCGATATGAAAACCCCAAAATGTAAGTGGATAGAACACCATTTTGAGTGCCATCCATACATGCGCCCATGTAACGAACGCAGTCACGGGGACAATACTCAATATCGCGAGATGATCGGGGCGATCAAAAAAAGCGTGCCACAAACCAATAACGTATTCCAACATGCATGACTCTCGTAATTATTTCTATTCGCGGTCGAAAAATGTGTATAAATATAAATTCATCATCATAGTATTTTAGAAGCCTACACTTAAGGTATAGGAAATCTGTATCTGTGGTCGTGTTTCAAGCACCATATTGCCATTTTTATCATGCAATTCACTACCCGCGCCCATACCCACACTAAAAGTACTAATTCGCTCTTTGTCTAATAAAACATAGGCTAAGTCTGCACCTGCACCGTATTGAACCTCATCTTTACCGTCGATGACTCGGCTTTTTAGTGATCCACCATAAACACCTAAGTAGAAACCATTTTTGTCTTTTCCATTCAATGCAACAGGTATTCTATAACCGACTTGCCCTGCAAATGAATGATCACCATTGTAGAAAGCACCTAATTTCGCATAGGCAATTCCATAAGGATTGACCCACTCAGCATTACCATGAACCATTTGTTGGGTAACACCTGCACCGAAGTTCAACTTAGAAGCATCTTCAGGTTTAAATTTCGCTTCTGGTAAAATTCTCTTTAAATCTGGTAAATAATCTTTAACGTCAGCATGTGCAACATTCCCAATTGCAACTAACATTAATAAGGGAAAGATTGTTTTCATTATTTTCTCCATTACCCCTAAAGTTTGACTTAGGTCGAATTTATTTATCCTTAAAGTCCGACTTTAACAGAATTATTTTTTCACTCATATACAAATCACTATAAATTTATTGTCGCTATGGTCAAATTTGGTCAACGAGTTACAACATATTTAAGTGATATTTTTGGTTAGAATATATTTTGATAGGTTATTTATGTTTTTTAATATTTAACTTCAAATCTAGGTTAAAATATTTCGCCTTAAATTCAGCAATCTTTAAGTTTTAAAAGCCGACCACGTATGAAGCAGCAGTTTCCTCTTAAAAATGTTCAACAAGAAAAACGCATCTTTCGTAATCGTGTCTTTTTTGCCATCGGTATTGTTTCATTTTTTATGTGCTTATTGATTGCACGCTATGCCTATTTGCAAATTTTTCATCATCAAGAGTTTAGTGAGGCTTCTGATAAAAACCGTATACGCTTACAACCCATTGCACCTGCACGTGGTTATATTTATGACCGTAATGGGATTTTACTAGCCGATAATTACCCTGTCTTTACAGCAACATTAAGTAAAGCCGATGTTGAAGATATAGATGGGACAGTACAACGTTTAGTTCCGATCTTAAGTCTAAACCAAGAAGATATTGATCGTTTTAATAGCCGAATCAAAACCTCTAAAAAAACGGAACGTGTGACCTTAAAGCTGAATTTGACCGAACAAGATATTGCCCGTTTTAGTGAAGTGAAGTTTCAATTCCCTGGCGTAGATATTGAAACCCAAATGACCCGTTATTATCCACATGGTGAATTATTTGCCCATGTTATTGGCTATGTAGGACGTATTAACGATAAAGAACTCAAAGAAATTGATAAAGATAGTTACGCAGGAACCAACTTAATCGGGAAAATCGGTGTAGAAAAATCTTATGAAGATTTGCTACACGGCGTTCCAGGTTATGAGTCGATCGAAGCGGATGCACATGGTAATGTATTGCGTCATCTTGGTCGTAAGGAAGCCATCCGCGGTAATGATCTTTATTTATCATTAGATTTTGGCTTACAAACTGTTGCTGCTGAACAATTAATTGGTCGTCGTGGTGCTGTTGTTGCCATAGACCCTCGTACAGGTGAAATCTTGGCATTGGTTTCAAGTCCTAGTTTTAACCCGAATTTATTTGTCACAGGTATCAGTTCAAAGGATTATAGTGGTTTAAGGGATAATTTAGATCAGCCCTTATATAACCGCGCTGTGCAAGGTACATATCCGCCTGGCTCTACTATTAAACCAATGTTTGGTATGGGTGGTATTCATTACAAAACAGTAGATTGGAATACTGCAATTTCTGACCCAGGTTATTTCCACTTACCTGGTGACTCACACAAATTCCGTGACCATAAAAAAACTGGGCACGGTTCTGTCAATATGCACAAAGCACAGATTGTATCCTGTGATACTTATTTCTATATCCTGTCTTATCAAATGGGTATTGATAAAATGAACGCTTGGATGCGTCAGTTTGGCTTTGGTGAAAAAACAGGTGTGGATTTGCCAAGTGAAAGTACAGGTTTATATCCAAGCCCTGAATGGAAAATGCGTACTCGAAAATCCAAATGGTTGAAAGGTGAAACCATTTCGGTGAGTATTGGTCAGGGGGCATTTACCGCAACACCTCTGCAACTCGCAATGGCAACTGCGATTACAGCCAATCATGGTGCGCATGTCATTCCACATGTATTACGTGAATCCAAAGGTGCAAAACATCATCCTGTATTGAATGCACCAACAGGTAAAATTCAATTTAATGGCACGGATGAAGACTGGGTCAAAATGAAGGATGCCATGGTGGATGTAATTCAAAGTGGTACAGGTCGTGGTATTCGTACCAATGCCTATAAAATTGCAGGTAAAACAGGTACAGCACAGGTTAAAAGTATTGCCCAAGGTAAGCGTTATAATGAAGCCTTGCTCACAGACCGTCAGCTCGATCATGGTTTATTCGTCGGGTTTGCACCCGCTGATAATCCAGAAATAGCCATTGCTGTGATTTGGGAAAATGGTAAGCATGGTGGCTCGGCAGCGCAGATTGCCCGTCCAGTATTTGATTACTGGATGTTAACACGTAAGAAAAAACCAATTGTTCCACAAAACCATCACTTAAGCGGTGGTCTAATGACAGCAGGTATTAAACCTGGTGAATTACCAAGTGGTGATATATCACTTTCTGCAGATCCGAATGCCATGCCTAAACCAAAGCCAAATACACAAGGTTCTCAGCCGACAACGAACAATCAACGCAATGCGACCACAAATCGCCCTGCACCACAAACCCATACAGCCCCAGCAACACAGGCAGACATCAGTGAATAATAGAGGAAAAAATCAATTACGTATTATTGGTGGAGAATGGAAACGTCGCATGCTTCCCTTTGCGGATATTGAAGGATTACGCCCTACCCCAGATCGTGTACGTGAAACTTTATTTAACTGGTTAATGTGGGATGTGCAAAATGCGAAAGTGCTAGACTTATGTGCTGGTTCTGGCGCTTTAAGTTTTGAAGCACTTTCTCGTGGCGCTCGTCATGTGATCATGGTTGAACCCAATGCAACTCAGGCTAAGTTTTTAAAAGACAATATCACTTTACTCAAAGCTGAAAATTGTCAGTTAAAAGTTCAAACTGCACAACAAGCATTATCTAGTTTGAATGAACAATTTGATTTAGTGTTTTTAGACCCACCCTATAGTTTAAATCTGTGGAATGAATTGGCTGAAAAAGTTGATCCTTTATTGGCAAATGATGCTTTGATTTATGTTGAAGCAGATTGCCCCTTACATCAGTTAAACCTACCTACGACATGGCAATTGCAAAAACAGACCAAAGCTGGTGTTGTACAAGCAGGCTTATTTAAAAAAATCTAAGAAGATCTTAACTGAATCACTCACTTTAAAAAATAGGCTGAACTCATTCAGCCTATTTTGATTTTCAGCATCGCAATATCATCAACGACCATTCCAATTCCAATCTGGTCGATTCCGTCGATCATCTTGATTATTTTGATTTCCTTGACGCTTATCCCAACGACGATCGTCACCGCGTTTATCATCACGGCGTTGATCCCAACGTCTATCAGAATCATGACGGTGTCCATAACCGCCGCGATCATAGCCATCATCATACGGTGCAACAATACACCCTGTAAGAGATACACCAAGAACACCTAATAAAAGAATTTTCTGTAACATGTTCATCACCATTTTTATCTCATTGCGATAAACATATCGATTTAATATGTATTTTGACGTCAGGTCATGTTTCAAGTTGTATTTATTTCAACATTATTTATTCTTTTTTGATCGCTGTTCATCATCATTTAATTATAATCAATACTTTAATCGTCTCGCCCAAAAAAAACGAATAATCTGCCCACGATCATAGGGAAATGAGGAGAGGTATTCATAACCAATTCTGTTGTCATCATTGATTTTAAACTCCATGCCATAACCAAATGAAATATAAAACTCATTTGAGCCTGAGCCAGCTACTGTAGGATTTACTAAAGAGCTCTTTAACTGTTCTACATTATAAGCAGTGTAGTTAAAAATGCGGAAACGATCATTTTGATAAAAGTTATTATTCAAAATTGAATAATCCGTTGCCTGCTGTTCATGCTCTACAGCAATTTTCTTTTGGATGTCTTCTTGTGTCTCAAAAACTTGTGTTTGCTGATCTTCAACTTCTGGTATGTTTTGATTTTCAGGCTCTATTTGAAAAATAGGCTCAGGCTCAAGAATCTCTTGTGCTAAATTCTCGACAGAATCTTCTGCTTGGTTTTCTATTTGCTTTTCATCAATACGCACATCTTCTGACGATGAATCCGAAGATCCCGTTTGCTGTTCTAATTGCATCAGCGCCACGGGAATAGATGAATCAGCATAGCTCATCACGCTCAATAATAAGCTTAGTCCACTCAAAATGCATAATGTGATGCTTGGTTGTCTCATTCAAAAATTTTACTTTATTTTTGCGATTTTCTTCACACAAAATATAGCATAACCATGCGTTAAAATATTATTAAACCCTTCCAATTTATCCTTCAACTTAAGAACAATGCTACTATCTTCAATCATTCAAATTTGGGCATAAACCATGGAAATACGTGATCAAATTATCTTAGTTACAGGTGGGGCTAGAGGCTTAGGTCTGGCGATTACACACGCCTTAATTCGCGAAGGCGCACGTGTCGTGGTGAATTATTTCAGTAGTGAAGCGTCTGCTCAACAGCTTATGCAAAAATATGCTGATCAAGTTTTTATCTATAAAGCTGATATTACTGATGCTGAGCAAGTCAAAACCATGTTCACTCAAGCCAAAACGCATTTTGGTCATGCAATTACATCTGTGATCAACAATGCTCTATTGTCTTTTTAATTTGATGGAGATGCGCGCCCTAAAGTTGAAACTTTGAGTTGGAATACGATGCAACAACAATTGGACAGTGCTGTTAAAGCTGCACTAAATACTACACAAGCAGCTTTAGACGATATGAAAGCAGCGCATTTCGGACGTATTGTAAATATTGGAACCAATTTAGTCCAAAACCCTGTTGTACCTTATCATGACTATACGGCTGCCAAAGCGGCTCTTTTGGCTTTTACACGCACTACATCTCATGACTTGGGACAATACGGGATCAATGTCAATATGCTGTCTGGTGGTTTACTTCGTAAAACCGATGCCAGCAGTGCAACTCCAGATCAAGTATTCGATTTAATTGCAGCTTCTACACCACTCCAAGAAGTGACCACACCTGAACAATTTGCAGATGCAATTTTAATGTTCTTATCACCATGGTCACGTGCCGTGACAGGACAAAATTTGATTGTTGATGGCGGATTAGTGAAAGGCTAATCATTTATTTTTCATCAATTTACAATCATAAAAAATGGGCATCTTGTGATGCCCATTTTTCAACTCAGTTAAGCTATTTGGATAAATTTATTTGAATTTAATTATTCAAAATCAATTCTAAATTAAGCCAAACCTTGCTTTTTCAAAACTTCTAACATGGTAGAACCCAATTCTGCTGGGCTACGGGTATAGGCCATACCCGCTTTTTCAAATGCCGCAAATTTTTCTTCTGCTGTACCTTTACCACCAGAAATAATTGCACCTGCGTGACCCATACGTTTACCTTTCGGCGCGGTCACACCTGCAATATAACCCACAACTGGCTTCGTTACATTCGATTGAATATATTCAGCTGCTTCTTCTTCCGCAGTACCACCAATTTCACCGATCATAATGATCGCTTCAGTTTGCGGATCTTCCTGGAACAATTTCAAGCAGTCAATTTGGTTCATCCCTGGAATTGGGTCACCACCGATCCCGATACAAGTTGACTGACCTAAACCAAGCTTAGTTGTTTGCGCAACTGCTTCATAAGTCAATGTACCTGAACGTGAAATAATCCCGATTTTACCTGGTTGGTGAATATGACCTGGCATGATCCCGATCTTACATTCACCTGGAGTGATAATCCCTGGACAGTTCGGACCAATTAAACGTGCACCATTACCATAAGTTTCAAGGTAACGTTTTGCTTTCAGCATGTCTAAAGTAGGTACCCCTTCAGTAATCACCACAATCAACTCAATACCTGAATCAATAGACTCAATAATTGAATCTAAAACAAACGGTGCAGGCACATAAATCGAAGTTGCATTTGCACCTGTTTCTTTCACAGCTTCACGCATGGTGTTAAATACAGGTAAACCAATATGTGTTTGACCGCCTTTGCCTGGTGTTACACCACCCACCACTTTCGTACCATAGGCAATTGATTGCTCAGAATGGAAAGTACCATTTTTACCTGTAAAGCCTTGTACCAATACTTTTGTGTCTTTATTTACTAATACGCTCATGATTGATACTCCTTACGCTTTCACTGCAGCAACAACTTTTTCTGCGGCATCAGCTAAACCGTTCGCAGAAATTAATTTTAAACCTGATTCATCAAGTAATTTTGCACCTAATTCTGCATTGTTCCCTTCTAAACGAACAACTACAGGTACAGTTACATTTACTTCTTGAACCGCTGCAATAATTGCTTCAGCAATCATGTCACAACGTACGATTCCACCGAAGATATTGATCAAAACACCTTGCACAGACGAATCTGAAAGAATAATTTTGAATGCTTCAATCACGCGATCTTTGGTTGCACCACCACCAACATCAAGGAAGTTAGCAGGTTGACCACCATACAGTTTTATAATATCCATGGTTGCCATTGCAAGACCGGCACCATTCACCATACAACCAATATTACCTTCAAGCGCAACATAGTTTAGGTCAAATTCAGATGCTTTCAACTCACGCTCATTTTCCTGAGATTTATCACGCATCGCTGCAATTTCAGGAAGACGATACAACGCGTTCGAGTCGATGCCAATTTTTGCATCTACACAGAGAATTTCACCATTTTCACGAACAGACAATGGATTAATTTCAAATAAGGCAAAATCATTTTCTACAAATGCTTGATAAGCACCTGTCATAATCGTCACGAATTGAGCAATCTGCTTATCTTTCAAGCCCAATTGGAATGCCACATCACGCGCTTGGAATGGCAATAAACCGACTAATGGGTCTACTTCTACTTTGATAATTTTTTCAGGAGTCTCTTCTGCAACTTTCTCAATTTCAACACCGCCTTCAGTCGATGCCATAAATGTCACACGACGGCTTGAACGATCAACCACAGCACCCAAATAAAGCTCACGCTCTACAGGATAGACATCTTCACAAACAAGAATACTATTTACAGGTTGACCATTCGCATCTGTTTGATAGGTCACTAAATTCGTGCCTAATAGATTTTTTGCATATTCTGCTGCTTCTTCGGCAGATTTAACAACTTTAACGCCACCTGCTTTACCACGTCCACCTGCGTGAACCTGAGCTTTCATGACCGCAAATTTGCCACCGATTTGGGCAAATGCTTTAGAAGCTTCATCAGGAGTTGTAATTAAAATGCCTTCTTGAACTGGCATACCATATTTTTTTAACAGCGCTTTCGATTGATACTCATGTAGATTCATTTTTTACCTTTTACTACTTTTCACGTTGTTATGACACACTAATAGTTAAACTTCCATCGCAATAACTATTGGCATTTATTAAATTTGTTCTTTTATTTTTAGATGATTATTCACTTAAAAACAACCATCAAATGTAAAAAGAGCGGTCGAAACCGCTCTTTTTTGTGTTATTTACGTTTACGCTGAATCGCGTGAATCGCACGTCCATCTACTGCAAGTGCAGCTTCATGAACAACTTCTGAATAGGTTGGGTGACCAAAAGTCATCAACTGTAAGTCTTCAACAGAAGATACAAACTCAAGAGCAATCATACCTTGGTGAACGATGTCAGAAGCACCAGGACCAATGATATGCATACCCAATAAACGATCAGTTTTCGCATCAGCAACAAACTTCACGAAACCAGCAGATTCATTAGCAGCTAAAGCACGACCATTCACCGCAAATGGGAATTGACCAGTTTTAACTTCATGACCTTTTTCTTTAGCTTGTTCTTCAGTCAAACCTACCCACGCCGCTTCTGGGTGTGTGTAAATTACACTGATGATCGTGTCGTAATTGATTTGAGCCGCATGACCATGCATACGCTCAACAGCCATTACACCTTCTTCCATTGCTTTATGTGCAAGCATTGGACCACGAACCAAGTCACCAATTGCATATACGCCTTCAACAGAAGTTGCACACCAATCGTTGACTTCAACAAGACCACGCTCAGTGAGTTTAATGCCTGAATCTTCAGCCAATAAACCTTCTGCATACGCTTTACGACCTACACAAACAATCAATTTATCGAAAGTTTGAGTTTTGTCTTCGCCGCCTTGAGTATATTGAACAGTCACTTCACGACCGTTAATCTCAGTACCCGCAACTTTAGCGCCTACACGAATGTCTAAACCTTGTTTAGTCAAAAGTTTTTGGTAGTCTTTAGCCAAAGCTTTGTCTGCCATTGGTAAGAATGCATCTAATGCTTCAAACACAACAACTTCAGAACCTAGACGACGCCATACTGAACCAAGTTCAAGACCAATAACACCCGCACCGATTACGCCAAGACGTTTAGGTACTTCTTGGAATTCCAACGCACCAGTTGAATCAACAATTAAGTCTTCATCAACTTTTGCTACAGGAATGTTTACAGGTACAGAACCCGTCGCAAGGATGACAAATTTAGGTTCTAAAACTTGAACATCACCGCCTTCTAATGGTGTGAATTCAACTTTTTTACCAGCAAGTAATTTACCAGTACCTTGTAACCATTCAATGCCGTTGCCTTTTAATAATTGAGCAACACCACCAGTCAGGTTATCAACAACTTTATCTTTACGCGCAAGAAGCTTTTGAAGGTCTAGTTGAACATTTTCAACAGAGATCCCGTGTACATCTAAGCCATGAAGCGTATCTTCATAGTGATGTGAAGAATCTAAAAGTGCTTTAGATGGGATACAACCCACGTTTAAGCAAGTACCACCCAAAGATGGCTTACCTTTGTGTACACGTTTTTCGATACACGCAACTTTGAAACCAAGCTGTGCAGCACGAATCGCTGCTTCATAACCACCTGGTCCACCGCCGATTACAACTAAATCAAACTGAGACATGTTATCTCCAAAAACGAGCTTAGAGGATCACCCTAAGCTCGTATTGTTATTCTTAAGAATTAAAGATCAAGGATTAAACGTGCTGGCTCTTCAAGCAATTCTTTAATTGCTACAAGGAAACCTACAGCTTCTTTACCATCAATTAAACGGTGATCATAAGAAAGAGCCAAATACATCATTGGCAAAATTTCTACTTGACCATTTACAGCCATTGGACGCTCTTGGATTTTATGCATACCCAAAATTGCAGTCTGTGGTGTATTTAAAATAGGTGTAGAAAGTAATGAACCGAAAGTACCACCATTAGTAATAGTGAACGTACCGCCAGTCATATCTTCAATACCAAGTTTACCGTCACGCGCTTTACCAGCATATGCACGGATACCATTTTCAACTTCAGCATAGTTCATGCGGTCTGTATCACGGAGTACAGGAACAACCAAGCCACGCTCAGAAGAAACAGCTACACCGATGTCATAGTAACCGTGATAAACAATATCATCACCGTCAATTGACGCGTTTACAGCTGGGTAGCGTTTAAGCGCTTCAGTAGCCGCTTTAACAAAGAAAGACATAAAGCCTAAACGAGCACCATGACGCTTTTCGAACGCATCTTTGTATTGCGCACGCATTTCCATGATTGGCTTCATGTTGACTTCGTTGAACGTTGTTAACATTGCAGTGCTTTGAGTCGCAGCAAGTAAACGTTCAGCAACACGTTTACGAAGACGAGTCATAGGAACACGTTTTTCGATACGTTCACCTACAGCAACACTCAATGGAGTTGCAGAAGCAGCTGGTTTAGCTTGATGATTTGCAACATCTTCTTTAGTGATACGACCACCGCGACCAGTACCATCTACATCAGATGCAGCAATACCAGTTTCAGTTAACGCTTTACGAACTGCAGGCGCTTGATCAGCAACTTGAGCGCGTTCAACTACAGGCGCATTACCTGCTTGAGTTTGTGAAGCAGCTTGTTCAACTTTCTCTTCTGATTGAACTGCTTCAGTTTGAGCAGCGCCAGAAACAGCACCTTCTTCAAACGTTGCAATCACTTCAGCAGAAAGAACTGTATCGCCTTCATTTTTAACGATAGATGCAATTGTACCGTCAGCAGGAGCAACAACTTCTAAAACAACTTTATCCGTTTCAATATCACAAATCACTTCATCACGTGATACTGCTTCACCTGGTTGTTTGTGCCAAGTTGCAACTGTTCCGTCAGCAACTGACTCTGGGAACACCGGTGCTTTAATTTCGGTTGCCATTATTTAGATTCTCCTGATTGTTCAGCGACGATCGCTAAAGCGTCATTTACGAGCTGAGCTTGTTGTTTTGCATGCAAATAAGGTGAGCCACATGCAGGTGCAGCTGAAGCTTCACGTCCTGCGTAGCTGATTTGAACTTGTTGACCTGACTTCATCACGCCTTCATATAAACGTGGAGCGATGAATAACCAAGCGCCTTGGTTCTTCGGTTCTTCTTGACACCAAACGAGTTCTTTCACGTTTGGATATGCTGCAAGAACTTCTGCAAGACGTTGTTCTGGGTATGGATACAATTGTTCAACACGCACGATTGCGATGTTCAAGTTCTCTTCACGACGTTTTTCAAGTAAGTCGTAATAAACTTTACCACCACAAAGCACAACACGTGTTACATCTTGTTTGTTGATGTTATCCACTTCATCAATCACAGTCTGGAATGTACCAGTAGCAAGCTCATCTAAAGTAGACGTTGCAAGCTTGTGACGAAGTAATGATTTAGGTGACATTACGATCAATGGTTTACGTAAAGGACGAATCGCTTGACGACGTAAAACATGATAGATCTGTGCAGGTGTAGTCGGTGTGATCACTTGCATGTTTTCTTCAGCACAAAGCTGTAGATAACGTTCTAAACGTGCAGATGAATGCTCTGGACCTTGACCTTCAAAACCGTGTGGAAGCAACATTGTCAAACCACAAACACGCTCCCATTTGGTTTCACCAGAAGCGATGAATTGGTCAATCACCATTTGCGCACAGTTGGCGAAGTCACCGAACTGAGCTTCCCAAACGATCAAGCTTTTCGGTAATGTAGTTGAATAACCATATTCAAATGCAAGTACAGCCAATTCTGACAATAATGAGTCATAAATTGCAGTACGTGGTTGGTTTTCTTTGATGTGACAAAGTGGAATATAAACCGAACCATCAACTTGGTTATGAAGTTTCGCATGACGGTGTGAGAATGTACCACGACCTACGTCTTCACCAGTTAAACGAACAAGGAAACCATCATCAAGCAAAGATGCATACGCTAAAGTTTCAGCAGCACCCCAGTTCAATGGCATTTCGCCTGTTTGCATTTTCAAACGGTCATCAATCACTTTAGAAACTTGACGTTGCATCACAAAGCCTTCAGGCAATTGACGCATTTTTTGACCGAGCTCTTTTAAGCGTTCGATTGGGAAACGTGTATCCCATTCGTCTGTATAGTCATGACCTAAGTATGGAGACCAATCGACAAACATTTTTTTGTTTGGTTCAAGTACCAGTGCATTTGCAACATGGTTACCTGCTTCAAGATCTTCACGATATTTTTCAACCAAAGCATCTGCCGCTGCGCGATCTAATACTTTTTCTTGAACCAGTTGATCTGCATAAAGCGTACGAGTTGTCGCTTTTTTGCTAATCACTTGATACATCATTGGTTGAGTTGCTGCTGGTTCGTCTGCTTCGTTATGACCACGACGACGGTAACAGAACATATCAATCACAACATCTTTACGGAATGTGTGACGGAAATCATGAGCCAATTGAGAAACAAATAATACAGCTTCTGGATCATCACCATTCACATGGAAGATCGGTGCTTGGATCATTTTCGCAATGTCAGTACAGTATTCTGTAGAACGCGCATCACGTGGATCAGAAGTTGTAAAGCCCACTTGGTTGTTGACCACAATGTGAACCGTACCGCCTACTGTGTAACCACGAGTTTGTGACATTTGGAACGTTTCTTGGTTTACACCTTGACCTGCAAATGCAGCATCACCGTGAACAATGATTGGCAATACATCATCACCACCGATATCTTTACGACGTACTTGACGTGCACGTACAGAACCTTCAACTACAGGTCCAACGATTTCCAAGTGTGATGGGTTAAACGCCAATGCCAAGTGAACTTCACCACCTGGAGTCATTACGTTTGAAGAGAAACCTTGGTGATATTTAACGTCACCAGAACCTTTTTTGTTGAGTGCTTTACCTTCAAACTCACCAAACAAGTCAGCTGGGTTTTTACCCATGATGTTGACAAGTAAGTTCAAACGACCACGGTGTGGCATCCCGATCACAACTTCTTTACAACCTACAGAACCTGCACGTTGAATCAGTTCGTTGACCATAGGAATGAAAGATTCACCACCTTCAACACCGAAACGTTTAGCACCTACATATTTATTACCGAGGAATTTTTCAAGACCTTCAGCTGCTGTTAAACGCTCAAGTACATGTTTCTTTTGATCAGCAGAGAAATTGAATTGACCACGCGCACCTTCAAGGCGTTGTTGAATCCAACGTTTTTCTTTGGTATCAACAATGTGCATGTATTCAACACCGATAGAAGCACAATATGTCGCTTCCATGGCATTTACCAATTCACCCAAAGTCGCTTCAGTTTTACCAATTGCTAAATTACCAGCATTGAAAACTGTATCTAAATCAGACTTTGTTAAACCGTGTGCAGCAAGATCCAAATCTGGCACATCTTCGCGTTTTGCCAAACCAAGTGGATCTAATTTTGCTTTTTGATGCCCACGGTTACGATACGCCGCGATTAATTGCAATACACCAATTTGACGACGTTCATGCTCAGTACTTACTTCACTTTGCACAACAGGCTGAACACGGTTCGAATTGCGACCTAATAATAAGAATTGCTCACGAATATTTCCGTGTGGTTGATCACCTTTAGGGAATTTATCGAAATATTGCTGCCAGTCCTCACCTACTGAGGTTGGAGAAGAAAGGTACTGTTCGTAAAGCTCTTCAATATACGCTGCACTATCAGCGGAAAGTTCAGTGTCAAGACGCAGTGCGTCAGCAACTTCTTGCATTTGTGGACCCATTTCCTATTGCAAAAACATTAGAGGGTGCTTTTTAAGCACTCCCATGATTGATAATGCCAAATCGGTAAATTGACATTCACCCATCAGGCGCTAATGACCAAGGGGCGTTAACAACATTGGCTAATAACCAATGCAGACAATGAATCATAACGCCTTCATTGGCATCATCACTCATCTATATACTCAACCGCAGCTGAGCAATTTTTTGCAAATCGACTTAGAAAAAACAAAGCGTAAATTTGCTTTTTCTAAAGCGGTTCTAAGCTTAGTTTATAAAAATATTTATAAACCGTTATGAATCACACTTATGTAGATAAAATGTACTAAAAAAGCAGTCCGTTTTTCACATATAGTGGTTTGTTAAATCCTAACATGAACTGTCGGTCCAATTGATTTTTTTGACACATACCATCCATAAATTAGCTAAATACATACAAAGAATAATCTATTATCATCAGCCCATTTATATAAAATAATGATGGCGAAGATCGTATTTTTCAATGCTTTTCAAAAATCAATAAAAAAGAGCGCACATCTAAAGATGCGCGCCCTCCTTTTCACGTCGTATTAACCAGCTTGGTCGAGCAACATGCTACGGATATGACCGATTGCTTTTGTTGGGTTCAAACCTTTAGGACATACAGACACACAGTTCATAATCCCTTTACAACGGAACAATGAGAACGGGTCGTCAAGGCGTGATAAACGATCTTGAGTTGCTGTGTCGCGAGAATCGATGATAAAACGATATGCATTCAACAATGCAGATGGGCCTAAGAATTTATCAGGGTTCCACCAGAATGATGGGCATGAAGTTGAACAACATGCACAAAGAATACATTCATATAAACCATCAAGATGTTCACGATCTTCTGGAGATTGTAAACGCTCTTTCGGTGGCGCAGGTTGATTATTGATTAGGAATGGTTGAATTTTGTCATACTGATCGTAGAACTGATTCATATCCACAACTAAATCTTTAACCACTGGTAAACCAGGCAATGGACGAATCACGATTTTTTCTGGTAAATCGTTCAAGTTCCAAAGACAAGCCAAACCATTTTTACCGTTGATGTTCACACCATCCGAACCACAAATACCTTCACGGCAAGAGCGACGGAAAGTCAAAGACTCATCTTCTACTTTTAATGCAAGAAGAGCATCAAGCAACATACGGTGCTTATCAGTCAATTCAAGTTTAAAAGTTTGCATGTACGGTGCTTTATCCTTATCAGGATCATAGCGGTAGATTTCGAATGTACGGGTACCTCTACTCATCTTATTTCTCCCAATTAGAATGTACGTGGTTTAGGTGGAATTGGATCAACTTTCAATGGATTATAGCGCACTGGCTTATATTCCAAGTGATTGTCTGTAGAGAACCACAATGTGTGTTTCATCCATTCATCATCACGACGACCATATGGGTAATCTGCATGATCAGGTGGTAACTCGTAATCTACAACCGTATGCGCACCACGACATTCTTTACGTGCAGCAGCAGAAATCAAGGTTGCTTTCGCTACTTCGTATAAGTTTTCAACTTCCAAAGCTTCAATACGTGCTGTGTTGAATACTTTAGATTTGTCTTTCAAGTGAATGTTACGTACACGAGGTTCGATTGCAAGAATCTGTTTAACACCTTCGTCAAGTAATGCTTGAGTACGGAATACACCCGCGTGATCTTGAACGATGTCACGGATTGCATCAGCAACTTCTTGTGCATTTTCACCTGAAGTTGAATCATCAAGGTGTTTGATACGATTTACGGTATTTACAAGCACAGTTGTAGGTAATGGTGTGTACTCATCACCGTGATGTTTAGTCACGTAATCAATGATGTGTTCACCTGCAGCTTTACCAAATACAACCAAGTCAAGAAGTGAGTTCGTACCTAAACGGTTTGCACCATGTACAGATACGCAAGAACATTCACCAATTGCATAGAAACCTTTTACAGGTTTAGTGAAGTTACGTTCACCACCATTGTGTGAATACACACCAGTTTCTTTGTTGTAGTTCGCAACAAGTTCTTGAGTTTCAGCACTTTCAGGAAGAACAACTTGACCATGAATGTTCGTTGGAATACCACCCATTTGATAATGGATTGTTGGTACTACTGGAATCGCTTCTTTAGTGATGTCAACGTTCGCGAATTTTTTACCAATCTCAAATACAGATGGTAAACGCTTCATGATTGTGTCCGCACCTAAGTGAGTCATATCAAGAAGGATATAATCACCTTTAGGACCACAACCACGACCTTCTTTGATCTCTTGGTCCATAGAACGTGATACGAAGTCACGTGGAGCCAAATCTTTCAAAGTTGGTGCATAACGTTCCATGAACGGTTCGCCGTCTTTGTTACGAAGGATTGCACCTTCACCACGACAACCTTCAGTCAACAATACGCCTGCGCCCGCTACACCTGTAGGGTGGAACTGCCAGAATTCCATATCTTGTAATGGAATACCTGCACGAGCCGCCATACCAAGACCGTCACCAGTGTTGATATATGCGTTCGTAGATGCACGGTAAACACGACCCGCACCACCAGTAGCAAACAATGTTGCTTTACCTTGGAATACTGCAATTTTGCCCGTTTCTTGGTCAATCGCAGTTACACCAAGCACATCACCTTCTTCATTACGGATTAAATCTAATGCAATCCATTCAACGAAGAATTGAGTACCCATTTTCACGTTGCTTTGATAAAGCGTGTGAAGAAGTGCGTGACCTGTACGGTCAGCAGCAGCACAAGCACGTGGAACTGGTTTTTCACCATAGTTCGCAGCATGACCACCGAAAGGACGTTGGTAAATTGTACCGTCAGCGTTACGGTCAAATGGCATACCAAGGTGTTCAAGTTCATAAACAACTTGAGGCGCTTCACGAGTCATAAACTCGATTGCGTCTTGGTCACCTAACCAGTCTGAACCTTTAACAGTGTCATAGAAGTGATAGTGCCAGTTATCTTCTTGCATATTACCAAGAGATGCACCAATACCACCTTGAGCCGCAACTGTATGAGAACGAGTTGGGAATACTTTGGTTAGCACAGCAACTTTCAAACCTGCTTGAGCAAGCTGATAAGAAGCACGCATACCTGAACCACCACCACCAACGATGACTGCATCGAAAGTTTCGTGTGGAATATTTGTGTAATCTTCTTTAGGGATTATAGCGCCCATGATTGTTTCCTATCAATTCGCCCAAAAAATCTGGATTGCCCAAATCGCGTATGCAAAAACTGCAATAATCACTGCAGAAGTCAATACCAAACGCAAACCTGAAGCCGAAGGACCCATTTGACGTGTAGTCACATAGTCAGTGAATACTTGCCACATACCAATCCAAGCGTGTGCAACTAAAGACAAAACAGCCAATAAAGATAAAATCTTCATCGGAAGTGTCATCATGAAGCCAAACCATTGCTCATAGTTAAATCCACCATTGCAGAGAATCCAACCTAAAACCACAACAGTATAAACAGCAAGCACAACAGCACTCACACGTTGGATATACCAATCACGAGAACCTGAACCCGTTAAACCTGTAGCACTTTTCATTAGAGAACAATCCATACAAATGATGCGATTACAGAAATCGCAGCCAAAATTAATGCAATTGTAGCTACAACGCGACCACTTTGAAGTTCTTCAGCAAAACCAAGGTCTGCAAATAAGTGTTTAATACCCATAATGAAATGGAATAATAAGCCTGCTACAAACACCCATACGATGAAACGTACAACGAAGCCACCAAAGATTGCTTGAACTTGAGCAAAACCTTCAGGTGAAGACAAAGATTTGTCTAAAAGCCACAAAAGTACCGGTACGAGTAAAAATACGATGACACCAGAAAGACGGTGTAGAATTGATGCAATAGCCACAGGGGATTTTAAGTTTACATCTAAAACTTGACCCATGGACAAATTGACAGGTCTGTTGCTTTTCACAGCGGGCATCCTGTAAGTAAAAACTCCATCCGGAGTTTGTTGGAATTAATTCGAAGGAAAGCTAGCATTGTCAGACAAATTCATTTGCCTGAACTTTAAACGACACTGAATTATAAAACGTGAACTGTCAAAATACAAACCATCGAAATTGGCTTTTCCTTTAAAAATCACTCAAATAAGAATCATTTACATCAACTTAAAAGCTAAACTCGATAATTCCAACCACGCAACCTAAGCTATCTATCTATTTTATAAGAAAATTAACTTTAAGCCACTTATACATATTTACAACTTATAATATTTTTTAAATTTAGACTAAAGCACAAGATTACGGACAATAATGTTCCATAAATGATAACTACCTCTTATTTTACTTTGAAATGATTTAAACATTTATAAGATAGTCATTATGTTCTTTCTAAATAAACCTTTATTTATATTTTAAATGGTTGCCATTCAAACCATTGATTTGACTTAAAGCTTTACAATAAGAAAGAACAACTTAGTGTGTGAATAATTCTCGATTTTTATTTAATTTTGATGTCAATTGATTATTTATAAAACATTTAAATACAAATTTATCGCATTATTTGAGTGTTTTTTACACATTAAATATTATTTTTTAATCAATTAAGCACAAAAATGAAAATAAATATTTCATCAATTTATTTGCATATTTTTCATACAGCAACAACACTCAAAGCTATGTAAGTCATGAAATTTAGATGATTTTAAAACATAAAAAAAACAGGGCTTAATTACAAAAGCAACAAAATATTGGTTAAAAATGCCATTCCCCGCCTCGCAATCATAATTATTTTTATGCAACTTCCTCAGAATTTGCCTTATTATACTGACCGACTCTGAAATTCAATGATCAATATTTATTCATTATCGCATTTTGACTAAAATACTTACGAAAACATTATCTGTTCATCCATAAGTATAATTGACAAAATTTCAGTACTCACTAAGCTTAATAGCAATTTTTGATCCGTCTGACTTGTGCATTACAAGATGACTAAGCAAGTTAGATAAAATATCCACCAGGACAGGAGATCTATTGAATGTCTGCAGCAACTGGCAAGAAAGCCGTTCTAGAGCTTGATGGCAAAAAAATTGAATTACCAATTTACAGCGGCACATTGGGCCCAGATGTAATCGACGTTAAGGATGTGTTGGCTTCAGGTCACTTTACTTTTGATCCTGGTTTTATGGCTACTGCTTCTTGCGAGTCTAAAATCACTTTCATCGATGGTGACAAAGGCGTTCTTTTACACCGTGGTTATCCAATTGCACAACTTGCAACTCAAGCTTCTTACTTAGAAACTTGCTATTTATTGTTAAGCGGTGAGCTTCCAACTGCTGAACAAAAAACAGACTTCGAAAACAAAGTCCGCAATCACACTATGGTTCACGACCAAGTTAGCCGTTTCTTCAATGGTTTCCGTCGTGATGCTCACCCTATGGCTGTTATGTGTGGTGTAGTTGGTGCGTTATCTGCGTTCTATCACAATGGTTTTGACGTTGAAAATGTTGATCACCGTGAAATCACTGCAGTTCGTTTAGTTGCTAAGATTCCTACTTTAGCTGCTTGGACTTACAAATATACAATCGGTCAACCGTTCGTATATCCACGTAACGATTTAAGCTATGCTGAAAACTTCTTGTACATGATGTTTGCTACTCCAGCAGATCGTGACTACAAAGTTAACCCTATTCTTGCGAAAGCAATGGATCGTATCTTTACGCTTCATGCTGACCATGAGCAAAACGCGTCTACGTCTACAGTACGTTTAGCTGGTTCTACTGGTGCTAACCCATACGCATGTATCGCTGCGGGTATTGCTGCACTTTGGGGACCTGCTCACGGTGGCGCGAACGAAGCTGTTCTTAAGATGCTTGATGAAATCGGCTCTGTAGAAAACGTTGCTCCGTTCATGGAAAAAGTAAAAACTAAAGAAGTTAAACTTATGGGCTTCGGTCACCGAGTTTATAAAAACTTCGATCCACGTGCGAAAGTAATGAAAGAGACTTGTGACGAAGTGTTAAGCGCACTTGGTATCAACGACCCTCAATTAGAACTTGCGATGGAACTTGAGCGTATTGCGTTAAGCGACCCGTACTTCATCGAACGTAAACTTTACCCGAACGTAGACTTCTACTCAGGTATCATCCTTAAAGCGATTGGTATCCCAACAGAAATGTTTACTGTAATCTTCGCGCTTGCACGTACTGTTGGTTGGATCAGCCACTGGTTAGAAATGCACAGCGGACCTTACAAAATCGGTCGTCCTCGTCAGCTTTATACTGGCGAAACTCAACGCGATATCCAACGTTAATTCGTTACGCGTTCAGAACGAACAAGAAACCACCCTTTGGGGTGGTTTTTTTATGCCCTATTGTGAGTAGTAATAGTTTAATTTCATGAATTATAAGAATTACAAATAAACACCAATAGAAACACTTTGAATTAAAATATTTTTATATATTGCATAACTTATATTTATTAATCATTTTCAAAGGAATTGAAGATGTCACAAGATTTAAAACAATATGATCAAGCCTTTATAGGACACCCCAAACCACTGAAAGGCTTATTTTTCACAGAATTATGGGAGCGTTTCTCCTATTATGGTATTCGCCCACTACTTATTCTCTACATGGCAGCAATGATTGCAGATGGTGGGCTTGGACTAGACCGCCCTTCAGCATCTGCAATCGTAGGTTTATTTGCTGGTTCGATGTATCTCATGACCGTTTTAGGTGGCTGGGTCGCTGACCGATGGCTGGGGCAAGAAAAAGCTGTTTGGTACGGCTCTCTGATTATTGCTTGTGGACATATCTCTATTGCTTTGACTGCACTGTTTAGCCATTTCTTTTTTTACTTTGGCTTAGTTTTGATTGTGATCGGTTCTGGTCTATTCAAAACCTGTATTTCAGTCATTGTGGGTACATTGTATAAAGCACAAGACACTCGACGCGATGCAGGCTTTTCAATCTTTTATATGGGAATTAACCTAGGTTCTGTCCTTGCCCCTTTAGTTACTGGGCTTTTGGTTAAAGATTATGGTTGGCATTGGGGTTTTGGAATTGGTGGAATAGGCATGCTCATTTCATTGATTATTTTCCGCGCCATGACTGTGCCTCAACTAAAAAAGTTCAATGCTTTACAAGGTGCAGAGACAACATGGGACAAAGCAGTACATTATGATAAAAATGCACCAAAAGTCGTAGCTCTATTCCTTGTCTTGGTCGCTGTGGTTGTTACTTTAACCTCCATAGGTTATTTACAAATCAATCCTGTTGTCATCGTAAAATATTTAACCGTTTCAATCTGTATTGCGATCATTGCATATTTTGCTTACCTACTTCTGTTTGCAAATCTAAATACGACTGAAAAAAAGAAAATTATTATTTGTTTTGTACTTCTCATGACTGCGGCACTGTTTTGGTCTGCTTTTGAACAAAAACCAACCTCATTCAACCTATTTGCTCAGGATTTTACCAATCGACAATTTTTAGGATTTGAAATTCCTGCGGTTTGGTTCCAGTCTGTCAATCCAATTCTTATTGTAATTTTTGCACCCATCGCTGCGTGGTTATGGATGAAATTAGGCAAATCCAATCGCGACCCGAGTTATATCAGCAAATTTATTATTGCCTTGGTATTGGCAGCTTGCGGCTTTGGGTTAATGGTTCTTGCAAGCCATTCTGTGATCCAAAATCAAGGAAATACGGTTTCACCACTGTGGTTAATCGGTGCAATGTTATTTTTAACCTTAGGTGAGCTATGCTTAAGCCCTGTTGGCCTCTCCGCAATGACTAAACTTGCACCAAATGTTCTACGTGGACAAATTATGGGTTTATGGTTTACTGCATCTGCACTGGGTAATTTAATGGCAGGGTTAATTGGTGGGCATGTTTCTGCTGATGAAATTAATCAATTACCAACCTTATTCATGCGCTGTGTGATTGCATTACTTATTGGTGCTGTGATTTTATGGTTATTAAGGACGCCTATTCGTAAACTTCTTGATCAAACTGCGTCAACTAAACCTACACCTATACAAATTCTCAAGTGGAAACCTAATGAACACTCAAACGCCAAATGAAAAACTTAGCTTATTGAGAAGCCATATGCAGCAGCATCAAATTGATGCTTTCATTGCCATGAGTGCAGATCCGCACATATCTGAGTATTTACCCGAATATTGGCAAGTTCGACTTTGGCTCACGGGATTTACGGGTTCAGTCGGAACTGTGGTGGTGACTCAAGACTTCGCCGGACTTTGGGTCGATGGGCGTTATTGGGTACAAGCTGAACAACAACTAAACAATACGGGCTATATCTTGCAGAAACAAAGCCATGATCCAGCTTCAACGCACCTTGCTTGGTTGGCACAGCATTTAACCAAAGATGCAAAAATTTCTGTGAATGGACAAAATATTTCTGTACAGCAATATAATGCTTTAGAGGATATTGCGAAACAACAGCAATTTAAACTCGAAACCCATTTAGATCTGATCAGTGAAATTTGGCACGATCGCCCTGCCTTACCTCTACAAACAGTGTGGCAAATGGCAGATGGTTTAAATGCATTCACACGTGTAGAAAAAATTTCTGCAATTCGTGATGCTTTATCAACAAAAAATGCATCTGCTCATTTTGTTTCTTCGGTAGATGATATTGCATGGATCACTAACTGTCGTGGTCGCGATGTCGAATACAATCCTGTGTTTTTAGCACATTTATATATTGATCACTCTCGTACTGTGCTTTTTATTGATGATGCAAAACTTTCTCCTGAATTACAGGCAAACTTAGAAGCGGATCATATTGAAATTATTGCTTATGCGCAGAGTGCTGAGTTTCTAAAACAAATTCAAAATCAAGTTGTACTCATTGATCCTGCAAAAGTTTCAATATTACATGCTCAAGCAATTACCCTACATAATCAAGTGATTCAAGACATCAACCCAAGCACTTTATTTAAATCATGCAAACATCCATCTGAAATTGCACATATCAGAAATGCCATGATCAAAGATGGTGTTGCACTGTGTCATTTCTTTCATTGGTTAGATACTGCGCTTAAGAATGGTGAAAGCATCAATGAACTGAGCATTGATGAAAAAGCCACAGCTTTTCGTAAACAACAACAAGGTTTTATTGATTTAAGTTTCTCAACAATTGCGGGTTTTAATGCCAATGGCGCACTTCCGCATTACCGTGCAACTCCAGATCATTTTAGTCAAATTGTAGGTGATGGCTTATTACTAATTGATTCAGGTGCACAATATGCAGATGGCACCACAGACATCACACGCGTTGTTCCTATCGGTACACCAAGTAATGAACAAAAACGTGACTATACCTTGGTTTTAAAATGTCATATTGCCTTAGCACAAACTGTTTTCCCTGAAGGAATTGCATCACCTTTATTAGATAGCATTACCCGCCAAACTTTATGGAAATATGGTTTAGATTATCGTCATGGTACTGGTCACGGTGTAGGCTTTGCGCTGAATGTGCATGAAGGTCCACAAGTGATTTCATACTATGCACCACCAACAGCAAATACCAAGATGCGTGCAGGCATGATCACATCAAATGAACCAGGCTTATACCATGAAGGGAAATATGGCATTCGTATTGAAAATTTAGTGGTCAATCAACCTAAAGTTTTTGCAGAAAAAACCTATGGTGAGTTTTTAGAGTTTGAAACTTTAACGCTTTGTCCAATCAATACCCAATGTATTGTTTTGGATTTGATGACGACTGATGAAAAAGCATGGTTGAATCAATACCACCAGACTGTACGTGAACGTTTATCACCACATTTACAAGGTGAAGTTTTAAATTGGTTAGTTGAAAATACACAGGCTATTTAAAACTTCGTGATTAGGTCAAGTTGAGCTTAAATCAGATCGATTTAAGCTCTTTTATCAAGTTTTAGGCATTAATCAGGTTGCCAATTCATCATCGGTTTTAATTTGAACTGCTGATTTTGTGATGACTTTCCATGTTCTGATTGATCAATAACTAAGTTTTTTTGATCACGAAGATCAATCCAAAACGTTAAAAGCACCTTTGCTTCTGTAGAATCTTGAATCGTCAATTTATACAGATACGGAAGTTTGGTCACATAGTACCTAGTATTAAATCGTTTAACCTTGCCATTCAATTGATAGCTTCCGCGTACCTTTCCAGCATTAAACTCTTCAAATGTAACCGTAATTTCTTTGTTTTTATCTAGCCCTATCCAATATTTTGGGTAGCGATCAAAACGTGTATCTTGATTATTTTTTTGAGAAAATAGCGCGTCTAAATTTGCTTTAGACTCCGCATAAGTTGCAGTATTCACATTGGCGATTAGCAGAATACCTAAGGCTATTATTCTTATTTTCATATTTTTGATCATTTTATAAACTGACATCTATTTTATAACAGTTCTAGACCTAAAAATAAGTCGCAACACTTAAAATGACAAAAGCCCTAAATCTATTAGGGCTTTGCTGATTAAATTACAGCTGAATGATGAAGTAGAATAACCATCAATTCACAGTCGTTTTCTTTGTCTCAACTGAATAATGATCGGTATTCCAAACTTTTAACTGGTTACGCAGTTCTTGTAAAGACCACGGCCAAGCAGCAAAGTTACGACCATTCTCATCCAAATAATAAGACTTACAACCACCCGCATTAAATACCGTTGTTTTTAAATGCTTTTGTAAACGCTTATTGTGTGCTTCAACCACATCACCTTTAATTTCAAAACGAGTGAACTTCTGATTACGCATTTTCACTAAGGCATCTACAATATAACCCACTTGCGCTTCAGCAATACCAATAAATGAATCGTAAACCAAGATATTTGGACCTAGTACCAAGAATGCATTTGGTACATTCTCAATACTTGCACCCAAGTACGCTTCAGGTGAACTATTCTTCCAACGATCTGCTAAAACCTGACCATTGGCATCATAAACACGTTTACCAATTGGTGGATGTGATACTTCAAAACCAGTCCCCCAAATGATCACATCAACTTCGTGACGTTCACCATTGGCCGCGACAACAGTATTGCCATCTATCTCCACCAAACCATGTGGCACTAAACTGACATTGTCTTGTTGAAGTGCTGGATAATAGTTGTTGGCGAACAAAAGACGCTTACAACCAATATCAAAGTTTGGCGTAACATCTTTACGTAATTGATCATCTTGAATTTGTAATTTAAGCAATTGCTTACTGAGAAAATTAATCGGTTTTAATACTTTTGGATTACGCAAACCAAAATTAATACCATTTAAAATTTGCGCAATACTGTTACGCCATGTTTGTTGAATCACTGGGAATTTAGAAATAATACCTTTTGCTGTATCACTCAATTCCATATCTGCTTTTGGCAATACCCACGGCGCAGTACGTTGGAATACCACGACTGATTTTGCCAATGGTTGAACTTGTGGAATAAACTGAATCGCTGAAGCGCCAGTTCCGATCACAGCAACACGCTTACCCGTTAAATCATAGTCATGATTCCAACGTGCGGAATGGAACATTTCACCTTTGAAACTTTCAATCCCTTTTAATTTTGGCATCGATGGTTCAGTGATTGGACCTGTGGTAAATACAACCGTTTTGGCTTGGTATTTGCCTTTTGATGTTTCTAAATTCCAAATATGTTGCGACTCATCCCACTTAGCACTGGTCAATTCATTATTAAAGTCAATCTTACCGCCTAAGTTATACTTCTCAACCACTTCTTCTAAGTAGGTTAAAATCTCAGGTTGTTTGGCAAATAAGTGACTCCACTTATGACTCGGTGAAAATGAAAATGAATACAATGCCGATGGCACATCACATCCACAACCAGGGTAATTATTGTCACGCCAAGTTCCACCGACACGACTTGCTTTTTCAAGGACGATATAATCGTGATAACCCGCTTGATTCATTTTATAGGCAGCAGCGATTCCTGAAATCCCTGCACCGATCACAATCGTATCGTACACATGTACAGATTCAGGCTTTTTAGTACTTGAAACCGGCTTTTTACTTTCTTGTGTTTGATCCACTTTTTCAGTTTTAACTGCTTTCGTTGTAGTGGCTTTAGAAATCGCAACCTTAGTTGGCGCTTTTATTTCGACTTTTGCTTCAACTTTTGGCTCAGTCTTTACTTCAGCTTTCTTCGCTTCTGCAGGCTGAATCACCTGTTTAATTTCTTCAACAGTAGTTTGTTTATTGGTCTTTTTTTCGCTTTTATCTTCAGGAAGCGTATCTACAGTCTGTTCAGTTGTCATCTTGATTCACTCTACAATTATTTTACATATTTATTAAATAATGGATAACCGATACCCAACATTTTTGCGTATAAGGCAGGTGAAGCGCGCTTCATTAACCAGAACAATTTCGCATCAGGTTGAGGTACGGTATAAAGTTTGCCAGCATCCAAATTATTCAATGTTTTAATCACGACTTTTTCACTGGTTGTGAAAGCATGGTTCATTAATAAGTCATCAGCCAATCCTGCATACTGTTTTGGCAAGCGACCATTTTTCATGATATTGGTTGGAACAAGTGTTGGGCAAAGTACATTGACACTGATTTTATCTTTGCGTAACTCTGCTGAAAGTGTTTCAGATAAAGCCAAGACGCTAGACTTCGTGACGTTGTATGCAGTCATTTCAGGCGCTGCCGTAAAGCCTGCTGCCGATGCAACATTAATGATTGCACCATAACCTTGTTGTTTAAACTTCGGTACAAAATAATGGCAACCATAAATCACTCCCCAAAGATTGATGTTGACACACCATTGCCAATCTTCGAGTGATACTTCGTCAAACTTACCACCGAGCCCTACGCCCGCATTATTAATCACTAAAGTCACTGAATGGTTCATTAACTTTTCAGCTTGCTCTGACAACGCTTTGACTTGTGTTTTATCTGTCACATCACATTGCACTGCAAATGCTTTGCCTGTGGTTTGAGATTGAATTAAATTCACTGTTTCTTCAGCTGCTGCAAGATTAATATCCGCACAAACGATCGTACCACCACGCTTTGCCAGTTCCATCGCAAAGCTACGACCGATCCCACTGCCAGCGCCCGTGACCACAGCATAAGCATGTTGACTCGGTTTTAATTTTTTAGAAAAAATTCCCATGTATTTCAATCCATTTATTATTGTAAGGACGTTTTAAGAACGTAGTGCTGGAATAAATTCTTTGGTCAAATATGGCGTCAGAACACCATTTTCAGGATTCAACAAAGTTTCTTTGTAATATGCCAAAAACTCACTGGTATCGTGGTCATTTGGATGAAAGTCTGGACGCAAATAATCAAATATATGCTTTAAAGAACTACCATAAACACCATCTTTTAAACCGAAAATCAAACGGAAACTATGTGGAATCTCTTTCCAATAACTCCAACGAATCAGGTTTTTAGGATCACGATAGAACGGCACAATCGTCGATGCAGCCGAGATCAACACAAGAATCGTGATCAATGCAGGGAAAAATCCTGCAATACGCAATGCATAATTATTTGATAAAGTTTGGAAAACGTCGAAAGCAATATCTTTATGCTCAGACTCTTCTAACATATGCCACATCCAAATCGCACGTTGTTTTTCATCTGTAGAACGGAAGAAGACCGACTCATGATTCATCATGTATTCAGCCAGAACCGCAGTAAAATGCTCAATACCTGCCATTAAGGATAATTTCATTGGTTGTGGTAAACGGTTAAAACCATACTCAAAAACATAACCTGCTAAAAAGCGAAATAATTTCACTGGCAAATCACGTTCCATATACGCATCATTTAATTCTTCGTGCATTTTAGAATGAATTGCTTCTTGCCCAATCAAAGAGGTCACACGCTGCTTTAACAATGGATCTTTAATAAAATCACGATGATAACGTGCCGTATCAATCACCAAGTCTTCGCCGAGTGTCAGAAAAATAGATAAAGATGCAAAATATGCACTGGCTAATTCCGCATCCATATAAAATCTGTGATCCAATTTTTCAGGTTCAAAATCAAACTTCATATGACGAATAGGAATAATTGGTGTTTGATTTTCCAGACTAAAAGGTGCCGCTGAAAAAACTTTTGAAAATGCTTTTTTGATTGGTTTAGCTAAGATCATTGCAAATACCCTTTATTCATGAAAATGGAAATCCAATTTCTGTTGAAGCTAAAAGATTTATTTTTTAGAGTAAAAACTCCAGATTATGCATGAAAATTACGCCATGCTTTATCAATTACCATTGGCACATTTCTTCTTTTGATTAGCAAATTATGACAACATCACTGCTTTGTTAGACAAAATATTTGAGAATGGTTTTAACTGATAGAAAATGTCCTATAAAGACAATATTTGATTTTCATTTTCACAACAAAATTGGCTGAAATGACATTTTAATTTTGCCCCTAAAAGCACATAGAAACGTATCTCACAGCATTTTTTATTGGACAAATTTAATGTTTTAAAAGTGGCTCAATCGCAAAGTCAATTCAGCCACTTTCTAGGCATCGATCTATGCACATTACACACGTAAAGCAGGGGTAAATTCTTTAACAAAGAATGGGGTTAGAGTCCCTGTCACAGGATCAAGTAATTCTTTTTTGTAATGTTCTAAAAGCGCATTGGTATCATGATCATTTGGATGAAAATCTGTGCGTAAATAATCAAAAATATGACCTAAGCTACTGCCAAATACGCCCTCTTTTAAACCAAATAATAAGTCCCAACTGCCTTTGGCTTCTTTCCAAAAATCAAGACTTAAGGCATTCTTTGGACGACGTAAAAATGGGAGGAATAAAGCACCAGCGCCTACCCCAAGTCCCAAAGTTACTAAAGCAATAAAGAAACCTGCGATACGTAGCGGATAATCACCTGAAAGCACTTGATAAGTATCATAAGCAATATCTTTATGCTCAGATTCTTCCAACATATGCCACATCCACAGCGCACGTGTCTTTTCATCTAAAGAATGATTAAAAATGTCTTCATGGTTCATCGCATACTGTGCAAATACCGCAGTGAAATGCTCAATTCCTGCCATCATTGAAAGTTTTAAGGGCTGTGGAAACTTCAAGAAAGTATGATTAAACACTTGTTCTGCAAGGAAGCGGTAAAATTGCACAGGGAAATTACGAGGGATCATCGCATCGTTATATTCTTCATGAATTTTTGAATGAATTGCTTCTTGCCCAATCAAACTGGTTAAACGCTGTTTGAGTATAGGATCTTTGATGAAATCACGGTGATAACGTGCCGTCTCGATCACCAACTCTTCACCATAAGTTAAGAAAATAGACAGTGCAGCAAAATAAGCTGTACCCCATTCTTTTTGCATAAAGAACTTCGCATCGATGTCTTTCGATTCAAATTTGAAGTTGAAATGACGAATCGGAATATTGGCTAAACGACCTGTAAGATCAGGCATTGCTTGTGGAAATATTTTGGTAAATACTTTTTTGACTGGCTTTGCTAATAACATAGAGAGTACGCTCTGGATTCATTCATGGATCATGAGTTTGATTGCTTAAGCGGAACAATTTCACAAATTCAGCAAAAACCATGTTTTATGCACAAAAATAAAGGATTCCTTTTAAAATACCGTTAGCAATTTAGGTCAATTGATTAGCAATACATGACTATTCGTTAAAATTGTCTGACAAATCGCTCTTCGTTATTCTTCTATTGAATATTTCTAAATAAATCATGACCCATGAGGACAGTGGATTTGCACTGACATTACTTGAATAGTTGTTTAAAAAATCGTTATGGTAAGTACATTGAACTATAACAATACCTGTTGGAATGGATATGCAAACTGCTGAATCATGGATCGATCTCACCGCTCATTTACAACTCTATGTAAAATCATGGACACCTGAGCAGCTTCAGCATCAAATACCGATTATTTTATTACATGACTCACTCGGTTCTGTAGCACTATGGCGTGATTTTCCTGAGCAACTTGCACAAATGACTGGGCGAAAAGTGATTGCTTATGATCGACTTGGCTTTGGTCAATCTTCTGCAAATCCTGAAACATTAAAAGTCGATTTTGTTTCGACTGAAGCAACAACTCATTTTGCAAAAGTACTCGAACATTTCAATATTCAAGATTTTATTGTGATGGGACATAGTGTTGGCGGAGGTATGGCAAGCTGTTGTGCGGCACATTACCAAAACCGTTGTAAAGCCTTAATGACCATGTCTGCACAAGCAATTGTGGAAGAGCTTACTCTTTCTGGAATCCGCGAAGCCAAAGCAATGTTTCAGCAAGCAGGACAACTGGATCGCTTAAAGAAATATCACGGAGAAAAAGCCCAATGGGTATTAGATGCATGGACTGAAACATGGTTATCACCTGAATTTAAAGACTGGTCTTTAGACTCATTCCTCCATCAGGTGCATAGCCCTTTATTGGTTATTCATGGTGAGTTGGATGAATACGGCTCTTTAGCACAGCCTCAACGATTTATTGATCATACACAAGGCAAAAGTCAGCAAGAAATTATTTTGGGAGCGCATCATATGCCACATAAAGAGCAACCTGAATTGGTTTTAAGCTTAATCCAAGGTTTTCTTAATTCCCTTAATATTGCTTAAATTCTTGGTTAATCAGCAGATCGTTTGATGCATCTAAATCGTGAATAGTGCCATTATTTCATCATGACTTTGTGAAAATATAAATGATATTGCGAATAAAAAGCTAAAAATACATATAGTATGTTGATCAATGTTAATATTGATCACATATACTCATTAGAAATTTTCAATGATGCCGATATTCACCAGACTTTTAGCCAAATTGCTTCGACTCGATCAATTTAAATATCGAAGTCTTACTGAGGGTGAAATTCTGATCAGCAAAACCGTTTTTGGTGATCTAATTGATTATCAAAAGGTTAAAGTTATGAATCATCCCTATTTGCCTTGGCAACCTGTCGGCATTCTGATGGCACCCAATGGCTATATTCATTTAAAAGATGCTGATTATTGTGAAGATTTTTCATGCCTGAGTCTGGGCTATCAAGCAGTCTTTATCCATGAGATGGCGCATGTTTATCAGCATCAACGTCATGAAAATGTATTGCTCAAAGGTGCAATTTTACAATCCGCTATGTATCTTACTTTTGGCAAGTACAATCCCTACCGTTATACCTTTATCAAAGGCAAAGCTTATTTTGATTATAATATTGAACAACAAGGCGATATTGCCAAAGACATTTATTTAAATCGAATCGAAAACATCATTTTGAATAAAAACTCATCAAACTAGCTTATTCAACTATGAAAAATACTTATAAAGTGACTAAACTCACAGAAATATCCTAAAGTTTTTCTATTATGATACAAATACAAAAAATATTGAAAAATCACTGGTTTCTATTAAAAAAATCGACTAAATTCAAGTGTATTTTGACGCAATACTGAATAAACCGAATGAATCACTAGCTTCTAACGTTTTTTTAGTTAAAATACGCATTGTCTAAAATTTTTGCCTTGCAAGAACATAGAGATTTTTGATCATTATTTGATGATTTTATAGATTCGCCATTTGGCAATATGACGTTGTAACTATATATGCTTTGTTGAATAACTATATTTTAAAAATCAACAGAATATATATAAATTAACCTATTGGAATAGGATTTGATTTAAATGAAAAGTTTTAAAATTGCTCTCTCGCAATTCTCTCCATTCATTGGTGATATTGAGTCAAATGTTCAAAAGATGATTGAACAAGCCAATGAAGCAAAAAAACAGAATGCTGAAATTATTGTTTTTCCAGAACTATCTACTATTGGTTACCCTGCCGAAGATTTATTATTACGTCCAAGCTTAACAAAACGTACAGCCCAAGCTTTTGAAAAATTAGCCGAAGTTAAAGATATTGTTCTTGTTTTCGGTTTTGCCAATCATACTGAAGATGGTCAACGCTATAATGCAGCGGCTGTAATGAAAGACGGGCAAGTTTTGGGTATTTATAATAAACAAAACTTACCAAACTACAGCGTATTTGATGAAAAGCGTTATTTTAATGAAGGTCATCAACACCTTGTATTTGAATACCTTGGTCATAAATTTGGTGTCTTGATTTGTGAAGATATTTGGTCACTCAATACCGTTCAGCAAGTTGCTCAATTGAATGTTGAGACTATTCTTGTATTGAATGCTTCACCGTATGAAGTAGGCAAACCTCAACATCGCGTAACGACACTTAAAGAGTTGGCAAAACAAATGAATATCAACTTGGTTTACGTGAACCAAGTTGGTGGTCAAGATGATTTGATCTTTGATGGTACAAGCTTTGTTATTAACAATTCTGGCGATGTAGCATCTCAAGCATCAAGTTTTAAAGAAGAGCTACTGATTGCCAATTATCAAGTTGAAAATAAAGCTTATGAAGTTGTAGAAGCTGCTCCTGCATTAGATACGATGGCTGAAATTTACCAAAGCTTGGTTCTTGGAACGCGTGACTATGTTCAACGTTCAGGTTTCCCTGGCGTGATTTTAGGTCTTTCAGGTGGTATTGACTCTGCTTTGACACTGGCGATTGCTGTAGATGCAATTGGTGCGGATAAAGTTCAAGCTGTAATGATGCCTTATACCTATACATCGCAAATCAGTGTTGAAGATGCTACTGAACAAGCAAAACGTATGGGTGTAACTTTCGGTATCGCTGAAATTCATCCTATCGTGAACAGTTTCATGCAAACCCTGTTCCCATTCTTCGGTAACTCACCTGCGGATGCGACTGAGGAAAATCTTCAAGCACGTGCACGTGGTACTTTACTTATGGGCTTGTCGAATAAGTTTGGTAACCTTGTTCTTTCAACTGGGAATAAATCTGAACTTGCTGTCGGCTATTGCACACTCTACGGTGACATGGTCGGTGGTTATGCTGTGCTGAAAGACGTGTACAAAACCATCGTATTTGAACTAGCAAAATACCGTAACAGCATTGCAGACGCACCAGTGATTCCAGAACGTGTGATTACGCGCCCACCATCAGCAGAACTTCGTCCAGATCAAAAAGACCAAGACTCGTTACCTGCTTATGACGTACTTGATGCAATTCTTTATGCTTATATTGAAGAAGATCAAAGCCAAGATAACATCATTGCCAAAGGTTTTGAAAAAGACGTTGTTGAAAAAATCATTCGTCTGGTTGATCGTAATGAATATAAACGTCGTCAAGGTGCAATTGGTCCACGCATCAGCTCACGTGCATTCAGCCGTGAACGTCGTTACCCAATTGTGAACGGCTGGAAAGCAGGTGTATAAGCCTCGTGAATGTGAATAATTCACTTCCACCTTCGAGCTTTGCTCAGGAATTTGCTCAAGCCTTGTTGCTTGAGCAAGTTCGCTTTATTAAACAACAACTTTTAGATCAAAATAATCCTCAATACATTCGCAATTTTATTTCTCAAAGTTACCAAAATGCCGACAAAATCCTTTTAAAAGATGTCATCCAACTCGAACAACTACAATCTGTTGTTCAAAAATATGCATTTGAATTAAATCTAGGCGCGGATATTCTTGAGTTTATTGGCGTTGCGGCTCAAAAAATTCACCGTGAAGCGATTCATAGCCATACGATTTTCAATGATCTTTTGTCTGATGAAGCATTTGAATTATGGCTATTTAAAATTTTAGAATTAGAACAACTCAAAGATTATATTCAGGAAAATTTACAACATAATCCTCAAATCCAACAAGTCAGCTTACAACTTGCCAATCAAATTTTGGAAAGCAATACACCTTGGCTCAATCAATTACGTCAATACACGGTTAAACAGAATAAACTCAGCTCAAAAGTCATCAGCTTTATCCAAGACCAGCAACAAAATATAGAGTTAAAGCTAGAACACCAACTGGCTCATGCGATTCGTAAACAACTGAGTCAGATTATTCTTTTACCCAATGAAGATTTGGCAGATATTGCGACACATATTTGGTCGGAGATTAAACAACGCACATTAAAAGAGACTTTCTCACAAGTACAATCCATTGATTTTGAAGAGTTCTTTATTCTTGTTTATGAATCTTGGAAAGAGCTTCGCCAAACTGAATTCATGCAACAAGTCATTTTAAATATTGTTGAAGCCTTTTACGAATATTTTAGTGCATACAGCTTACAAGAATTACTTCACTCTGTTGGTTTAGATGAAAATGATTTATTCGCAGAAGCAGATCGTTTTGTGCCACATTGCCTAGGCGCTTTAGATCAACATCAGTTACTTGATGACATTATCAAATCGCTGATTGCACCTTTCTATTTAGATACACAGACCCAGCGCTTTATTGAAAATTATTTGGCTGAAAAAGCTTAATTTTATTTTTGCGTTACTTCATTCTATATTTTCAATAAAATAACTAAGTGTGATTTTCTAATTTATTCTGCACTAACGTGTGGTGGGACTATGCGGGATGTTGTGGGATGAGATGACCGAACCATAAGCCTTTGAGAGATTTTTAGAACCGCAAAGCTAGATCAGGGTTTTACGGCTTATTTTGCACTAAAAATGAGATTTCTAAGATAAAGTCAATTTTTTATATTTTATTTTGCACTAAATAAACAATAACATTAAAAGCCAGAAGCTTGCGTAGTATTGGCTTTGATACTACTTTATAGCATTAACGGCGCACTTTAACTGTTAAAGAATTAGGAATTTCGAATAAATTTTTAAAATGAAGTTCTTAATTCTAAACATTTGATTTTTATTAATA
>NZ_SGSX01000016.1:0-91389 GCF_004209355.1 Acinetobacter sp. WCHAc060025 | reverse complement strand
TTTCCAGAACATAAAAAACCTCCATATTGGTATATGGAGGTTTTTCTTTACCAACGATGATTAGTTGTTGAGATCAAACCAAATGAATTGGCTATTTTCTTTAGCAACAATGGTAGCATCCTCATCAAATAGATAAGCATCACCTGGTTTTACGATTTGACCTGCGATATCAATTTCACCTTCAATCACATGTACATAGTTGAACTTTTGAGTTGCTTTGACTTCAAGTGAATGACCATTTTCCAAATACGCTGCTTTGATTTCAGCATTTTGGCGTATATGCATAGGTGCATTATCATTCGGTCCTGCAATCAATTGCCATTCATTCGGTGATTTTTTAGGATCACGTTCAATTTGTTGATAATCCGGTTCAGCATCACGTACATTTGGAATCACCCAGATTTGAAGCATATGTACAGCTTCATCTCCCTGATTCATTTCACTATGTTGTACACCTGTACCTGCGCTCATCAACTGCCATTCACCCGCATTGATATGGCGCTCATTACCCATGGTGTCTTTATGAGAAATTGTACCTTTGAGTACACAGGTCAAGATTTCCATATTGTCATGTGGATGAGTACCAAAGCCATTATGTGCAGCGATAGTGTCATCATTAATCACGCGTAATGAACCAACACCCATGTATTTAGGATCGTACCAACTCCCAAATGAAAAGCTATGTTTGCTGTCTAACCAACCAATTTGGGCATGACCACGATTTTCACTGTGATGTAAAAATGTATTCATTTCAAATCTCCAATTCTTTATTTTTTAACTTGAGCTCAGTTTATGCTTTATATAATTGGGATAAAACCTTAAAAATACAACGTATCGTTCTGATTCTGAAATGATCAAAGATTGAGTTGAATCATTTTTTTTAGTTAAGGGTTTTGATAGATTTTATTTTGACTTATTTTAATAAAAATTATGAACTTGCGATCAATTCGGGCATCTCAATAAAAAACCAGTGCCTTAACACTGGTTTTTGATATGTACTGTAAATCAAAAATTATTCTAAGAATTTAACAGTAACACCAGACTTAACTTTTCGACCTAAATCATTGGCGTCCCAGTTGGTTAAACGAATACAACCATGAGAAGCAGTTTTTGAAATTGCTGAAGGGTTCGGTGTACCGTGAATACCAAATGACTTTTTGCTTAAACCAATCCAGATATTACCGACAGGACCATTTGGACCAGGTGGTAATGACAATGGTTTACGGTTATTGCCTTGTAAGAAGTTACTTGGTGAATATCCATACCATGGATTTGGAGCTACACCTGTAACTTTATATGTACCTGTCGGAGAAGGTGTGTCTGAGCTACCAATTGTTGCTGGGAATGATCCAACCATCTGATTTTGTGCATTAAACAAATAAAGTTGTTTAGCACCTTTATGGGCAACAATTAAATGAATATTTTCAGGTAAGTCATTACGGATATTGGTGACAATGATTTTTTCACCCGCTTTTTTGAAAGTTGCTTTAGGATTTAATTTCTTTAAGAAATCCTCATCCATATGGAACTTTTCACCCAACATTTCTGTGACACGAGTGTAATACAACCCTTTCATTTTGGCTTGTAATGCGTAATCACGTGGGATTGAAGCTGCATATGGACCTTTTAGGTCAGCATCTGTCAATGTGTATTCAACAAAAGCAGGTTTATTACCTTGTTTAGCGATTAAAGCATCCCAAGTTTCTTTGGTGAGTTCACCAGTCGGTTTAATTCCGTTCATTTGTTGGAATGAAGCAATTGCCTTTAAAGTATTCATACCGCTAGAGCCATCAATTGCACCTGGCGAAGCATGTGAGTTATTTAACATTACATGCGCGCGCGCATAGACAGGGAACTGTCCTTTACCGATATTTTCATACCATGACGCGTTATTCATACCATCTAAAGTCCAAGAGGCTTTAGGTGCATTTGGATTGCTAGCAACTTTTGTCGGTGCAGTTGTTGTCGTAGTAGTAGCCGTTGGTGCTTGAGCTGTTTCTGAGTTTTTAGACTCTGTTTGTTCTAAATTTTGCAGTGTATCTGCTGCTTTATTTAAATCTTGTTGCTCTTGCGGGCTAATCTCGGTTTCTACATTTGATGCAGAGCTTTCAACAGCCAGTGGGTCAATAGGGTCTTCTACAGGAGCAGCAACTTTTTTAGGTGTGAGAGGTTGCTCTGCTGTAGATGCAGCAAGAGCTGTACCTGTTAATAAACAGCTTAAACTCAAAGCAAGAATTGAGCGAACGAACATGTAAATCAACCTTAAGAATTATTCATAATGTATAACAAAAAATCCAAGCAAGTATTACAGAAAATATAAGGTGTTGCAGTATTTGTTTTGTGTTGATTATATTTTTCGATAGAAAATTTTTGAGAAAAGTGATTTTGTTTTAATTTGAATATGAATCCACAATTTAAATCAATAAAAAACGCTGAAATTGAATGAATAAAAAAGTGAGAGAAATGATTAAATCACAAGCCTTTTTGCTATGATGGGGAGAATTTAATTTTTAGATTGGGAAAGTAAATGACGACCTTAAAAAATGATCGCTTTCTACGTGCCTTATTGCGTGAGCCCGTAGATACAACACCAGTATGGATGATGCGACAAGCGGGACGTTATTTACCAGAATATCGTGCAACACGTGCGACAGCAGGTGACTTTCTTTCCCTTTGTAAAAATAATGATTTTGCCTGTGAAGTGACTTTGCAACCTTTGCGCCGTTATGATCTCGATGCTGCAATTCTATTTTCTGACATTTTAACAGTTCCAGATGCATTGGGTTTAGGGCTTTATTTTGAAACAGGTGAAGGTCCTAAATTTCACAAAACAGTGCGTACTGAGCAAGATGTGGCGAATTTACCGAAATTCAATGCCAAGTCTGATCTTGATTATGTGATGAATGCGGTAACGACGATTCGTTCAGCGTTGGGTGGTCAAGTTCCTTTGATTGGTTTTTCAGGCAGTCCTTGGACATTGGCGACTTATATGATTGAGGGCGGTTCAAGTAAAGATTTCCGCTTTACCAAACAAATGATGTATGCCCAGCCAGAAGTTCTCCATGCCTTGTTAGATCGTTTAGCAGATGCTGTCATTGAATATTTAAATGCTCAAATTGATGCAGGTGCACAAGCAGTACAAATTTTTGATAGTTGGGGTGGTGCATTAGCACATCGTGAATATTTAGAATTTTCTTTGAAATACATGCAGAAAATCGTTGCAGGCTTAAAACGTGAAAATGAAGGGCGTAAAGTGCCTGTGATTTTATTCACCAAAGGTGGTGGTCAATGGTTAGAACCAATGGTTGCAACAGGTGCAGATGCTTTTGGTCTGGATTGGACGACACCATTGAATGTTGCGCGTCAAATAGTCAATGGTCGTGCGGCGCTACAAGGGAACTTAGACCCAGCAACATTATATGGATCGGCTGCAACAATTGAAAAAGCCACCAAAGCGATGCTAGACGATGCGTATGCCAATGGTGAAAAAACAGGTTATGTGGCGAACTTAGGTCATGGGATTACGCAATGGGTTGACCCTGAACGTCCGAAAGCATTTATTAATACTGTACATGAGTACAGTGCGAAGTATTTAGGTTAATTCTTTAGATTAGCAATTCACCTAAAGTTTGCATGTTGATATTTTCATGATCTATTTCAAATCATTATTTGAATTCCTTTATAAGGCAGCATCGGCTGCCTTATTTGGTATTTTATTGCTCATTGCCTTTGTGTTGACAGCGCATATGGGAAGCCACGAGTTTTATGGTTTTTTTCGCTATGACTATTTACTATTTTATGCCCTGATCATTCAAGTGTGTTTGCTTTATTTAAAACTTGAATCATGGTCAGAAGCCAAAGTGATTGCTTTATTTCATATCATGGCAATGGGGATGGAGATCTTTCTTACGCACCCACAAATTGCATCTTGGCAATATCCTCAACCTGCAGTTTTCAAATTATTAACAGTCCCTTTATTTGCTGGATTTATGTATTCAGCCGTGGGTAGTTTTTTTGCACGATCCTTACGACTTTATCAAGTTTCATTTTCAAAACTACCTAGTTTTGCCAATATGCTCAGTTTGGCAGTGTTGTCCTATATCAATTTTATGAGCAAGTTTTTTATTCCAGATTTTCGAAATTTACTTTTTTTATGGAGCATTGTAATTTTTTGGAAAACCAAAATTCGCTTTGAATTACAACAACATCAATTTCAATTACCGATGCTTCCCGTTCTATTGGTTTTGGCATTTTTGATTTGGATTGCAGAGAATATTAGTACCTTTTATAAAATTTGGTTATACCCAAGTCAAGTCGATGCTTGGCACATGGTCGGGTGGGGAAAACTAGGTTCTTGGTACTTATTGCTACTGTTAAGTCTTGTTTTAGTGCTCAAGATTCTTGGTATACGTACGAAAGGTGGTGATTGGTCACTAAATAAGTACAATAAATAGTCTTTGAATTGTCATATTTTGATTTGCTTATCTAAATTTATGTGATAAATCTAAACAGGTGTAATAGTGTTTACACAAAATTGAAAATAACAATTTACATATGTTGAGTTTAAAAATAATACATATGAAAATTCTGGAGAATTATATGTTAAAAAAAATCGCTTTAGCTGCTGTATTGGCTGCTGGTTCTAGTGTTGCAATGGCTGATCCAGATGTGGGTTGTGGTGTGGGTTCACAAGTGTGGGCAGGTCAATCTGGTAAAATTCCTAAAATTTTAGCTGCGACGACCAATGGTATTTTTACTAACCAATTATTAGGTATTACATTTGGTACTTTGGGTTGTAATGGCAATGGTAAAGTGACTGCACAAGCTGTAACGTTTACCAATGAAAACTCTGAAGCACTTGCTCGTGATATGGCTGTAGGTCAGGGTGAAAGCTTGAATGTTCTTGCTTCTTTATTAAACATCAAAGATGCAGATAAAGCGCATTTCAATGCTGTTGCTAAATCAAACTTCTCTAGTATTTATTCAGCTCAAAATCAAAATTCTCAACAAGTTCTTGCAGCACTTCAACAAGTAATGGCTCAAGATCAAGTATTAAAAGCTTACGTTTAATATAGAATCAACCCTGCCTTGTTGCAGGGTTTTTCTTGCCCAAATTTTATGAAACAAACGGTATTGGATACTAAATCTTTCAATATAAACATGAGAATTATATTTAAAATGGATTTATATTCATCCAATATCAACATGATATAACAACGAAAAATTGACGATTGAATGAAATATTTAGCATTGAGTTTAGCTGTAATCAGTACGTTTTCTACCATTCATGCTTATGCGGAATCTGTGGCTGTAGCTCCACAGACCATTGAGAATTATTTAAATATTGCTAAAGAAAAAAAATTAGATCAGCAAATTACATGGAAGCGTTTACTTTATGCAGAAGATTCATCACAGAGTGAAGTGAGTTATTCAGGCTATTTTTTCGCACAAGATGGGCGACAAAATATTCAACATGAGCTGAATGCTGACATCGCGGCTTTATTTCAAAATGCAGAACCGAACCAATCGATTCGTTGTCGATTACCCGCACGTAGCCAGTGGCTGATGCAACAACTCAATATTTCCGAGTCGCAATTACCTAAAGTTGAATGCCCTGAATTTGATCAATGGTATGGTCAAATCAAACCCCATAAAGCCTCATTGATTTATGCCACGGATTTTATGGGTAATCCAAGCTCTATGTTTGGTCATACATTATTACGTATAGATCCCAAAGACCAAAAAGAACTGAATTTGGTTTCTTATGCGGTCAATTATGCTGCAACAGTGAATAGCGAAGACAATTGGTCTTACGCATGGAAAGGGTTGATTGGTAAATATCCTGGAGAATATTCGTTGATGCCATATTATCGTAAAGTCAAAGAATATGGTGATTTTGAAAGTCGTGATCTCTGGGAATATGAACTCAATTTAAATCCTGAAGAAACAGCATTTTTGGTTAAACATATGTGGGAAATGCAAAAGGTCAGTTTTCCATACTATTTTGTCAGTGATAATTGTGCCTATCGTTTATTGGGTTTAATTGATTTGGTTCGTCCAAGCTCAAATATACGTAAACAATTTACTTATGCCGCAATCCCAATCCAAACCATTAAAGCCATTGATCAAGAGGGGTTGATTAAAGAAACGGTATATCGTCCTGCTTTAGAAACGCAACTCAATTCTCAAGCAAAGCAACATGGTCATGCCTTAGCAAAAAAAGCCCATCAAGTTGCGATGTTAGAACCGAGTGCAATGCAATCTGCAATTGCCAGTTATACGGAAGCAGATCGTGCCAAAATTTTAGAAATGGCGTATGACGATTTGTACTTACAATTTGTTGCTCGTCAAGTGGATAGCACATTTACGCAGCCGCGTTTTAGGCAGTTATTGGGTTTGCGTAGCCAAATTCAAATTGAAAAACAACGCCAAGAACCTCAGCGTCCTCAAGTTGATCCAGTGGATAGTCATGATTCACGTAAGTGGTCAGTTGAAGTGGGGGAGGTGCAGGGTGAAAAGTATATCGAGATTGGTCATCGCCAGGCGTATCACGAACTCAAAGACCCTCAAGGTGGCTTACGTACAGGGACACAGTTGTTATTTTTAGATGGCACTGCACAGTGGCGTGATGATCAATTCAAACTTGAAGAATTGAATTTACTTACGGTTAATTCATACAATCCAATTACGCCGTTTAAAACTCCGATTACGTGGGGCTTTACATTAGGTTGGCAACAAGAAGCGCTTCAAAATGGTCAATTTAGTGAACATCAGCAACATGGTGTCGTGAACAGCAAAGTGCAATCAGGTTATACCATTGCAGATGATGATCGAAAACACTTGTGCTATGCAGAATTGCAGACACAGTTGCAAGCAGGAAGCTCTCTAGATAAAGGATGGAGAGTAGGCGTGGGTCCGACAGTGGGTTGTCAAAATCTTTGGACAGATCGTTTGAATAGTATTGTGCAAGTTGAACTGCCCTATTGGCAGGATTCAAGTCAATGGAATTTAAGACTCAATAGCACTTTGCAATATTCATTAAATAAGCAAAATTCTTTAAATATCAATTGGGAATATCAGCAACAAAACCATTTGGATTGGCAAAAAATTGGTTTAGGTTTTGTGCATTATTTTTAAAGAATCTAAGAGTTAAATATGTATCACATCGATTTTCAGCAGACTTTAGAACAATTACATCAACAGCTTAAACAAATCGAAATTGCAGACCCTAGCACGTGGAATATTTCCACAAATGGTTCTATGCAACATTGGCAAGATATTATTAGCCAGATCGAAGATACATTAGAATCAGAACTATTTTGGTTCGATACAGAATGTGATTTTGGTGAATATGATATTTATAGTTTTATTGAGCAGGCAATGCTACTTAAAGACTTTTGCCTTGAAATGACTTATCTATTACGTCTGAGTTATGATTTAGGTGTAGATCGTGAGTTTAGAGCTGAACTCTACCATACGATTTTAGATCTTTGGTTTGCCTATGCAGATTTATTGCGATTTATCCAGTCCGAAGATGAAACCTATAGCACGATAGCATTAAATTTAGACGTTGATTATAGCTTTGCATTATTACTGCTCAATTGCGCTATTGTGTTAGATCAAGGCGAGAGTGTTGTAAAAATCGTTGATGGATTATTGCATTATCAAAATGATCGTTTATTGGATATTCTGAGTTATCCATATTTTGAAAATCCTTCAATCAGTGAGGATTATCAGATCACTTATCCTTATCAACAGTTAGATTCAATTTTAAATACCACTGTTGATGAAAAGACAATTTCGACCTATTTAACCAAAATTGCTCAAGATCAAGAAAGTGGTCGATATTTTGAAAAGAAACGATTTCATCAATTAAGCGTACTGGGTCAATGGAGTTTTGAAGTGCTTGGCTTATGTGCTGTCTACCAAATTGCCCCTACTTTATTTAAAGACTTTAAGTCGATGCCTTATACATTTTGAAATTTGCAATCATGTCTATTGAGTCTGCATGATTTTTACATATTGAAATAATTGATGATGTTTTGCCTATTGTTGATCAGGTTTAGCCAATGATTGGCATAATGCACCAGCGATAAAAATAAGATCAATGCTTCTGACAATTGACCAAAAAGCTTACAAAATTTAAAACATAAGTTAGCTACAGCACAATGTATGATCAAAAAAGTTGTGGTGTGTGAATAAAAATAAAACCAATTCAAAGGAAATGTAATGTCCGCTTTAAATATTCCACAACTTGTCGCACCAATGATTCCTCGCACTTTATTCAGTGCTGAACATGAACAATTCCGTCAAACTGCACGGCGTTTCTTTGAAACTGAAATTGCACCACACAATGAAAAATGGGCAGTGCAGCAGCATTTAGACCGTAATTTATGGAATCGGGCAGGTGAATTAGGCTTGCTATGTTGCACGATGCCTGAAGAATATGGTGGCTCAGGTGTAGATCGTTTGTATTCAATGATTTTGATGGAAGAACAGGCACGCGTCGGAGATTCTGCATCAGGCTTTTCGTTACATTCGGATATTGTGGCAAATTACATTAACAACTTTGGAAATGAGCAACAAAAGCAAGATTGGTTGCCGAAAATGGCAACAGGTGAGGTGGTTGGTGCGATTGCGATGACTGAGCCGGGGACCGGTTCTGATTTACAGGCTTTGCGTACGACAGCCGTTGAAGATGGTGATGATTATATTATCAATGGTTCTAAGATTTTCATTACCAATGGTTATCTGTGCGATATGGCTGTGGTTGCGGTCAAAACAGGTAAGGGCGAGAGCGAAGCACAGAATGTATCTTTGGTGGTGATTGAAGCTTCTCGTGCAGGATTTACCAAAGGGAAACCATTGAAGAAAGTGGGTTTGCATGGTCAGGATACGTGCGAATTGTTCTTTGATAATGTGCGTATTCCAAAAAGTAATTTATTGGGTATGGAAGGCATGGGTTTTATCATGTTGATGAAAGAGTTGGCATGGGAACGGATGATGATTGGTATCATTTGTGCAGCAGGTGCAGAGTTTGCTTTGGCAAGTACAGTGGAGTATGTCAAACAGCGTAAAGCGTTTGGAAAGCCTGTTTCTGCATTCCAAAATACTCGTTTTAAATTGGCGGAAATGCGTTCTGAAGTTCAAATTGCACGAACGTTTGTTGATCAGTGTATGCAGCTTGTTTTAAAAAATGAATTGTCAATTGAAGCCGCATGTACAGCGAAATATTGGGTATCAGATCTTGCCTGTAAAGTGGTTGATGAGTGTCTGCAATTGCATGGTGGTTATGGTTATATGATGGAATATCCAATTGCCCGTGCGTATTTGGATATGCGTCCAAATCGTATTTATGGTGGTACCAATGAAATCATGAAAGAGTTGATTTCACGGACGATTTAAATAGTGATAGGCATTAATGAATACCCAAAATCTCCCCCTCTTACGAAGCAAGCTTCTCATCTTTAAAAAGAGGGGAACTTCCATTGATTAAAATTTATTTTTGGTTATGGATAGATGTAAGTTAAACAATAAAATAATCAAATCAGGGATATAAAAATGTCAGAATTACGTTTTGATGGACGTGTAGCCATTGTCACAGGTGCAGGTGGTGGCTTAGGACGACAACATGCACTGACCCTTGCAGCACGAGGCTGTAAAGTGGTGGTGAATGACTTGGGCGGTGGCGCACATGGATCAGGTCAGTCTTCTTCAGCTGCCGACAAAGTTGTGGAAGAAATTCGTGCAGCAGGCGGTGAAGCAATTGCCAATTATGACTCGGTGGAAAATGGTGAAGCTATTGTCCAAACAGCTTTAGATCATTTTGGTACTGTAGATATTGTCATTAATAATGCAGGGATTTTACGGGATGTCAGTTTTGCCAAAATGACTGAGCAGGATTGGGATCTGATCATGCGTGTGCATTTGAATGGCTCGAAAAGTGTCTCACATGCAGCGTGGCCAATCATGCGTGAAAAAGGCTATGGTCGAATTATCATGACCACATCAGCCGCAGGGATTTACGGAAACTTCGGTCAAGCCAATTATTGTGCGGCAAAATTGGGTATTCTTGGTTTAGCCAACTGTTTAGCGGAAGAAGGTCGCAGTAAAAACATTTTCGTCAATACCATTGCACCATTAGCAGCGTCCCGTTTGACTGAAACTGTGATGCCACCTGACTTATTGGCTTTGCTGAAACCTGAAGCGGTGAGTCCTTTGGTGGCTTGGCTTGCACATGAAGATTGTAAGGAAAATAAAGGTTTATTTGAAGTCGGGGCAGGCTTCGTTGCTAAACTGCGTTGGGAGCGTACAGAGGGTTATATTTTCCCAAACAAACGCCCATTCAATGTTGATGATGTGGCACGGCATTGGGACAAAATTATCGATTTCACAGAATCAACTCATCCTACATCAACCACAGAATCATTCACGCCGATTCTTGAAGGTATCAACCATCCAAACTTAGGCGGTAATGAATTCATCGACTTGGATGTTGCATCCAAAGCCAAACTTGAGATCGAATCGTCTTATGATGAACGTGATTTATCACTTTATGCATTGGGCATTGGTGCAGCGCAAAATCCATTGGACAGTTCAGAACTTGCCTATGTCTATGAGTTGGGTAGTGAATTCCAAGCCTTTCCAACTTATGGCGTGATGCCACAAATGAATGCCATGTTGCAAATGGCAAAGCAAGGCGTTTCACTTCCAGGTATGAATTATGGCTTTGATCGTGTGCTACATGGTGAGCAATATACTGAAATTAAACGACCTTTACCGCCACATGCCAAGTTACAGCATACATTTACCCTAAAAAGTGCCTATGACAAAGATCCGAATGCAGTGGTGACTTTTGCAATTTCGTCTAAAGATGAGAATGGTGAAGAACTCATTTACAACGAAATGACAGCATTTGTTCGCGGTGCAGGCGGTTGGGGCGGTGATCGTGGTGATTCAACAGAAATTAATGTCGCACCTGAGCGCGAACCTGATGCCGTGATTGAAGAAAAAACCGATGTGAATCAAACGCTGTTGTATCGTTTATCAGGCGATTGGAATCCTTTGCATGCCGATCCTGCATTTGCCAAAGCTTTTGGTTTTGATCGTCCAATTTTACATGGCTTATGTACTTTTGGTTTTAGTGGTCGCCTTGTGATTAAAGCATTTAGCAATAATGATGGACGTTATTTCAAAAGTATCAAAGTACGTTTTGCCAAGAGTGTCTATCCGGGCGATACCCTTGTCACCAAAATGTGGAAAGAATCGGATACCAAAATCATTTTTGAAACGTGGGTGAAAGAACGTAATGAAGTGGTAATCAAGAATGCTGCCATTGAATTATATACGGAAATTCCTAAGGCAAAAGCCAAAGCAAAAACTGAGCAAGCATCTGTTCAGGCAGTACAGACTTCTAATGAACCTGATCGTTTAATTGCCAAAGATGTGTTTAAAGTCATTGCAGAGTATGTCGCACAACATCCTGAATTGGTGGATAAAACCAAGACGTCATTCTTATTCAAACTCAAAAATCCTGATTCAATGTGGACGCTTGATCTGAAAAATGGTGCGGGTTCGTGTACGCAAGGTGAAATTGCCAATGCCGATGTGACACTTGAAATGGATGAAGAACATCTTGAAACCGTAGTGACAAGTTCATTGGCAGATGTGCAAAAGTTGTTCTTTGGTGGTCAGTTGAAAATTGGTGGCAATGTTATGGCATCCAATAAGCTGATTGTGTTGCAAGAAATTGATTCTAAATTATTTGCTGAGGCGAAAAATCAACGTATTACCAATGCAAGCAGCGCAGGATCATCAGAAAGTGCAACAAACTCAGCTTCTACAGTAAATACTGAAATCACGCTTGCCGATGTCTTTACTGCGGTAAATCAATATATTGCAAATACAGCAGGGATTGTTGATAAAACCAAAACCTCATTCCAATTTAAACTGAAAAATCCTGAGTCTTTGTGGTTTATTGACCTGAAAAATGGTGCAGGTAGTGCAGGCGCAGGCGAGGTTGCCAATCCTGATGTGACCCTTGAAATGGATGAGGAGCATGTGCCAACCGTGTTTAATGGTTCATTAGCCGATGTACAAAAGTTGTTCTTTGGTGGTCAGCTAAAAATTGGCGGTAATGTGATGGCATCCAATAAATTGATCGTTCTGCAAGATATGGACAAAAAGTTGATTGATCAGGCTCGTGATGCACGTGTGGCTTCGGGTGATACAACACAGGTTGCGGCAGCACCGACAAGTACAGCCAAAGTGGCAAAAGCACCTGAGATTTTCACGGCTCTGCAAAATCGTTTGCAAGGTGAAAGTAATGCAAGCCACACTTATCAATTCAATATTACCGAGCCGAATGAGTCATGGACAGTGAATTTAGCCAATGGCAGTGTGCAACAGGGCAATGATACCAATGCTGATGTGACATTGACATTATCCGATCATCATTTGGCAGAGTTGGTTTCAAGTCAGCGTGAGATTCGTGACTTGTATCAGCATGGTGATGTAGTGGTGGATGGTGATATTCGTTTGGTGCATCAGATGCAGTTTTTGCAGAATTTGGCTTGATGATGATTGAGTTGAAAATACTGCCACGATGAAGTATCGGACTTAGTGTGAGTTAATGATATTAAATCCACCCTTGCGGAGCATGCTCCTCACCTTTATTAAAGGAGGGGGCTTTCATTACTAAAATTATTTTTAGTTACAGGTAGTTCTCTTCATTTTCAAAGATGAGTAGTAAGGCTGTACAAAGCGAGGGAGATTTTCAAATATTTAACTTACAAGTTTGCTTAATTGAAAGTGTTACTTATCGAATGGACATTCCATTATCAAAGTTAAATAAATATTAATTGATAATGGAATAAAAAATAAATCAAATCAGGATATTAAAATGAAAAGACGTGTCAATGTAATTGGTGTCGGCATGACCAAATTCGCCAAACCGGGTGCAAGTGCTGAATATTATGAAATGGCAAAGGAAGCAGGACAGAAAGCCTTACAGGATGCCAATATCCAATACAATGAAATCGAACAAGTTTTTGCAGGCTATGTTTATGGTGACTCGACTTGCGGGCAACGAGCAGCTTATGAACTTGGTTTAACAGGTGTGCCGATTGTCAATGTCAATAATAACTGCTCTACAGGTTCAAGTGCTCTATTCCTTGCCCGTCAAGCCATTGAAGGTGGATTGGCTGAATGCGTGCTCGCACTCGGTTTTGAGAAGATGGAAAAGGGTGCATTGGGTGCAAAATTCAATGACCGTGAACCACCGATGGGGCAACATGCGCAAGTCATGTTAAATGTACAAGGTTTCAATTCTGCACCACCTGCGGCACAAATGTTTGGTGGCGCAGGGCGTGAGTACCGTTGGAAATACGGTACGAAAAAAGAAACCTTTGGGCAGATTGCGGCCAAAGCCCGTAAACATGCGAGCAACAATCCTTATGCCTTATTTGGTCAGGTCTTATCTTTAGATGAAATCATGGCATCGGACAATGTCTTCGATCCATTGACCCGTTTTCAATGTTGTCCGCCAACTTGTGGCGCAGGTGCAGTCATTTTATGTTCTGACGAATTTGCCAAAAAGCATGGTATTTCCAATCCTGTTTATATCGCAGCGCAGTCAATGACAACCGATTATGCCTCAAGTTTTGAAGAACAAAGCATGATAAAAATGGTTGGCTATGACATGACCAAACAAGCCGCAAATCAAGTCTATGAAGCCGCAGGCATCGGTGCGGAAGATGTGGATGTGATTGAATTACATGACTGTTTTACGGCTAATGAATTGCTCACCTACGAGGCTTTGGGGCTTTGTCCTGAGGGTGAAGCTGAAAAATTCATTTGGGATGCGGACAATACCTATGGTGGTAAATACGTCACCAATCCATCAGGGGGCTTATTGTCTAAAGGGCATCCTTTGGGTGCAACAGGCTTGGCGCAATGTACTGAATTGGTGTGGCAATTACGTGGTACAGCAGATCAGCGTCAAGTTCAAAATGCCCGAATCGCTTTACAACATAACCTCGGTTTGGGTGGAGCGTGTGTCATTACCATGTATCGCCGTGATTAAAACTGCATCAAATTCAGGAAAATGGATTTTGATGACATGGAAATGAGTTGAAATGACATAGCGAATTGTATCCATCGGGGTACAATTTTGTTAAGGACATCACGTCAATTCAAATAAATATAGACAGGATTCAGCTATGGGTATTCTACAGAAATTTATTAAATCAGCTGTTTATCACGAGCCATTACCGATTCGCCGTGATATTCGTTTTGATTTACCTGCAGATCGTATTGCAGATTGGCATACGGAAGCGGGCCCGATTTTCACCGCATTATTGAATACATTCTCCATAGTTTTACCGATTGGTGAGCGATTCTTTATTGATGCAGTTCGTGCCCATCGTGACTTAGTTGAAGACCCTGAGCTCAAAAAAGCCGTGACTGCATTTATTGGTCAGGAAGCCATGCACGGTCGTGAGCATGAAGACTATAACAGTGCTTTGTTTGCACGAAATCCGATTGCACCGAAGTTTGAAAGCTTTGTACTTGATGTTTTTGGTTTGATGAAGAAGTATTTACCTGCATCATATTCGCTTAGTGCAACCATTGCACTTGAACATTTCACAGCGTTGCTTGCAGATTCTGTGTTGCAAATTCCTGAATTATTTGATGGTGCAGAAGAACATTATGCCAACATTTGGCGTTGGCATGCTTTTGAGAAAACTGAACATAAAGCTGTAGCTTATGATGTTTGGAATACAGCAATGGGGCAGGGGATCTATGCTTATTTATTGCGTAGCTTTGGTTTAGTCGCTGCAACTATCGTGTTTTGGGGTTTTGTACTGCCTGTATTTACCAAAATCGTAATCGATGAGAAAAAATTGACTGATCTTCCTAGTTGGAAAAAAGCGTATAAATATACCTTTGGTGAAGTGGGTGCATTGCGTAGGCAATTGGGCAATTATATTGATTATTTCCGCCCGAGTTATCATCCTTGGGATCACGATAACCGTGAAAAAATGATGGCTTTACAAGATTTGATTTATCAATTGGCTGATGCAACAGCGGCTAAACAGAAAAAAGTATCTTAATCTCCAATGATTGAAAAATGATTGAAAAATGATTGAAAAATGATTGAAAAATGATTGAAAAACACAGGTCTAAATAGCCTGTGTTTTTTTGGAAAATGTTGAGTTATTTAAATAATGTCCCTGCTTGTGATAACACCGTTTTGCCGTTTTTACTGACTTCTAATGTGACATCGGGTGTTTCATTTGTCCCCAAAATATTTCTATAGACGATGTATTGATAAGCACCACTTTTAAACATAAAGTTGTGATTACCACCCGAGCCATCCATAACAATTTGTCCATTATTTAAAATCAAGTCAGGCTTTTGAATTTGAGCTTGGTTACGTCCCCATGACGCATAACGATATTTTCCATTGTTCATTTGATCAATTCGAACTTGGAATTTTGAAGTTTTAAATTGTAATTCAGGTGCTTTAAATGTTTTGAGTGATGGATGTAAATTATTTTTTTGTTTGGCAATAATTTGATTTTTATAACGTTGTTCAGCATCGCTACTATAATTTACTGCAGTGATTTGTTTGTCACTGATCCAAACAGTACCGCTATCTAGCATGATGCCACGCCAACCGACACTTTGCCATTGTGAGAGTTTTGAATTAGCAATATTTTTCATCAACTTCTGATCAAAGACTTGGTTAAAGCGTTGTTTCATTTGTGCTTTATTATCAATACTTGGAATCGGTTCTTCACGAATTAAGGGATAACGAATACTGTTTGCAATTGCATTTTGATCATTTTTCTTAAACAGATTGATAATACCTTGAATTTCTTTTTGCTCAGTCGCGTTAAGATTATCTGCAAAAGTAGCATGACTACTGAGAAGGAGAAGGCTTAAAATGATTTTTTTCATAGAAAAATATACTGTCTGATAGGCTAAGTTAATTATATGATTTACGAAAAAGAGTGCATGAAAAAATGAATGATAAATGTATCAATATTGAAATAAAATAAAGGTAATGAAAGCTTAGGATTGGCAATTCTTATTGTAAATAGACTTCTTACGAAAGTTATTTTTGGCGAGATTTTAATCATTATTGAATATTCCCTTTCCTTTTAGGATGAGAAATATCATTTCGCAAGAGGGAGAGGTTTTTTATTTACCCCCCCTCATCCTCTTGCGGAGTTACCTCCTCATCCCTGAGCCATATATGGCGTAAGAGAAGGAGCTCCCTATATGCTTTTGAATATGTTTTGAGTCTAAAATAAAAAAAATTCTGACTTATGCAAGAGATCTTAGGCTTAGACTTCTACTACAACAAAATATTTTTTCACCGCTTCAACTACTTCAAAAGTGCCTTTAAATGAGGGTGGTATTACGCCTGCTTCACCTGCTTTGACCTCAATAAACGTATTATTTTCTGCATCGTGAATACGGACAATACCTTCAATAATATTAAAAAATTCCTGCTTATTGTCTGCAAATACAATATTCCAAGCACCAACTTCACATTGCCAAATTCCACAATTCATATTGGGGTGTTCATATAAACTTTGGGTTAAGCGTTTTGGATTGCCATTTACCAAACGATCAGGGCGTGGGTAATCTACAGTCGTTTCACTGTGTGCTAAACCTTGACCTGCTAAATATAAATTTGTCATTACATGATCCTGATTGCTATATTTTTTTATTGCACTGATAAAACAAAGCCCCAATAAAATTGAGGCTTCGAACAGTATTGCTAAATCTTAGTGTGCTTCAGGTACAGCCGATAAAAATTCACGACGTGCTTCTTTATCCGTTTTAAAATCACCAACAAAAGACACAGTACGGGTTGTGGATTCTTGTTTACTTACACCGCGCATCATCATACACATGTGTGCAGAATCAATCACTACGGCAACACCGCGAGCATTAGTCACTTCTGCAACTGCATCGGCAATTTGCTTGGTGAGTTGTTCTTGAATTTGCAAACGACGAGCAAACATTTCAGTGATACGGGCAAATTTAGACAGACCTAAAACATTACCTGATGGTAAATAGGCAATATGCACACGACCATGAAATGGCAATAAATGGTGCTCACATAACGAATAAAATTCGATATTTTTTACCAAGACCATTTCGTCATTGTCAGAAGGGAAGACCGCATTATTGGTCACTTCTTCAAGTGTTTTGCTATAGCCAGACGTCAAGTACGAAAAAGCTTTAGCCGCACGCATAGGCGTATCTTTTAGACCTGGACGATCGAGGTCTTCACCAACGGCAGTTAAAATATTTGCGTAGGATTGCTGCATAGACATAAAACGTGTTCACTTATAACGGTTCGAACAAGGACGGCATTGTAGCAGAAAAAACCATATTTTTTGCTATCTATAAGATAAACCGTCACTTAGGAGAGTGATTAGCTTTGAAAATAAATGGTTAAGGTGTTGAATTAAATTTTGGATTTTTTTCAGCACGTTTTAGAAGCACTAAAACCGCACCTGTACCACCTTGTTTTTCAGGCGCACTGACAAATGCCAATACATCACGATGCTGACGTAACCAACCATTGACATAGGTTTTGAGAATCGCATCAGGTCCTTTGCCATGTACGATTTTAATTACGTTTTGGTTCTCTTCTTTCGCGATCTGAATGATTTGTAAGACCGCAGAACGTGCTTCTTCAACCGTACAACCATGCAAGTCCACCGCTTCGAACCAACGGAGATTACCCGCTTTTAGATCTTCAAAAACTTTGTGTTGTAGAGTCGCAATGTGATAGCTCAATGTTGCCTGACTTGCGACAGGGTTTAAAACTGCTTGAGTATCAGAAAGTTCTGCATCGTCAGTTTCAAAAGCACCTTCAGCCGCAGCACGTTTAGCTAGGGTTTTTGCATCAGGTTTTTTACGAATATTTGTGCGTTCAATTTTGGCAATATTACTATTGTCGATTTTTTTCACGCCACCGAGTGCTGTTTTAAATAAATCAGCATCACTGATTTCTTCAGGTGCAACTTCCTGTACTTTCTTCGGTTCAGGCTGTGATGCCACTTTGGAAGAATGTGGATGAGTGATTTGTTTTTTGAATTGTTTTAATAAATCGAGCTGTGATTTTGAGAAAGGTGAATCTGAATTACTCATATTTGCAAAAACAGTAAATGACCAAATTTACTGTGAATTATAGTCTGATTTCAGTGAAATTTGAATGGTGATCTATTCATTCAGTCATTTGAGTATTACTAATTGTGGTAGAGAACCATAATTAAAATAAAAAAGCCCAACACTTTACAGTTGGGCTAATTTATCGACTAACTAAATCACTAAAACTGAAATTAAACCTTCTCAGGCACACCAAACAGCTCAGTAAATGCATGATCAGGGCGAGGTTGTTTCATAAAACTTTCCCCAACCAAGAATGCATGAATATCATGTTCCTGCATTTTGCGTACATCATCAGGTGTGGCAATACCACTTTCCGTGATCAATAAACGAGATGGATCAAGTAATTTTTTCAAACGGAATGAATTGTTTAAATCCACATCAAAGGTTTTTAAATTACGATTATTCACACCCAATAAACAACGATCAGACAATTTCAATGCACGTTCAAGTTCATCTTCATCATGTACTTCCACAAGTACATCTAGATTTTGCTCAAAAGCAGTTTTAGACATTTCTTCAAGTTGTTGATCAGACAAACTCGCAACAATCAATAAAACACAATCTGCATGCAAAGCACGTGCTTCGATTACCCCATAAGGGTTAATCAAAAAGTCTTTACGTAGGGCAGGTAGTGAACAATGACTGCGTGCAATTTGAATATTTTCATCTGCGCCTTGGAAGAAATCGACATCCGTCAATACAGACAAGCAAGCAGCTCCTGCATTTTCATATTGCTGCGCAATTTCCGCAGGATTAAAGTTTTCACGAATAATCCCTTTAGATGGCGATGCTTTCTTAATTTCAGCAATCACCGCAGGGCGTTTACTGTACAAAGACTGCGCAAAACCACGTACAGGTGTTGCCGCCTGAGCAAGTTCTTCAATATCTTTCAAACTACGTTGCTTTAAACGTGAAGCAAACTCTTCATATTTACGATCAACGATTTTACCAAGCATGGTATTGGCAATATCCACCATAATAATTTCCTTAATTCAGCTTCGAAGTGCTTAAGCTTCGTATTCTTTTAATGTTTTGGTAAATTCAGACAACACGCCCATTTTCTCTAAAGCTTGACCGCCATAGATAATGTCATGTGCCAAAGCTACACCTTGTTTGTAGGTATTGGTTAAACCTGAAACATAGATGCCTGCGCCCGCATTGAGTGCGATCATACTTGCTGCTTTTTCGCCTTTCGGTGATTTTTTCTTACCCAAAGCATCTTTAATTAATGCCAAGCTTTCAGCAGCGCTATCTACGGCTAAACCTGTTAATGTTTGCGATTCAATATCGACATCTTCAGGCTGAATCATCCATTCAGTGACTTCGCCATCTTTCAGTTCAGCCACATAAGTCGCAGATGCAAGACTAATTTCATCCAAACCATCACGTGAATGAACCACCATCACATGTTCAGCACCGAGTTGTTTTAACACTTCAGCCATAGGACGGCAAAGTTCAGTTGAAAACACACCAATCACAAAACGTTTTACCCCAGCCGGATTCGTAAGCGGGCCAAGTAAATTGAAAATACTGCGGAAACCCAATTCCTTACGTGGGCCCGCAGCATATTTCATGGCTTTATGATGATTGGGTGCAAATAGGAAACCCACGCCCATTTCACGGATACAACGTTCGGTTTGTTGCATATTTAGATCAAGATTAATACCCGCTTGTTCTAATAGATCAGAAGAGCCTGATTTAGAAGACACACCACGATTACCATGTTTGGCAATGGTTGCACCTGCGGCAGCAATCACGAAAGAAGATGCAGTAGAAACGTTAAACAGGTTTTGACCATCACCACCTGTACCGACAATATCAATTAAATAAGGAATATCACTGACATCAATTTTGATGGCAAACTCACGCATCACACGTGCGGCAGCTGTAATCTCATCAATACTTTCACCTTTTAAACGCAGACCCATCATCAATGCACCGATTTGGGCATCTGTTGCTTCGCCACTCATGATGGTACGCATCACTTCTTCCATCTGCGGTTGAGTGAGTTCAATATTTTTAGTGACGTTATTTAAAGCTTGTTGAATATTCATTTTTTAACTACGCATAAATTTCTAAAAAGTTTTTAAAGATTTGGTGACCGTGTTGGCTCAAGATTGATTCAGGATGAAACTGCACGCCCTCGATTGGCAATGTCTTATGTTTAACACCCATGATTTCTTCCATTGAGCCATCGGCTTGATTGGTCCAGCAAGTCACCTCCAAACATTCAGGTACAGTCGCTTGATCAATCACCAATGAATGATAGCGTGTTGCTGAAAATGGAGAAGGTAAGTTACTGAAAATGCCTGTGTTACTATGATACATATCAGACAAACGCCCATGCATCACAGTTTTGGCACGAATAATATCGCCACCAAAAGCTTGTCCAATTGCCTGATGTCCTAAACAGACACCTAGCGTTGGAATCTTTCCAGCAAAATGCTGAATTGCAGGAATCGAAATACCCGCTTCAGACGGTGAGCAAGGACCAGGACCAATCACTAAATACTTTGGTTGCCATCGCTCAATATCCTCTAAAGTCACGGCATCATTGCGAACAACTTTCACTTCTTGATTTAACTCGCCAAAATATTGGACGATGTTATAAGTAAAGCTATCGTAATTGTCGATCATCAGAAGCATGAGCTCATTAACCTATAGAAATGTACGCACTAAATTGTGCTTAATTGTCAGATAATAATTGACTATTCCACGCGGGTTTTCTCAGATTTTACGATCATGAGCCGGATGAAATAGTAAATACCGCATTATCATAGCAAAACTAAGTCCTGCTGTGTGCGTATTTCAATACGGTTAAGGGGAAACTTTGGTTCAAAAACTATACGCAAGTGAAGTTAGATAGATGAGGTTGGAATAGCAAAAATTCAAAGACTAAGATTTTACACAGCATCTGATTCAGATTAGTGTTTTTATCGCAAAGCAGGGAATAGTGACACAGATTTAATTTTGATTACTTTTTAATTAATTTTGTTTAATAAGTTAAATGTGTTTATTTAATTTAAATAATAAGTGTGTTTATAAAGAATAAGTAAATTTATTATAGTTTTATTTTTAATTTCGATTTAATAATTAAAATTAATGATTTGTTTAATGCAGGATATTATTTTTTAATTTAATATATTTTATTGAAGTTATTAATCTATTTTTTTAATATATATTATTATATTATCGTATTTTATAGAGTTAAAAGTGTTTTTTAGCTTGTATATTTTTTTTGATTTTATTTGTAGTGATGTATATTATATTTCTTATATAAAAGTGATACCATAGTCACAATATTTGCAAGGCGTGGGACTAAATGAGAGAAGAAATAAAAATTGCCATATTTGGTTTGAGTTTAAATGTACTCGATACAATTAAGCAAAAAGTTCGTTTAATGTATGATGACTCATTGGATGTGAGTTGGGCAAATATAGCTGACCCTCATTTAGATATTTTACTTGTTAATGATATGTTTTTTAGTTCTCCAACCATACAGAATTTAGTTGGTGCTAAAAAAGTACCCTATTTACGACTGGTGAATAAAAATGAAAAATCAGGGCAAATTGAAGGGGATAAACTGTATTTACCTTTTATTGCCACAGATGAGATCCGTAACTGGTTTAAAGACCGTTATCTTGATGTGCCTGTCAGCGTTAAAGCTGTAAATATTGTTAACCAGATTTCAAAAAATGTGGATATTACGAAAGTGATTCCAGAGCTGTTTAATGAAAGAAATGGCAATGTACAGATTTTTGATGGTAAAGGTAATATTGCTTTGGCAAGTATTCGTACTCAGCAAGTGTGGCCAGATGTATCAAGAAAAATACAAGGTACAGATGCTTCTTTAAATTATACCTATGCAACGATGCAAATGGCACAGGCTGTAAGTGTTCAGCAGGGTGTAGATTTAACGTCGTGGCTTTGGGATCTATTGTGGTATTCAGATGTAGTCAATGAGAAACACAATTCATCAAATTGTTATAAATTGCTAGATTGGCCGCAACCTATTCATCAGAATGAAAGACAAATGATTTTTAAGATCGCAGCATGCTTTGAACGTGGTGCGAGTATTCAGCAAGTTGCTCAAAAAACTGATTATAGTGAAGCGGAAATTAATAGATTTGTTTCAGTTGGTTTATTGAGCCAAGTATTGAAAAAAATTTCAGCAGATGAAACAAAATTGGTTGAAAAAGTAGAGCAATCATCAGGTGTCTTGCGTGGTTTCTTTGGTAAATTACGGAAAAAATTGGGACTTTAGCTTTTTAGATAGATAGGTACAAGTGCTAATTAATCATATGAGTACTTGATCTAAAAGTTAAAGAAAAACTGATGAAATTTAATAGATTTAAATGTAAAAATTGAAGGATGAATACGTGATCTTACATAAATATAAAATTGTTTTTGGCGGTAAAATGGGGGCGGGGAAAACCCAAGCGATAAAATCATTATCAGAAATTTCAGTATTATCTACAGAAGCACAAAATACCGATGAAGATGCACATAGCAAAGCATTAACAACCGTTGGAATCGATTATGGTGAAATTCGATTGGATGATGGTGTAGTTATTGGCTTATACGGTACGCCAGGACAGGATCGTTTTGATTTCGTATGGTCGGTGATTTGTAAAGGCGCGATCGGAGCTGTAGTCTTGATTGATCATTCTCAAAAAGATGCACTTGAAGATCTAAAATTTTATTTTCAGACATTTAAAGAATATTTAAACAACATTGTTGTTGGTGTAACACATGTGGATGAAGATCCACAAAATCTTTTGAAGCAATACAAAGATTGGATGCATTTAAATGAATACACCATGCCAATTTTTGCTGTTGATGCACGAAAAAAAGATGATGTATTGTTAATGGTTGAATCTTTGATTGCTCGAGCGGAAGTTGAATTTAGTTGATCACACAATAAAAGTGATTATTATCGACGATTTAAAATTTTTTCATCATGAATAATAGTAATACTTTTTAAGCGTAAATTTTATATTTACGCTTTTTTTATCTTAGGAACGCAGATTGGCTTTTTGTGAGGTCAGTCTTTTTAGCAAAAAATAAGCACCAATTTAATCCAGTTTAGAATAATTGCACAAAAATAGTGCATCAAAGTTGTGCTTTATAATTTAAAAATGAGAAGTGTGTGTGAATATGGTGCAATTCTAAATTCTCTAAGTATAATAGATGAAATTTAATAGTTGCTAAGCTTATTTTCTAATATGAAATTCAACATATTAGCAATTATTTTAAAAGTTGGTACGCAAATTGCTATATAAATACCAACTACTAACACGCACTTCACAAGTGCAACAAAAATTCATTGGAGCAAATGAGCATGGCGAACAAGGTCCTTCAACTCATACAAGAAAGTGGCGCAAAATGGGTCGATTTTCGCTTTACTGATACTAAGGGTAAAGAGCAACACGTAAGTTACCCATCTGATACGATCGACGAAGATACTTTCGAAGATGGTAAAATGTTTGATGGTTCTTCAATCGCGGGTTGGAAAGGCATTGAAGCATCTGACATGATCTTACGTCCAGATCCAGAAACGGCTTTCCTTGATCCGTTCTTTGCTGAAGCGACTGTCGTGATCACTTGTGACGTTATTGAACCTTCAACTGGTCAAGGTTATGACCGTGATCCACGTTCGATTGCTCGCCGTGCAGAAGAATACCTAAAATCTACAGGTATTGGTGATACTGCATTTTTTGGTCCTGAACCAGAATTCTTTGTATTTGACGAAGTGAAATGGGACATTGACATGTCTGGCGCGCGTCATACATTGATCGCTGAAGAAGCTGCTTGGTCTACAGGTAATTCTTATGAATCAGGTAACTCTGGTCACCGTCCTCGTGTAAAAGGCGGTTATTTCCCAGTTCCTCCTGTAGATTCTTCACAAGACATGCGTGCTGAAATGTGTGCTCGTATTGAAGATATCATGGGCCCAGGTCGTGTAGAAGTTCATCACCATGAAGTTGCATCTTGCCAATTAGAAATTGGTGTAAGTTTCAACACGATGGTTCGTAAAGCTGATGAAGTTCAACAGTTTAAATATGCAGTTTGGAACGTTGCTCACCAATATGCTAAAACTGCGACTTTCATGCCTAAACCAATGGTTGGTGATAATGGTTCTGGTATGCACGTTCATATGTCTATCTCTAAAGATGGCAAGAACTTGTTTGCTGGTGATGAATACGCTGGTCTTTCTGAAATGGCGTTGTATTTCATTGGTGGTATCATCAAGCATGCTCGTGCGTTGAATGCAATCACAAACCCTTCAACAAACTCATATAAGCGTCTTGTTCCGCATTATGAAGCACCAATCATGTTGGCTTATTCTGCGCGTAACCGTTCTGCTTCTATCCGTATTCCTTACGTTTCAAGCCCTAAAGGTAAACGTATCGAAGCGCGTTTCCCTGATCCAATGATGAACCCGTACTTAGGTTTTGCTGCATTGTTAATGGCTGGTCTTGACGGTATTCAAAACAAGATTCACCCAGGTGAAGCAGCTGATAAAAACTTATATGATCTTCCTCCAGAAGAAGAAGCTAAAATCCCTACAGTTGCACATAGCTTAGATATGGCAATTGAGGCGTTGAAAGCTGATCATGACTTCTTGTTAAAAGGTGGCGTGTTCACTAAAGATATGCTTGATGCTTATATTGAGCTTAAAACTGAAGATGTACGTCGTCTTAACACGACTACTCACCCAGTTGAATTTGATATGTACTACAGCTTGTAATTCGTTCACGAATTTAAGCAATAAAAAAACCTGCACTCGATGCAGGTTTTTTATTGAATGCGTTAAAATATAAAAATATCAATGAATGATTTAAATTGTTATGGCAAAACCACGAAAAAAACACACTGGATTTTTTCCTTGGATTGATCCACAAGATCATGAAAAAGGATTTAAATTAAATTTTTCTGAAGTGACATATCTTGAAATTGGACGAACAATTGAAGGATATAAGCAAGCTGAATTTGTTGAGTTGAGAAATCCAGAATTGGCTTTGGCTTTTGATTACCCAAAGAGTTTTTACATTAGTAGTGAAGGACTTGTGTTGATTAAAACACCTCAAGGCAAGTTTGAAGTGATAGCTAAGACGGATAATGCCTAACATAGCAATGTGATGATGGACTAAATCTGTGATTGATAAGAATTGCAGGGCAAGTGATTGAATCAAAAAAAGCCAGTGAGGACATTCACTGGCTGTAATTTCTAAAAAAATTTAATGAGTGGCAACTGTGTTTAATTGATATTTTTGCATATATTCTTCGCGAATATCATTGCGTTGTTCAGCTGTTGTTGCTTTTTGCATTTTTTGACGCATTTCATTGCGTTCACTACTGCTCATTTGTTGCCAGACTTCACGCATTTTTTGCTTTTCTTGTTCAGGCAGCTGGGTGAACCAGTCCATGCGCTGTTGTAAAGCTACGCTTTGATTGGTTGGGATCTCTTTTAGATTTTGATAGCGCTTAATTAGTGCTTTCTGTTCTTCTTCAGAAAGCCCATCCCATGTTTCGTTGACTTGAGTATTTGCATCTTTAGAAAAAATCCAAAAACGCTCAAATCCAGCAAAACTTGTTTGTAGAAAACCAATAGCACAAAATGCCAAAACTAATTTTCTAGCTGCCATGGGAATTTTTATCCTCGCCAAATACAGAAAGCATGTCTAAATCTTCCATCATTTGAGGTGAGAGTTTAGGGCTAACCACCACTTGTTGCGGTGTTTGAGCATCTTTTGATAAGTCAAAAGCATTTGGAATAACCACAAAACCAGTGATTGCAGCTGCAAGTGCAAATCCTGTCATTTTCCAATGTGCAAAACGTGATGTTTGCTTATGCTCAATATGGTCAAGTACGTTATTGATCACAACTGCCTTATTACGGTGATTGCGAGCAATTCCATCCAATTTGGTGGTAACTTGTTTGGTAAAATCATCATTATTCATGTGATGAACCTCCATACGGATTTAGATGTGATAGCGTGGCTCTCAATCCTTGAATCGCCCTGTGATAATGGGTTTTCACGCTACCTTCAGTACAGTTCATAATTGAAGCTGTTGTTTGTGTATCAAAACCTTCCCAAGCACGTAACATAAATGCTTGTTGTTGACGTACAGGAAGTCGACTGATGGCTTCTTGAATCTCTTCTACAGTGACATCTTGATCTAAGAATTGAAGTGGGTTTGGTGTAGATTCATCTACAATTTCCATCACTTCTTCTTCGTCAGAATCTAGATCAATTTTACGAAATAAAGAGAATGGGGAAGCACGTCGCGCTTCTTTGCGACGCCAGTCTTGTAACTTATTATTTAAAATTGTGTAGAACAGGGGATACCATTCTTCTGTGGACTTGTCAGCATAGGATTTATACAGGGAAATAAACGCTTCCTGTACCAAATCCATTGCAATCCCATTATGACCTTGGGTCGCATTTTCCATCATCACTAAGGCACGACCTGTCACATCCTGCATAAAAAAACGCAGACGCTGTTCAGCTGTACTCGCTTGAGTACTGGCTAATTCAGACTGTGACTTCTTCGGTGCTAAGTCCATAGAGATGGAAAATCCCGTCATTGGGTACCCACCATACATATTTTAAATTCGTATCCATATAACGTTTAAAATCAGTGATGGGTTGACATGAAATCAATTATTTTTTTAGTTTAAATGATTTTTGACAATAACGGGCATAATTTAAAATAAATTAACGATTATAGGCGCTGTCTGACCATTTCAAAGAAGCAAATTGACCCAGCAACAGCAACGTTGAGAGACTCTTGACCACCTGGTTGTGGAATGCTTACGGCTTCTGCATGTTGTAATGCAAAGTCTGATACGCCTTGACCCTCATTACCTAAGATCCAGACACACTGTTTTCGCAATTGTTTTGAATAAAGGCTTTCTGCGTTATGTGAGCTAGTGACATAAACTGGAATTTTAAATTGTTTGAGTATGTCTTCGAGTACAACATTTTCATAAGTTTGTAGTGAAAAATGTGCGCCCATACCTGCGCGAAGGACTCGTGGTGACCAAAGTGATGCAGAGCCTTTGGTACAGACGATTTGTTCAATTCCTGCAGCTGCTGCTGAACGTAGTAGTGTACCTACATTTCCAGGATCTTGAATATTTTCAAGAATTAAGGTGTCTTCTGTAAAATTCAAAGCTTCACGTGATGAGGGTAGGTCTACAATTGCTAGGCAGGCGATAGATGTGCCTAAAGTGCTGAGATCTTTATATAACGCTTCACTTAAGACAAAAACGATACCTGTGTATTGAGAAAAAATTTCATCAAAATCAGGGTGTTCAAGTGCATGTTCGGTGGTAAAGATCGACTTGATTTGGCGGTTTTTTTCAAGCCAAGCGAGTGTTAGATGTGTTCCTTCAAGAACGGTTTGTCCTTGTTTTTTACGATAGGTATTTTGTTCAATTAAACCACGTAAGTGTTTAATTTTGGGGTTATCACGTGATTCTAAAAATATGGTAGGCATGGGAGTGCATCCAAAAAATGTAAATCGGGGTTGTGCATCTGCAATAACCCCTGAATGGACTTACTCCCTGAAGCAGAGAGTAAAAAATTTTAAAAACTTAGTTGTGGTAGCTTGTTACAAGCTCAACTTCATTTTTAGAACCAATCACCACAGGAACACGTTGGTGTAATTCTGTCGGTTGAATATCTAAAATGCGGACACGACCAGTGGTTGATGCACCACCTGCTTGTTCCATGAGCATACTCATTGGGTTTGCTTCATACATTAAACGTAAGCGACCTGCTTTTTTCGGATCTTTGGTATCGTATGGGTAAAGGAAAATACCACTACGGCATAGGATACGGTGAATGTCACCTACCATACATGCCACCCAACGCATGTTGAAGTCTTTGTCACGTACTGAAGTTTTACCCGCTTGTAACTCATCAATATAACGTTTTACAGGTGCTTCCCAATGGCGTCGGTTTGATGCATTAATTGCATATTCTTTGGTATCTGCAGCCACTTGAATGCTTTCAGAAGTCAGTAAAAATTCTTTAGATTTAGGATCAAAAGTGAAGAATACTGTGCCAGCGCCGACAGTCAACGCCATCATAGTTGATGGACCATAAAGTACATAACCCGCAGCAGCTTGGTCTTTACCCGCTTGCATAAAGTCTTCAGCTTGAGTGACTGCATTTTTTGCATTTAAAATAGAGAAAATTGTACCAACACACATATTAATGTCGATGTTACTTGAACCATCAAGTGGATCAAATAAAACCAAGTATTTACCATTTTCTTGTGCAGGGGTGAATTCATCTAATTCTTCAGATGCTAAACCACCGACATTTTTATTGATTTTTAATGCATCAATTAAGTAGTCATTTGAAATAACGTCGAGTTTCTTTTGTTCTTCACCTTGTACGTTTTCATGTTGCGCACTACCCAAAACACCTGCCAAAGCACCTTTTTGAAGAAGTTGATCAATTGCTTTACACGTCGTGGCAATTGTTTCAATAACATTTGCGAGTTCAGGTGTCAGGTTCCCTTGTTGTTGTTCTAAATATTGGGATAGGGTGCGATATGACATATCAGGGGTGCTCCAAAAGCAAAATAGTCGATCAAATTAAACAATCTGCCTATTTTAGATGAGTTCAGACAAAAATAGAAATGATCCTGTGTTATTTGTCGTGAAATTGCCCTTGCAAGTATTTTATAAAGTGTTATGTTGAACTTATAACGATATGGAAAGAGGGAGCACTGAGATGACAACAGCCAAGTTTGAAGCGACTCCAACACAAGGTGAAGGTATTGATTTAAAAGAAATCAGTACTGAAAGTGTGAAAGATGCATGGAAGGATTATGAAGCGAAACCTGAGTTTAAAAAATTCAATAAACATGACATGATTGAATCCATGCAAAGCCCCAAGCCAGAGCAATCCAAGGCTTAATTTATAAAAGAGCGTTCATTTTTAAATGGACGCTTTTTATTGGACTGGATAATAACTAGGTAAAGTGAGAAATAGAAAAATGCCCAATTTATTGAGCATTCTCTATAACGATTTAAGAACTTAAAATCTATTCATGATTTAGAAATTATTTCAAAAGCGGTGGAACAGCTTCGTAGTTAATTTCTACGCGGCGGTTTTCTTTCCACGAAGTTTCATCATGTCCTGTTTTGATCGGCATTTCTTTACCATAACTGACTGCTTCAAGCTGATTTGCTTTGACACCATTGGTAATTAAATAGCTTTCAACTGCTTTTGCACGGCGTTCACCCAAAGCCATGTTGTATTCACGTGTACCACGTTCATCTGTATGACCAGTTAAAGCCACTTTAGAGTTTGCATTGGCAATCAAGAATTGTGCATGTGCTTGAAGTGTTTGATAATCTTCATTCGACAAATCGCTGCTGTCATAATCAAAATGTACAACACGTTTTGCTAAGAATGCTTTATTCGCTTCAGTTACACCTTTAGACGATGCACCAATTAAGTTTTGAGCATTTAAAGCAGCATCTTCACTTAGACCTTCGGTATTTACAGTCGTTGAGCCACTTGGATTTGTGCCTGATTCAATTGTTGCAGCAGGTTTACGGCTTGCACAACCTGTCATCACGAGGCTAACTGCTAATAAGGGTAAAGCTAGATATTGAATTGATTTCATCTTGATCTCCAGTACTTCAATTTTGAACTGATTGAATATTAAATTAACGAAACATTTACAAATTTTAAAACAAACGATTATTTGGGTGCCCAAGCAGGTTCACGGACTTCACCTTGCTCACTTGGTAAATTCATACGGAAGCGACCATCGGTTGACATGATTGCCAATAAGCCACGATTACCTTCACGTGTTGCATAAACCACCATTTGTCCATTTGGAGAGAAACTTGGTGATTCATCTAAACTGGTTGGGGTGAGAATATTGGTGATTCCTGTCGAAATTTCTTGAATCGCAACTTTATAGTTACTACCCGATGGACGATGTACCAATGCAACATATTTACCATCCGCACTTAAAGTACCACGTGCGTTGAATGCACCACGGAAAGTTAAACGTTTAGTCGTACCATCAGCAAAGTTATAACGATAAATCTGTGCAGAGCCACCACGGTCAGAAGTGAAAATAAATGATTTTCCATCTGGTGAATAACGTGCTTCTGTATCGATTGCGCTATCGTTGGTAATGCGTTTGACTTGGCGTGAGTCTAAATCCATTTGATAAACTTCAGGGTTACCATGCATTGAAGCGGTAAATAGCATTGATTTACCGTCTGGTGAGAAGCTTGGCGCGCCATTTAAACCACGGAATCCTGCAAGCTTTTCACGTGTACCTGTTGCCAAGTCTTGAACATAAATTGCTGGGCGTTTTGTTTCAAAAGAAACGTATGCAATTTTTTTCGCATCAGGTGTCCAAGCAGGGGAAAGGATTGGGTCGCGTGAGCTTAAAATGGTTTTCGGTTGTTCGCCATCTGTATCTGCAATTTGCAAGGTGTAGCGCTGTTCAGGTGTTGCTGGGTTACGTAATACATAAGCAATACGTCCAGTGAAGTCACCTTGAATACCTGTAAGTGCTTGGTAAATTGCATCACTGATCATGTGTGCAGCTGAACGCACTCGTGATTTTGGGACAGTGAGTAATTCATTCAATAAGAATTTTTGTTTTTCAACGTCATACAGTTGGTAATGAATCGCCAATGAGCCATCTGCATTGGTTTTTGATTCACCTAATACTACATAAGGGACACCAGCTGCTTTCCATGCTTCAGCATTGACATTATTTAAACTTGCTGTTGCAGGTAGGTTTTTCGAAGCACTGGTAAAGCGACCAGAGCGATTTAAATCTTGCTCCACAATCGGATAGATCGCTTGGTCATTGCTAAAAGGGATGATTGCAATTTTCGGTGCAGATTCAGGTGCTTTGGCAATTTCGAGTTGGAGCTGTGCATAGCTTGTCGTAATCAGTGCAGGACTAAATGCAGCAAAAATTGCTAATCCTAAGAGATGTTTAGGGATGATTTTCATGGGGCGTCATTAACTCAAATATTGGTTTTTTTAACTGTGTTAGCTTTGTAGCATAAAGACATGATTTTAATCTATATAAAGCATGTAATTATGAACAAAAGATTACTTAAGGGGAAAGTTATATTCTTACTATAAATAGTTGTGTTTAAAATTTTGCATTGATGTGATGATTATTGAGTTAGTTGTATCCACTTATATCGTTTTAGTTGAGTGATTCTGTTGAGTTATTCTGAAGTAAGAATACATAGACTATTCAACCTTAAAAGAAGCACTAAAGCTTCGAGCTTGGCGTCGTGCATCAGGATCGGATGGCATTGGATAAGGTGCAGCATCTCGAACAGCGCGTTCTACACTTGCTTTTACTTCAGGATCAGAAGCATTTACACTGACAAAAGCTACTGAACCGTCTTCATTCAAACTAACTCGTGCTGTTGCTTGTTGTCCTGATGAGTTTACTGGCACGCGCCAATAATTTTTAACTTTCTTTTGGAAGTCTCGTTTAGTCGATGATGCAATTTTTAATGCTTCAGTATTTTTATTCAGTGGAGCATCAGCTCGCCTTTTGGCTTCTACAGTTGTAATAGTCTTTTCAACAGAAGGAATGTTGATTGTATTTGGGTTGAGTTCGGTATTTGCAAATACACTTGAACAAAATAATGATAAAACGAGACATGGTAATAGCTTCATAAGTAAACCATATTGATAATTGATCATGTAAAAATTCACCCTACCGAAGTAGGGTGAATCAACATTTTATTTAACTGTGAAATTAGCACTAAAACTACGCGCCTCACGACGTGCATCTGGATCAGATGGCATCGGATAAGGTGCAGCAGCGCGTACAGCTTGTTCTACACTGGCTTTTACATCAGGATCGCTTGAATTAACGATCACAGAAGCGACTGAGCCACTGTCTGTCAAAGTTACCCGTGCAGTTGCTTTCTGCCCAGAAGAACCTGCAGGCATACGCCAAGCATTTCGAACTTTATTTTCAAAATCACGCTTCGCAGAAGAGGCAACTTTACGTGCTTCAGCCTTTTTATTAGCAGCCGCGTTTTTGGCTTGCTCTGCAGCAGACTCTTTTTCATTGTCTAATTCACGTGCAAGATCAGCTTTACGTTTGGCATCTGCTTTGGCTTTTGCATCGGCATCTGCTTTACGTTTAGCTTCTGCATCAGCTTTTATCTTAGCATCAGCCTTAGCTTTGGCATCCGCATCGGCTTTTGCCTTCGCATTAGCCTTCGCTCTGGCGTCCGCATCCGCCTTGGCTTTAGCATCAGCTTTTGCTTGTTGCGCTTTCTCCGCAGCATCTTTACGTGCTTTTTCAGCAGCTTCCGCTTTGGCTTTTGCTACTGCATCTGCTTTTGCTTGTTGGGCTTTATTTGCTGCTTCTTTACGTGCTTTTTCAGCAGCTTCTGCTTTAGCTTTTGCTGCAGCATCAGCTTTCGCTTGCTGTGCTTTATCAGCGGCATCTTTTCTAACTTTCTCAGCCGCTTCCGCTTTACGTTTAGCATCTGCGGCTAATTTGGCTTGACGAGCTCTTTCATTCGCTTCAGCTCTTGCAAGTTGCTTCGCTTTTTCTGCTGCCTCAGCTTTGGCTTGAGCTTCTGCGACAGCTTTAGCCTTGTCGGCAGCATTCTTGGCTTGCTTCACTTTTTCAGCCGCTTCTTGTTTCGCCTTTTCAGCTGCATCTGCTTTAGCCTGAGCCAGTTTCGCTGCTTTATCTTGCGCTATTTTTGCAGCTGCAAGCGCGGCTTGTTGTTCTAAAGCGGCAGCTTTGGCTTCATCAGCAGCCTTTTGCTGATCGATGGCTGTAGTATCAGGTTTTTGCTCAGTCGGAATATTGGGTGCATCTTGAACAGGTTCAGCAGTTTGTTGAACCTTTTCTGCAACTTGAGTATCCGCAGTTTCTACTGAATCAGAATCCACTACAGGTTTTGGCTCTGGAGGAGGTAAGTCTTCAGGTTTGATTAATACTGTTTTAATCTGTTTAGGTGGTTCAGGTGGTTTACTTAAGCCGAGAAAAAGTAAGCCAGTCAGTGCCACCACATGGATTCCAATCGTAAATCCAAGTGCAATCGCTGTTTCTTTAGATTGTGGCTTTTGATTATTTTTCATAACTTACTTTTTAACAGACTCGGTCAATAAACCTACTTGGTTTAAACCTGCATCTTGAAGAGCAGACATGAGTTGCATGACTTCACCATAAGGACGCGATTGGCTACCATTGATCAAAACAGACAATTGTTTTTGATTCGCATGTGCTTGTTTTTGATTTTCTGTCAGTATGGTTTTTAATTCATCGAGTGTTAATACATCATTATTATGTGTTTTATCTTCGAGTTTGATTGAACCATCCGCTTCAAGCGTGACAATCGCAGGACGATCTTCCGATTGAATTGGCGGATTATTATTCGCCTGTGGTAGGTCTACTTTTACCCCAGTGGTGATCATCGGTGCAGTGACCATAAAAATCACCAATAAAACCAACATGACGTCGATATACGGTACGACATTCATATCACTTTTTAACGGTTTTTTGATACGGTCAAAACTGCCAGAGCGTCGGATTGCCATTATTCAACTTCCTGTGTAGTACCCACAGATTGACGTTGTAATAGCGCCACCATTTCTTCCGAGAATAAAGCTCGATCAGAATAAATTTCTTCGCCTTTCGCCGTGTAATGGTTAAATGCCAATACCGCAGGGATCGCAGCAAATAAACCAATTGCTGTTGCAATAAGCGCTTCTGCAATACCCGGTGCAACAGTGGCTAAAGTCACTTGTTCAACTTGAGCTAAACCAATGAAAGCACTCATGATGCCCCAAACTGTACCAAATAAACCAATATAAGGTGCAACAGAACCGATACTTGCAAGTGAGCTTAGACCTTGTTCTAAACGACCTTGGTCACGACTTAAACCGACGCGTAAAATACGCTCAGTGCCTTCGATCATCGGTGCAGTATCTGCATGACGCTTTTTAAGCTTTAGAAATTCACTTAAACCTTGATAGAAAATATCTTCTAAACCATCGCGTTTAGAGTTGAGTTGAGCATTGTTATATAAGGTATTGAGCTCAGCACCAGACCAAAAGATTTTTTGAAAGTGTTCATCGCCTTGGCGGGCTTTTTTATAGCCCATATGTAACTTGGCAATCAGAAACCAACTAAAAATTGAAGCTAATACAAGGATTAGCATGACCAATTGAACCACGGGGCTCGCTTGTAAAATTAAATCAGAGATATGTAGAGAAGATTCTAGTTGTGTTGCCATAGTTACATGTGCCAAAAATATTTTTATTCGTGCGCTAATTCTCGAAGAATTAAGTCACGGATTTCATCAGGAATTCGACGAGGTTTCATGTCTGTACTTAAACATGCCAATTCAACCTCGCCTGAAGCTAGCATGATTTCACCACGATATATATTCTGTTGCAACACAAATGACGAAGCTTTACATGAAACTACACGTGCAGTAACAGTAATAAGATCGTCCATAAGTATAGGACGAGAATATTTCAAAGCAATTTTATGTACAACAAAATTATAATCTTTTTGATGCCAATAATGATCTATGCCAGATGCGCGAAGCCATTCTGTACGTGCTCGCTCCATAAAGCGAATATGATTGGCATGATAAACGATACCACCTGCATCGGTATCTTCAATATATACACGGATTTGAAACTCGAATTTATTCGCCATAATCATTTACCAGTTTGCACATTTACAAGGTGTTATATTTTTTGAGCATGGAAGGGAGTTGTGAGCTGTAAAATTGCTCAAATCTATGCTCTTTAACGGTTTGCAGTTTAGCATTCTGATTTAATTGTCCAATGGCACAAGGTTTCAAATCTTATCATTGATATAATTTATGACTCATGGAGTCTGGAGATTTAATCATTGATAATCAAATCTCAAATGTCTAACTTTAAGATGTTGACTGCTGTTTGTTCGAGATGTAAGCCTAAATATTCAGCAATTAAATACTGATGCTCTTTTTCTCTTAATTTTTTTCGTTTTGGTAATAGAGATTTGAAAGTTTCATAAATATATGCGATTGCAAGGAATCCGACTGAAAATACAATAAATTCAAAAATTTTCCCATATTGATCATTGATATTAAAGATGAGGTAAATGCTGAAGATCATTGTTATCACGGCAATACATATATACAACGTATTAATTTTTGCAGGGGATGCTTTGTCTTTAGCTAAATGTTCTATATCTTCTTGATAATACACTCCGATAAATATAATGGCTGAGGCAAGGTTAAATTTAATATTTTCAATGATATAGTTTGAGGCAGATCGCGTTATTTTCTCAAAATCCTGTATTTCAATTTCAAATATTTCTTTTGTATTGATATTTTTCACAAAAATATCAAGGTGGACGTTATTTTCAATATTGAGCAATTCTTCTAGATAATTCATTTGCGCATGATTGAGTTGATTTAAAGGAATATGACGCGGGATCGTGAGATTAATAAGATCAGCAGAAAATTGTGCCAAATAATCTAATTCAATTTTTTTAATGATTTGTGCTTCATTCATCTTATTATCTTTGAGTTTTTTAAATCGTGAATTTGAATGTCGAGATAGATCAGGGAGAATAATCTCCCTTTGATACTAATTTTTCGGTTCAGGTGGTGTCATTCCAAATTGTAAATAAGCCTGATTGGTGGCAATACGACCACGTGCGGTACGCATGGCGTAACCTTGCTGAATCAAATACGGTTCAATCACATCTTCCAAAGTGCCTGAATCTTCCGCCATTGCCGCAGCGAGAGCTTCTACGCCCGCAGGACCGCCATCGAAGCGTTCCAACAGCATGGATAAATAACGACGATCCAGCGTGTCCAGACCATCTTTATCAACATTCAACATATCTAAAGCACGTTGTGCCATTTCTTGGGTGACTTCACCAGTCCCTTTGACTTGAGCATAGTCACGGACACGTCGTAACAGGCGGTTGGCAATACGCGGTGTACCACGTGAGCGTCGTGCAACTTCAACTGAACCTTCATGGGTAATTGGTACATCCATAAGATTGGCTGAACGAGTCACAATATGGGTTAAATCTTCTACAGAATAAAATTCAAGACGTTGCACGATCCCAAAACGATCACGCAAAGGTGAGGTGAGTAGACCCGCACGTGTGGTTGCGGCAACCAGTGTAAATGGCGGTAAATCCAACTTGATCGAACGAGCAGCAGGGCCTTCACCAATCATAATATCGAGTTGATAATCTTCCATTGCAGGGTAGAGAATCTCTTCAATCACAGGAGAAAGACGATGAATTTCATCAATAAAGAGTACATCACCTTCTTCAAGATTGGTCAGCATTGCCGCCAAATCACCTGCACGTTCCAGTACAGGACCAGACGTGGATTTGAGATTGCCACCCATTTCACGTGCGATGATATTCGCAAGCGTCGTTTTACCTAAGCCTGGTGGACCAAAGATTAAAGTGTGGTCGAGTGCTTCACCACGTCCTCGTGCCGCACCAATAAAGATTTCCATTTGCTCACGTACCACAGGCTGACCAATGTAGTCATCCAGTGAAGTTGGGCGAATGGCACGATCAAAATGATCTTCGGGTTTTTCAGAACCACTGATTAAACGGTCTTGCATGTTTGATCTATCTTATTTATTCATCGATTTAAGTGCTGCACGGATAATATCACTTGCTTCAGTGAAATCACCTTTGGCTGCATTGACCAATTTCTGTGCTTCTTGTGGTTTATAACCTAATGATTGCAATGCGGCTTCTGCTTCTGCAATCGCAGAATTTCCAGTAAATTGAATTTGTGTTGTGGTTGATGTTGAAGATGTTCCACCCACTGTGAAGGCTTTAAAACGATCACGTAATTCAATCATCAAGCGTTCAGCAGTTTTTGTACCAACACCAGGAACTTTAACCAGTGTTTTTACATCACCATTTTCAACAGTATGTACCAACATTTCCACACTTAAGGTTGAAAGAATGCCTAAAGCCATTTTAGGACCAACACCATTCACTTTAAGCAAAGTGCGGAAAATGATTTTTTCTTGTTGATTTAAAAAACCATAAAGAAGTTGAGCATCTTCACGAACGGCTAAATGCGTCCAAAGTGTAACTTTTTGACCTTTTTGCAGTTGGCAAAAGGTAGAAAGCGGGGTGTCAATTTCATAGCCCACGCCATTTACATTTAAAAGTACAGTCGGTGCTTCTAAAGCTAAGACTTCACCAATTAGACATCCGATCATTGCATTTATTCACTTTTAGCTAGTTAAATCAACATGCTTTACATTTAAGTGGCATGATGTTGATATTTTAAATTGTTCCGAGAGTATAACGAAGCTTGAAAAATTACCAATCTTTCATTCTTCAAATGCTTTAAAAGAAACCAACCTTATTACCCTGTAATTCTTGGGCTAAGTTATATGCCTGATGATCTGAAAATTTACTGACAATATCCAAAACTTGCATAATATTGTCATAATGATCATCACTAAAACGTGCGCCAAAACGTTCTAGAATCGACATTAATCGGCCATCTTTAAAACTCAAGGTTTTATTCGGTGTGGTGAGTGGAATAAAGGCATCTAAAATATGTTGTAAACTTTGATGGGCGATAATTTCCAAACCTGACTTTTGCGGATGCTCAAAGATTTTTTCACGTGCTAGGTTTTTCGCACGATCGATACCAATCTCAATATCTTCTGAGCAATATTGCAGTAACGAACCTTTGAGTTGACCTGATAAAATTTGAAAATGCTGTTTGGCAAATGCGGTGGTGACCTCATCTACAAGGCGTTTCATTACACGCCCACGCAAAGCCGCAATTTTTTGTTGCCACGTGGTATAAGGCATATTCAGTTCAGCAGGAATACCAAAATCACCTAGTAAATCTAGGAAAATCGGTTCAACTTCTTCATAAGTCAGCATATTTAAAATAATGCCATCTTCAAGATCGATTAGCGCATAACAAATATCATCTGCTGCTTCGAGTAAATAAGTCAAAGGGTGACGACACCAATGATCTTCGCCTAACTGAATTAACCCTAATTGAGTGGCAATTTGTCGAAGAATATCTTTTTCCGCTTGATAGCAACCAAACTTGGCACGTTTACTTGCTGGCGTATCACCTTGGGATTCGATGGTTTTTGATAACCATGGGTACTTTAAGTAAGCCCCTAACGTTGCGTAAGTAAGGCGCATTCCGCCATCATTGGGATGATAATCAATTTTGGTGAGTAGTCTTAGACCTTGCGCATTGCCTTCAAATTGGCGGACATCGGCTTGTTGTTCTGAACTGAGATCTTTTAAAAAGTCTGTATGTGAGGCATCGTCAAACCATTCTCGAATCGCATATTCACCTGCATGTCCAAAGGGTGGATTGCCAATATCATGCGCCAAACAAGCGGCTTGAATAATTGCCCCAACATCGGCAGGGGAAATCCACATCGGGAGTTCATCTTTGATTTTTTCGGCTGCAAGCATCCCGAGCGAACGCCCAATACAAGATACTTCGAGTGAATGGGTTAAACGGGTGTGAATACCATCATGTTGTGTGAGCGGATGAACTTGCGTTTTGCGATTCAGTTGACGAAAACTTTGTGAAAATATAATACGGTCATAATCTTTATGAAATGGGCTACGTGCCTGTTCTGTACTTTGCTTTTTACTACCTAAGCGAACTGTGGAGAGTAGTTCTAACCAACGCATTTGTATCATTTATCGTTATTCACCTATTACTTATTTGCATCATGCCAAATTAATTGAGAATGTACTAGAGTAGGGCGACATAAGTTGACGAATTAAATCATGTGTTTGGAATGATGGTTCAATTTTGAAAATGAAGATTTGAAAATAAATAATAAGCAAAATTTAAATCAATCGGTGTTTAAATCTTGCTTATTGACAATAAAACAGTCGCTTATGATTCATTTATTGATGTTTGGACTGTTTTAGATTCGAGCATACATTTCAAAGTACAATAGCTTTGGTCTGAATATGTGGCTAAAGGTCCATCATAATTTGGGTCAAGTTCGTTTGCATTTACAAGTTCTTTGCAAGTCGTACAACGCTCAAGCGTTAATGTTGAAGTTTCGTCCAAAGTGGATGATGTATGGTCTGACATAAACAAAGCTCTAAAGGTTAATTAAAACACATAAATATTTTAAGGGTTTATTGTATGTCGAAATGTTAGGAAAAAGTCATCATAATGATTGTATTTGAAAATTTATGATTATTAATTAATCAATTAGTTTTAATATGCAGTTTAAAAATAAGGTTAAACGATGATTTAAAAAGTCTAAAGACGTAGGCGTTAACAAAATCAAAAGTAAATTAAAGCCATGTAAAAGTAAACTTGGAGAAAAATTTGCAGGAAAATAACAATCAAGATCAAGAAGAAAAATTTGATTACAAGTTAGAAATAAAAGCACATTTCTTCGCTTATGGAATTTGGATTGTTGTCGGTTTATTTCTCTATGGTTTTATTCAGTTTTTATCACTGTTTGAACCTAAAACTCGTTTGAAATATGCAGATGTGACTGTGGAGGAACGACTTCGCAATTCACCGAAAATTTTTAGTTATTTCAATGATCAAGCACGACTCATTTTTGCTGAAAAGTTAGCACCGTTTAAATATGATGATATCTCATGGGTACCTCAGAAAATGCCTTATAAACTGTTTCAATTTGAAATATCTGACATTGAGTTAAAACAGCAACAATTTGAAGAAATTTATATTTCAAAGTTAAAGGAAAATGGTTGGGAACGAATCCCAGATACTCAGGAGTCAATGTACTACTTAGGCTCAGCAGATTATAGCTTTATGGATCAATATGGTCATCGAATTTTTATTTATCAACCGATTCATAACTTAGAAAATCCACATTATTGGAAAATTTCAATGGTTGAAAATTCAGGAATATATGAATATAACAAGACTTTGGTAAAACACTGAAAATTCAAAAGGTAATATGACTAAAAAATTAGTATTGATGAGCGCACTTCTTTTATCCGCTTGTAGTCAATCTGAGCAAAAACAGCTTAATTCAAAGTCAGAAGCTGAAACACAGAACAAGGCTGAAAAAGAGCATTCTCAAATTGAAGAAAGTATTCCTGCAAAACCTGAAACATTAGATTTGCCTATAGCGACTTTTGCATTTCAAACCGATGGTGATCAGATTATCCCTAAAAATTGTGTTTGGACGGATGATGCTCATGCAGAAGGGAAAAGTTATTGGGCAATTTCAGCAAGTAGTGAACTCAATGGTAAATCTGAGTTTAGTATAGAAGACCTTCAAGTCGAAAAAGTGAAACTTGGGCAAGTAGTTAAAAATTGTCAAAGTGGTTTCGCTACTGAAACTCAAAAATACGCTTATGCCATCAGTCGCGAGGGAGATTTAGTTAACTTTATTGCACTCAAGCCTGATCGTTTGATGCAAAATAAAGATCATCGATACAGTATTGACCTGAATAAAAATGGCAAAGCTGAAAAAGTGTATGTCTGTTACAACACGGAAAGTTTAGATGCATTTTTTATAGATTCATCAACTAAGCATCCTGATCTACATCATGTCAATGTTCAGCTTTCATTTAGTATTGACGGTGGAATAGAAGAAGATATTTCCTGTGGTGATGTGTTTTATAAAAAGAGTGGCATCATTGCTAAAGAAAACGCACAGACAGGTGAATTCAGCTATTCAGTCAAGTAAATCAATTGTTACGAATCATGTTTGAATTTGAAAGTCAAAGTAAATAGAGCATTTTAAACGAAGAAAACTTAATTTTTTAAGTCAGAGATGACTAGCTCAAAACTTGCTTTCACAGTAGAATATGCGCTCTCTTCAAGTCACATTGCGGTAGGTTGTCTAGACCTGCCCGTGGAGCCAAAAACAGCATGTTTATCGTTGCCGGTGCACCTGCACACTCTTCTTTTAAGCAAACACAACTATTAGCACGCCTGGCGTCAATAAGTTCTGTTCAATCAATAGAAAGCCAATGGGTTTACCTTTTCGACCAAGCGCTCAACGAGCAACAACAGCAATCTGCTTTACAGCTTTTAAACGATGGCGCATCGTTTGAAGTTCGCAAAACTGCAAGTGACGAAGTCCAGATTTTAGTGACACCTCGTGTCGGTACAATTTCGCCGTGGTCATCTAAGGCAACTGATATTTTTGCCAACTGTAATACGCCTGTACACCGCTTAGAACGCGGTGTTTTGTTTACTTTAAAGGGTATTTCTGACGTATCTGATGCAGTTAAACAGGTTTTACATGACCGTATGACGGAAAGCGTTTTCAATCAGATTGATGAAGCTGCGGCATTATTTTCTGAAACTGCACCAAAGCCTTTAAATTCAATTGATATTTTAGGTCAGGGCAAAGATGCACTTGTGAAAGCAAACTCTGAGTTTGGTTTTGCACTGTCTGATGAAGAAATTGACTATTTAGTTGCGGCATTCAATAAACTGGGTCGTAACCCACACGACATCGAACTGATGATGTTTGCCCAGGCAAACTCTGAACATTGCCGTCATAAAATCTTTGGTTCTGAATGGACTATTGATGGCGAAGTTCAGCCATTGTCATTGTTCCAGATGATTAAAAATACCTATAAAGAATCTCCAACAGACGTATTGTCAGCATATAAAGACAACGCTTCTGTGATCGTGGGCTTTGATACTCAACGTTTCTATCCGAAAAAAGACGAAGCGACAGGTCACCACGTTTATAAATACAAGAGCCAGGCCGCTCACATCCTGATGAAAGTGGAAACCCACAACCATCCAACAGCGATTGCACCATTTGCAGGGGCTGCAACAGGTTCAGGCGGTGAAATCCGTGATGAAGGCGCAACAGGTCGTGGTGGTAAACCAAAAGCAGGTTTAACAGGTTTTACCGTTTCTAACTTGAACATTCCGGGCTTTGAACAGCCTTGGGAAGATAACTACGGCAAACCATCACGTATGGCTTCACCTTTACAGATCATGATTGATGGTCCTTTAGGTGGTGCAGCGTTTAATAACGAATTTGGTCGCCCTGCGTTGAATGGTTATTTCCGTACATTTGAACAGAATGTCAATGGTGATGTGAAAGGTTTCCATAAACCGATCATGATTGCAGGTGGTTACGGTAACATCCGTCCTGACCATGTCGAAAAAGATGCGATTCAACCGGGCGATTTACTGATCGTTTTGGGCGGTCCTGCAATGCTCATCGGTTTAGGTGGTGGCGCAGCGTCTTCTGTAGACAGTGGTAAACTCGGTGAAAACCTTGATTTTGCTTCAGTTCAACGTGAAAACCCAGAAATGGAGCGTCGTTGCCAGGAAGTGATTGATGCTTGCTGGAGAATGGAAGATTTCAACCCAATCGTATCTGTACATGATGTCGGCGCGGGCGGTATTTCCAATGCAATGCCTGAACTTGTCAATGATCACGAGTTAGGCGCAATCCTTGATCTTCGTAAGATTCCATCTTTAGAGCCTGGTATGTCTCCAATGGAGATCTGGTCAAACGAAGCACAGGAACGTTATGTACTTGCGATCAAACCAGAATCTTTAGAATTATTTGAATCCATCTGTGCGCGTGAACGTTGCCCATTTGCTGTTCTTGGTGAAGCAACTGAAGCACGTCAGTTGACTGTAAACGATCCATTGTTTGATAACAAAGCTGTGGATATGCCAATGCAGGTGATGCTTGGCGGTACTCCACGTATGAGCCGTTCATATGAAACAATTGAACGTAAAGGCGATGATTTTACTGCTGCTCAAGTGACTGATTTAAAAGATGCGATTTTCCGTGTCTTGAAAAATCCAACTGTTGCATCTAAATCATTCCTGATCACCATCGGTGACCGTTCAATCACAGGTATGGTTGCACGTGATCAGATGGTGGGGCGCTGGCAGGTTCCAGTGGCAGATGCTGCTGTAACAACCACAAGCTTACAAGGCTATACAGGCGAAGCAATGGCAATGGGTGAACGTCCACCTGTTGCATTGTTGAATCCTGCTGCTTCAGCTCGTTTATCAGTTGCTGAATCCATTTCTAACATCATGTGTGCCAACATCGAACAGATCAGCGACATTAAACTGTCTGCAAACTGGATGGCGGCTGCGGGTCAGAAAGGTGAAGACCAAGCATTATTCGAGGGTGTAAAAGCCATCGGTATGGAAATGTGTCCTGCACTCGGTATCGCAATTCCAGTCGGTAAAGACTCATTGTCAATGCGTACGACATGGAATGACGAAGGCGAAGACAAATCTGTGACTTCACCAATGTCTGGCGTGATTACTGCATTTGCACCGGTTTTAGATGTGCGTAAAACATTGACACCTGAACTGAAAAATGAAGATTCAGTACTGGTTCGCATTGATTTGTCTAAAGGTCAGTTCCGTTTAGGTGGTTCGATCCTTGCCCAGGTTTATAAAGCAATCGGTTCTGTGACACCTGACGTCGACAGCTTTGACGATTTCAAAGCATTCTTTGCACTGGTTCAGGACTGGAACAACCGTGGCTTGATCAAAGCGTACCATGACATTGGTGATGGTGGTTTACTCGCAACTGTTGTAGAAATGATGTTTGCTTCACGCTTAGGTGTAGCACTTGAAAATCAATCGACTGAAAGCTTATTTGCAGAAGAAATTGGTGCAGTATTGCAGATTTCGAAAGCAGACTGGGCAACATTGGCGGATGAAGTTGCTGCTTCTAGCTTGAAAGATGCGATTGCCGTTGTTGGTACAGTGAATGATTCAGACACGTTATCTGTGAATGGTTTAGTGCTTGAACGTGCTGAATTACAACAGGCTTGGACTGAAGTTTCTCATCAGATCCAGCGCTTACGTGATAACGTTGAAACAGCTGATTCTGAATATTCATTGATTGCTGATAAAAACCATAAAGGTATTATTGCATTACCAACATTCGATTTGAATGAACCTGTAGAAGCGCCATACATCAATGAGCGTCGTCCTAACATGATGATTTTACGTGAACAAGGCGTAAACGGTCATGTGGAAATGGCTGCGGCATTTGATAAAGTTGGCTTCAACACTGTCGATGTTCACATGAGTGATTTACTTTCAGGTCGTATTGATTTAGACGACTTTGAAGGTTTAGTGGCGTGTGGTGGTTTCTCTTACGGTGACGTATTGGGCGCAGGCGGAGGTTGGGCTAAATCAGTCTTGTTCAATCCAAAACTGCGTGATCAGTTTGAAAAATTCTTCAACCGTGACAATACTTTCTCTGTCGGTATCTGTAATGGTTGTCAGATGCTTGCACAGCTTGCTCCACTGATTCCAGGTGCAGACAACTGGCCTCGTTTCCGTCGCAATACCTCTGAAATGTTTGAAGCGCGTGTTGTGAACGTTAAAGTTGAAAAATCTCCATCTATTCTTTTAGAAGGTATGGAAGGTTCAATTTTACCAATCGCTGTGGCACATGGTGAAGGTCGTGCAGATACGACTGCTGAAAACTTTGCATCGTTGAATGCAGGTAATCAGGTGATCTTACGTTATGTAGACAGTCAGGGTAATGCAACTCAACAGTATCCGATGAACCCGAATGGTTCGCCTGAAGCGATTTCTGGTGTGACGTCGAAAGATGGTCGTGCAACGATTATGATGCCGCATCCTGAGCGTAACTTCCGTGCGATTCAGCATTCGTGGAAACCTGAAGAATGGACTGAAGATGGTGCATGGTTACGTATGTTCCGTAATGCACGTAAGTTTATTGGTTGATTGATTTAGTTATCAATTGATTTGAAGAAGCCCCGAAAGGGGCTTTTTTGTATGTGATTAGCTTAAACTATTTAATATGAAATATGGTTTTAAAAATATGAGTGAATTAATTGAAAAAGTATTGTCAATACAAGAACTTCTTATTGCTCGTGCTATGGATGAACATCATCAGGGAGCGAATGACACATTTTTAGAACTGCGTAATGAGATAATTGCAATTAAAAGCTTAAGTCAATATATACCTAGCATACTAAAAAATTCACGTTCATTAGATCAATTTTCTGAGTATTTAAAATATAATTTTAATAGTTATCAAGATTGTAAAAATCTAATTTATAACGAATTTAATGAACTATTTGATGTGCTTGAAAACTTAGATACTACTCCTCTGGATCAACTGGTAATAAGTACTTTAGATAAACTTAGTTCAGATTATATTCATCAGATATGGCAAAAAGCACTAGAGCGTAGGAACTCTGATCCTGAGGGGGCAATTACTATAGCTCGTTCACTATTAGAATCTACATGTAAACATATCCTTGATGATATGCAAATTGATTATGGTAATGCACCTGAAATAAATCATCTTTACCGTTTAGTTAGTAATGAATTAAATCTTGCTCCATCGCAGCATACAGAAAAAGTTTTTAAACAAATTCTAGGTGGTTGTAATTCTGTTGTGGAAGGTTTAGGTGCTTTAAGAAATAAAGTAGGGGATGCACATGGTCAAGGAAAGAAAAATTTTAAACCATCTGCAAGACATGCAGAATTAGCTGTGAACTTGGCAGGCACTATGGCAGTTTTTCTTTTTTCATCGTGGAATTTAAAAAATGAATAAATATTGTTACATTTGAAACCTTGGTTTATTTTTTGCTTCATTTAAATTGTTTAGATAAGGATAGATTTTTTGCTCCATATCTATGCAATTCAGTGAAGAATGAATGAGGGTGCTAAAATGATAAAAACAGTCAATTATCAAAGTATAGATCGAGTCGCGTTACGCCAAAAAGGTTGGTTGTGGTTTGGAACAGTGATGAGCTTGCAAGTCTTTATTATTTTAATCGCTTATCTTATTGCATGACATTAGACTGTATATAGAATCTCAACAAAATTGAGTAAAACCACTTTCATGTGGTTTTTACTTTATGGGCAATGCTATTTTTAATTGATAAGAATAAGGTCATATTTTCTATGCTTAAAATTATTTTAACTTTATTTTCATTAACAAGTATCCAACTTCTACATGCCAAAGACATTCAAATAAGCAGTCTTATTAATCGTCAAGCGATCAATTGTGAAATGCCCAATCCAATGATTGCTTTAGTGAATGATGTTCATGATCAATATGAAAAAGGCATCAAAGTGAATAAAGCAGGACATACTGTTCAATTGGGTAAAAACAAATATTTAGGTATTCAAGGCTATCAATATTACAAAACAAAACACATTGAGCAACATGATTTTGCAGTCAATTTTAATGCATTAGGAAGTAAGGTCATAAAAATTGCATTACAAGGCTTCAAATCGGAAGAAGGGGAATCGGGGATTTATTATCTGGTTTTTCAAGGAAAACCTGCTACTGTGACTTATCATCTAAGGAAAGTCATGGGGAATGACTGGAATATTGAAAGTATTTTAGAGGAAACGCCACAAGGAAACTCTAAATTAGTATGTGTTTACGCAGGGTAGAAATGTATAAAACAACAATAAGCTTGGTTGCTGTATTATTTTTAAGTGGTTGTTATCCTATTTATAAAACTCAAAAGCCAGAACTTGAAGTGACAGTGGTTGATGAGCACAATCAGCCAATTGAAAAGGCTAAAGTTATATTAATGACAGAGGTGCATCCTGCAAAAATAGATGCGCAGTTTGACAAAAAACTTACCAATTCTTTGGGGAAGATAAACTTTGCTAAACAAGCAGAGTGGAAGGTCGAATTTTTAATGCTTCATGGTATGCAACATTATAATTGGAATATTTGTGTCGCTAAAGCAGGCTATGCGACGCAAGGTATGATTGATGTAGATCATGATAAAATAAAGGTGATTTTATTGCCCAAGAAAGCAAGCATAGCTTTGAATGAGACTGAAAAAGTTTTACAAGATACGATCGAAATGTTCTGTTCTGAAAAATAAAAACCACCCGAAGGTGGTTTTTATTTCAAATCTTAAAATTAATGGGTTGCATCAAAGTTATAAGATTTTTGTTTTTCAGTATCGAATTTGCCTTCCCATTTACTAATCACAAGAACAGCAAGTGCATTACCAATCACATTCAACACAGTACGCGCCATATCTAAGATACGGTCAATACCTGCAATAAATGCAAGCCCTTCAAGCGGAATACCCACACTGCCTAAAGTTGCCAATAACACCACAAAAGACACACCAGGTACACCTGCGATTCCTTTAGAGGTAATCATCAAAGTTAATACAAGTACGACTTGTTGAGTCAAAGAAAGGTCAATACCATAAAGCTGTGCAATGAAGATCGCAGCAATACTTTGATAGAGTGTAGAACCATCTAAGTTAAACGAATAACCAATCGGTACCACAAAACTAGTAATTGACTTCGGTGCACCATAAGCTTCCATTTTTTCCATCATACGGGGTAAAACGGTTTCAGAGCTTGCAGTTGAGTAGGCGAGGATTAATTCATCTTTTAAGATTTTGATCAGCGTGAAAATACTGAATCCACAGAATTTAGCCACAAAACCTAATACGATAAAGATAAAGAATAAGATTGCGCCATAAACCAGTGCAGCGAGTTTAACGAGTGGAATCAGAGAGCTGAAACCAAAGTTAGCAACAGTCGCAGCGATCAAACCGAATACACCAAAAGGCGCAAACATCATGATCATGTGAGTGACTTTGAACATGGTTTCAGAAACAGCTTTTAACACGTCAATTAAAGGCTGTTTGGTTTCTTTGGCAAGAGAACCTAAACCGATCCCGAAAATCACAGCAAAGAAAATAATTGGCAACATGTGCCCATCATTCATGGCGGCAAAAATATTCGATGGAATTAGTGAAAGAACAGTATTCACCAAACCATGGGATTGCTGGCTAACTTCTTGTGTGGTTTGCTGATACTGTGAAATATCAGAAGTAGTCAGTGTAGACATATCAATACCAGCACCAGGCTGGAACACATTCGCAGCGACTAAGCCGACAATAATTGCAACAGTGGTAATGACTTCAAAATAAACAATGGTTTTAAAACCCAGTTTACCGACACTTTTACTATCTCCAGCATTGGCAATCCCTAAAATCAGCATGGAAAGCACAAGCGGAACGACAATCATCTTAATAAGATTGATGAAAATCTTACCTAATGGTTGTAAGAAATTCGCAACAATATCACTGCGAAGTTCGGGAGTGTTGTGCAGGAATGCACCAACAAGAATACCTAAGAAGAGCGCAATAACAATTTGCCAAGCGAGGCTAATTTTCATTTTCTTCATACTGAGCCCTTAAAATTCAGATTTTGGCGAAAAGGAAAACTCTATGACAAACACGCAAAAAATCCCCCGACAAGTACTGTGGGAGTTGTATTTGGGAGATTCTGAATGTTCAGAGTATTTCGAAAATGGTCTATTTTGACGCTATTTTTGTGCGTATTACTAACATTTTTGTCGAAAATGTGTTTGATTGTTTAAAAATAATTCAGTTTAATTTAATGATTCAATAGAATTGCTTAGTTTAATTAATTATATAAATAATAGTTGGAATATTGATGCTTATTTTTTATAAGTATTAATCAATCTGTAATATGCCCAAATCATTAAAACAAATGTTAAGCAAACCAGATAAATCAATTTAGGTACTATGGTAGAGCTTGGTACACCCATTTGATTAAGTTGAATAAATAAATTAATGCCTTGTGTGGAAGGTAAAATACTAGAAAAATGTTGCATCCACATCGGCATGGCTTGTAAGGGCCAAGCTGCACCAGACAGCAAAAACAGCGGAATAGAGGTAAACACGATCAAATGACCTGCACGTTCAGAAATATCAAGATAACTAGCTAAAAGCATTGCCATAGCAATCACGCAACTGATAAAGATAGGTACAGCAAAGAGCATGCCCCAAAAGTTCCCACCACGTGGATAATCATTCAGCCAAAAGGTAAAACCAAATAGATAGAAACAGCCCATACAACCTATGCTCAGTGCTGCTAAATATATACCAAAAAACTCAGGGGCTTTTACACTCCATTTTTGCTCACGATAACCTGCAATCAGCATACAGAGTCCCAAAACAATGGTTTGGTGAATGATGAGTGGGGCAATCGCAGGGAAAATATAGCTTCCATAACCTGATAATGTGTTAAACAATGGGATTTGATGAATCGGAATCGCTGGATGGAAATGACTCACTTTGCCAAATTTTTGAATCTGTTCTGCAATGGTATTTTCGATAGCAGTACCAAGTCCAACTCCAATTTCTTTGGTTTTTAGAAAATATGCACTACTGAGATATAAACCAATACCACCAGTTTCACCACGCATAACACTATTGCTTAAATTTTCAGGTAGTAACAGAATTCCATCTGCTTTTTGCTGCTGAATCATTTGTTTGGCATGTTCAAAATTTCCAGTAACTTCTGCAATTTTGACATTAGGACTTTTGGCAACTTGGGAGATAATCGTGTTGCTTAGAAAACTTTGCTCTTCATCGACAATAATTATCGGCAGATTTTCAGCTGTTTCTGCTTTATAAGCGGTTGGATAAAAAAAACTATAGAGCACAATGGATAAAACCATCGTGGTAAAAATAGATGAGTTTTTAAATATATTTTTAAAGGTTTGCAGATAACCTCTTAAAAGTGCTTTAAAGAAAGGCTCTTGATGATTATGCGCCATGTTCTGCTCCTTTTAGATTCTTCTTAAGAAGCACACTTGCAATGAAGTAATAGAAAACACAATAAGCGACTAATATAGCTAGAGGGATCATTGAAATCATGATCGGACTGCCAACCACCCATTGTTCAGTTTGTAATTTTGCATAGGGGGTGTAAGGGATAATATTTGCCCAAAACTTTGTAAAAATAGGTGCATTATTTAGGGGAAGTGTAACACCTGCAAAACTTAAAGATGACCCCCCATAGACCGCAATAAAGCCAAAGGTTTTAGACAGATTTTGTGTTGCTAGTACTGCTGTACTGCTGATGAATGCATAAGCCGAATACAGTAAAAATTGTCCTAGCAGAATCATCCAGAGGTTTCCTGCAACAAACCATCCACGTATTTCAACCAACCAAAACATCCATAGCCAAGTCCAAAAGCAGAAGATCAGCACATAGACTAAATTTTTAGCCAATAATGCGCTAAAAACAGATTGTTGATTGACCCATTGATGAGTGGTTTTATATTTCAGTTCTTGACCCACTGAGAACGCTACACAACAGCATAAGAGTAGATGCAAAATTGCCGGAATTAAAAACGGTTCTAAATAAAGTTCATAACTGAGGTTTGGATTGAATAAGGGAGAAATTTTTACATTGGCTGTAGGAAACTCCACATAAGGTATTTTATTTGCTAAATATGTATTTTTACTAAAGTCACTGATGGCCTCTATGGAAGACATTAACATGGCAGATGAGATTGTATTACCAATACTGAAATAAGATTGGTTAAATGCAATACTGATCTGTGCATCCTGCGCTTGAACTAGACGCTGTTCTGCACCGTTGGGAATGTGTACGTAGCCCCAAACCTGAGTTTGATTAATGAGTCGTTCAACTTCATTCGGATTATCTGTAATTGTATGGATTGAAATTGCACTGTTATGACTTAAATATTCCTCGATTTTATGGCTAAGTTCGCTGTGATCTTGATCAATAATTGCAATAGGTAAATGTTCAGCCTTACCCTCATAAAACATGCAAGCAAATAATACGATGACAAAAAGTGGGGCAAGTGTGACTAAGCATAAGTCCCACTTATGCTGAATTAGGTAACGAAGTTCTCTAAACATGCCTGCCCACATGTTTATTGGCTCTCTTTTAATTTAAAAATAACACTCATACCGACTTTTAAATCAGCAAGTGGTTGGTTTGGTGTAAGTTTGACTTTAAAACTTCGGATGTCATAGCCACCTGTTTGGCGTGTGGTTTTAATCGTGGCAAACTCACCTTCGGCATCAATATTTTTAATATTAAATGCGACTGTCTTATTCAGTGCAGGAATATAGCCATCAATCGTCTTGCTTTGATAGACCTGAGCATATTGGTCTTCACGAACATTTAAGTTCACCCATTTTTCTTCATCTTGAATAATACTGACAATCGGCACACCCATAGCAACTAATTCAGAAGGTTTGCCATAGGTTTTAGAGACTGTGCCTGTAACAGGAGAAAAGAGTTTGGTTTCGGCATCTAAGGCATTGGCTTCAGCGACAGCTGCTTTGGCAATTTCAACCTGCGCATCCGCAGTCGATTTTTGTTCATTTGTGCTACCGCGTTTAGCACGTGCATATTGTTGATAAGCCGCTTCTGTCATTTGAGTTGCAGATTGAGCGGCTGCATGCATTTCGTCACGGCGTTGGCGGGAAATGACCCCTTGGGCATACAAATTAGCGCCACGCTGATAGGTGGTATTTGCAAGATTTTGTTGAGCTTTTAAACTTTGCCAATTGGCGTATAAGCTATCAATGTTTTCTTGTTGTGAACCACGATCTGCGGTGGATTGTAAGGCAAGGGCAGATTGAAGGCTAGCAAGTGCCTGTTGTTTCTTTGCATCTATTTCTGGACTACTTAATGTGACGAGAAGCTGACCTTTTTCAATTTTTTGTCCATCACTGACAAAAATACCCTCGATGCGACTCGGGACTTTGGTGCTGACATGTAAAGTTTCAGCTTCAACACGACCTTGTACATCGACAGTTTTAGGTTGATAACTTTTCCATAAACCATAAGCAATGAAGCCGAGTAGGGCAATCAGTACAATTGCAGCCACAACAATGATTAGTTTCTTTTTTGTGGGTTGTTGCGCTGTTTGTTCCGCAGTTTGAACATGATCGCTTTTTGTAGAATGAAGTTGTTCTGATAAAGAAGATTCAGGTGAAGGTTGCTCTGATGATGGATTGGACTGCTCAGTATTGTCGCTACTTTGCTGTGCATCTTTCTGCGTTGCAGTGGTTTGATCTGTATCGGGAGTCGATTGATCTTGATTTTCGTTGTTTTGATCAACTTCATTTTGATTCATGTCGTGCTCCACTTAACGAATATAATCAGTATTCGACTGATTTACATAATTTTTAAATTGATCTATTGAGCCATGACTTTGTAATAAGCTTGCAAGTGATATCACATATTTATAAGCATTGATGGCTTTTTCCGTTTTGAGCAAACTTAATTGGTTTTGTGCATCAATGACTTGTGTCGCAGTGCCCATGTCTTCTTTAAATGACAATTTTTGAATGCGTAAGTTTTCTAATGCTGCTTGTTCATTTTGTTGTAAGAGTTGATTCGATTGTTGTGCCGTGCTGAGTTCACTATAAGATTTATAAATAATATTCTCAATTTCCTGTTGTGTTCGAGCAGTCATAAGTTCAGTCGCATAACGTTGTAATTTGGCAGCTTGTACATTTTTATTCTTATCAATGCCTGAAAATAAATTATAACGCGCGGCAACGCCCACGATCCAATTTTGATCTTGATCTAAACTATATTCACCAAAAGCAAACAGCGTCGGTTTTTTTGCTGCATTTTGCATTTTGACATTTTGCTGAGCAAGTTGGGTGTCCATGTGCATTTTGCGTACAAGATTTGAGGTTTCTGGATAAGATGCCAGCAATTGATTTAACGATTGGCTTTGCTGTTTATTGACAAAAAGTGGCGTGGTCAATTGTTCAATATTTTGTTTATTGAGTAAATTTTTGAGTTGAAATTGTGCACTATGTAAATTACCTAAATGACTTTGTTGTGTGCGTTCGGCATTATTTCGTGCAACTTCAAACTGCATGCGTTGCCCCTTGCTAATAAAACCTTGCTTCTCAATTTTAAGTGCATTGTCGTAATGGTGTTGCATGGCTAAAAGGTTTGTTTGACTTGCTTGTAAAAGTTGTTGTTGTAATTGCACATTGAAATATGCCTGAATGATTTCGAAGCGTTGCATATCTTGTTGTTGTTTGGCATCAACTTGACTGCGTTCCGCTTTTAAATTGGCAATGTGTTTTGTTGTTGTCGTTAATCCACCAGTATAAAGAGGCATCATCACTGAAACAGTGGGGCGAATCACTTCATCTTCTAATACCACATTCGCCGTATCTGGAATGAGTCCAATACCGCTATGAATGCCTTGAGTTAAACCTTGCTTTAATGGATCAGTAATGTCTGAAGGAATATTTTGCTCAGTTTGCCATTGATCAACACGATCATTGACGCCTTGAGAAAGGGTATGTTCTAAGTTGTTTTTTACACTGTTTAATGGAATATCTGTCTCAGTATGAAATTTATAAGCACGCACATTCAGGTCAACGCGGGGTAATCCAATATTTTTAACGGCTTCAGCTTGCAGTTTGGAAGCTTGGTTTAGCGCATTATTGGTCTGAGTTGTATATGAGTTTTCAAGCAAAAATTGCTCGGCTTGTGCATAGCTAATATTTTCAGCATGGCTGAGTGGTGCTGCTAAACAAAGAAGTATGAGGCCACATGAATAGTGTGACTTTTGCAGTGCAGAAAAGAATACTTTTTGTTTTTTTAAATGGTGTGATTTGATCAGCATCATCATTTTCATCTGACTAAATTTAAAACTAGTTTACATGGAAAGATGTAGAGTAAATAACTTAAATGTAAAAAATGAACTGTATTATTTTGTTGTTTGAATTGGTTAAATACATAAAAATAATCTTCATTTTAACTACTATAATCGAATGCCTTAGTAAATGAGGGCTAAGTTAAAAATGAAGTTTTAGGCTAAAAGATAAGGAGAATAAAAATGGCTCGAATCGAAGTACAATCATGGGTTTATGCACCAATCGATGTAGTTTGGAATGCGTATAACAATCCTCAAGATATTCAACAATGGAATACCGCTTCACCTGATTGGCATACGGTTAATTCTCAGAATGATTTGCGTGTCGGTGGTCAATTTTCAAATCGAATGGAAGCCAAAGATGGCAGTATGGGTTTTGATTTTGCAGGAGTCTATACAGAGGTTATTCCACATGAAAAAATTGCCTATTCCTTTGGTGATCGGGCTGCTGAAATTTTATTCCAACAACAAAATAAAGGTGTGTTGATGGCGATTACATTTGATCCTGAAAATCAATATCCACTTGAACAACAGCAGGCAGGATGGCAGGCGATTTTGGGTAATTTTAAACGTTATGTGGAAAGTAAGTCCTAAAGCTTATTTTTCACGTTAAGCAGGGATATGTGAATGATTGATTTTGAAACAGCAAAACGCTTAGTCGATAAAAAATTGAGTGAAATATCACAATATAATGGTACAGACTGCATGATTTACGGTATTGAAGGTGATATTGAGACTGGATGGTTGTTTTTTTACAATACTGTAGAGTTTCTTAAAAATAATCAATCCATTTATGCACTTGCAGGAAATTTACCATTATTTGTCTCGAAAGATGGTGAGTTAAGCTATTTGCAAATAAGTTCAAACGAATAGATAAAATGATATTTGGACAATAATTGTTTATTTTGCAAATCATCACAAGTCGAATAAATCAAAGTAGAATTAAACATGGATCATGAAAAAATAGTCATTCAATCATCTCGAATCACATTAAAACCTTTTACTGCACATGACGCTGATGAAAGTTATGTTTGTATTACTCCAACATTGACACGTTTTATGTCATGGGAACCACCTGAAAATCGCCAAGTATATGATGGAATTTGGCAAGGATGGATTCAGCACATTGCGGAAGGAAGTGAGTATGTATTTGTCATTCGCCATACTGAAAGCGAGGAGTTTTTAGGGTTGGGTGGTTTTCATGATGTTCATTCCCGAACACCTGAGCTAGGGATTTGGATTCGAGAAGATCGACATGGTGCAGGCTATGGCAAAGAAGCAGTGACAGCAATTGCAAATTGGGCATCTGCGAATTTTGATTTTGAACATTTTATTTATCCAGTTGCGATTGAAAATCATGTGAGCTGTCGTATTGCAGAATCACTAAATGGTATAGCAATGTATTGCACACAAAAACCAAAATACAAAGCAGTCACCTATTTCATTGCAAAAAATAAGCAGGATTAAAAATTTCTTATTGAAATATCAATTCTAAATCTTTAAAGACATTGAAAGATTGACTGACAAAGCTACTGCAAGAACAGGCAAATTGTGGTTAAATGCGCCTATTTCATTCGTTTCACTTTAAAAAGGGAAAACTCATGCGCGCGTACAATTTCTGTGCTGGTCCTGCTGCATTACCTACTGCCGTTTTAGAAAAAGCTCAAGCTGAGTTGTTGGATTGGCGTGGTAAAGGCTTATCCATCATGGAAATGAGCCATCGTAGCAAAGACTATGTGGCTGTCGCTGAAAAAGCAGAAGCAGACTTACGTAAACTGATGAACATTCCTGAGAACTACAAAGTGTTGTTCTTACAAGGCGGTGCTTCACTACAGTTTTCTGCGATCCCATTAAACTTATTGGGTAAAAACCCGAAAGCGGATTATATCCATACAGGGATTTGGTCAGAAAAAGCGACTAAAGAAGCGCAACGCTATGGTGATATTAATATCATCGAAGCAGGTACAAAAATTGATGGTAAATTAGCCATTACCGAGCAAAGCCAATGGAATTTATCGAATGATGCAGCTTATGTGCATTATGCAGATAATGAAACGATTGGCGGTATTCAATTTGCCAATATCCCTGAAACAGATAAACCATTGGTTTCTGATTTTTCATCAAGCATTTTATCTGCACCATTAGACGTGTCTAAATTCGGTTTGATTTATGCAGGTGCGCAAAAGAATATTGGTCCTGCGGGCTTAACTTTAGTGATTGTCCGTGATGACTTATTAGATCAAGCAAAACCTGAAATTCCAAGCTTATTGAAATATGGTTCACAAGCCAAAAATGATTCTATGGTCAATACGCCTGCAACTTATGCATGGTATTTATCTGGTTTAGTGTTTGAATGGTTACTTGAGCATGGTGGTGTTGAAGCGATGCACAAAACCAACCTAGAAAAATCTAAGTTGCTTTATGGTTATATTGATTCTAGCGATTTTTATAATAACCCGATCGCAGTGCAAAACCGTTCAATCATGAATGTACCATTTACTTTGGCTGATGAAGCTTTAGATAAATTATTCTTGCAAGAAGCAGAAGAAAATCATTTGTTGAATCTTGCAGGTCACCGTTCAGTAGGTGGTATGCGTGCAAGTATTTACAATGCTGTACCACTAGAAGGTGTACAAGCACTGGTTAACTTCATGGATGACTTTGCAAAACGTCATGGTTAATTGATTTTTATTTCCTCTTCCTTTTTTGAATATTTAAAAATATTGATAAAAGGGGAGGGGAAATATAATTCATGAATAAAAAAATCCCTCATATATTGAGGGATTTTTTTATTCAAATGAGTAGATTAAGCAGTCGGAAATATGCCTAAAAGATGAATAATCACTGCAGCTAAAAACATACCCAGAACAAAAAAGCAACAAGCTCCTTTATCCAAGCGTAAGCGAAAACCGCTATTTTCATGAATCAGACTAATTGATTGTTCAGGTATAATTTTCATCACTGAGCCCAGATTTTTAAATTATTGTTAAATCCTATTGGTTCGTCGTATTTTTAACATAGATGGTCGGTTAAATAAAGCGCTAAATATTATTATTGTCCGATCAAAACTTATAATAGAGTCGAATAATTAAATTGATTATGAATTTAAAAATGTGATTTTATGGGCGGATTGTGGATAAGTTGGTTTTATTTTAGACAATATTGAGAAAAATGATCTTATCTATGAATTTTGGTGAGTAAAAAGACAGTCAAGCACATGATATTTATTGGTTTAAAAATAACCAATAACGAGCTGTTTTTAAATTCATTTTTGAATTTATATTATGATGGATTTTAAATCTGGGGGTGGTTCTCTATATACTGAATTAATTACTTTAAATCCTATAGTTAAAAATTATTTAAATAAACTGATTATCTATTTTTAAATTTAAATTGTGGATAACTTGCTATTTTGAATTCAAAACACAATAAATAAGTTAAAAAAATTGAATATCAAAAAAATGTTACAAGGTATGTAATAAAGCACTGGGCATAAAAAAGCATGCTGATTTGAGCATGCTTTAATTGTTGGGATAAATAATTTATACGATGGAATAGATATTTGCCTGAATCCAAATATTGCCACGGATATATTGTCCAATTTCAAAGTTTTTATAGGCATCATCTTTGGTGGCAATACGAACCAGAATTGCAGGTTGGTTTTCTTCAAGAATTAAAGTGACATCGTAAAGGGCGTAGTCTTGTTGCATAAACTGCATTTGAGTTTTGCCGACCACTTTGCCTTGGAACCACGCTTCATCTTCTTGTCCAAGGGTTTCGCCGTAGAGGTAAGCCACCATTTTCGAAAAATCAACAGTGACAGGAGCCTTGTCATCTTCAGACTTTGGCTCCCAAGCATCTAATAGTTCTTGAAGATTCTCTGGTGCAACACCGTTATTTTGAGAAAGAATATCGTTGAGCGCACGGTGGTGTTTGATTGATGCAGGGTCATCGACAATGATTTGCTCGTGATCAGAAACTTTTTCAAGTTCGTATGCCCAAGCATTGAGTTGTACTTTATATTGCTGATTTTTATCATAGCGATGGCCATTGACACTATATAAGCTATCAAAAGCATACACGACACTGTTGCTACCCACTTTTAAACTGAGCACAGCTTGAGTATTGGTTTTACAAGTGATAATACGGTCAATAGAAGCATTCAGTTGATAAGGACTTTCAAAACTTGGAAATGCAGTTTTAACTGCTTTGGGCTTATTATTTTCAACATCAATCACTTGGCAAAGCTGAATTGCAGAACCATTTGGACCTTGAATCAACCAAGTTGATTCATCCATATCACATTCTTTTGAACATAAACCCATGGGCATCACAGGTTCATTCAGCGCCAAACCTAACCACTTTGGAACTTCCAAGGTCGGGTCTTCCGTTAACAGATTCCAATGTTCAACGTGGCTGCCAAAATTTTGATCTTCTATGATAATTGTTTCAGGGCTGTTTTGATTGTTCATATTCGCAATATTCAATGCTTCGCTTATGTTATTAAATCGAGGGTGATTGTCATATTTCAAGTCTGGAAATGTAAAATCATAAGAAAAACTTGCGATTAAATATAAATATGACTCAAACTTGTATAATTTGAGCAAAGTTAGAAATGATTATTTAGAATTAATGCTATTCCTCTACAACCCATTGATATTAATTCAGTCGATTTCCGAAAAATTATCCGAGATAGAAAAGACAGTCTTAGGTGGTTTTGTTAGAATCAATTTATGGATTTATGTCGAGAGCTGTAGTGCTACCATTTAAACTTTGGGTCGATGCAGATGCATTACCTAAAATTCTACGTGATGTGATTATTCGAGCATCGGATCGTTATCAACTTGAAGTCACTTTTGTTGCCAATCAATCTGTCGGAATTACGCCTTCAGTACGAATCAATTCGATTCAAGTGATGCATGGCGCAGATCAAGCGGATAAAGAAATCATCGACCGTATGAAGGAAAATGATATTGTCATGACACAAGACATTCCTTTGGCAGCGCAAGTAATTGAAAAGGGTGGTGTGGCGATTCATCCGCGGGGTGAGGTGTATACAACTGCTAATGTCAAAGCACGCTTACATTTACGTGATTTTATGGATACGCTACGTGGTGCTGGTGTACAAACAGGGGGACCACCTCCCATTTCTGAACGTGATAAGCGTGAGTTTTCAAGTAGCTTAGATCAAACGATTCAAAAGCAAAAGCGTAAAACTGCTGTTTAATCCGCATCAATTTCAGTGTTGTTTCGACCGACCTTATTCACAAGTGAATATTTTTTGCATTAATCCCAATTAAAGCGGCATTGAATCTTAGAAAAATTTTCAATGTGTTTTTCAATTTAATTTCATATCCAATATTTATTATAGAAAACAAAGCTTGTGAATATCTCACAAACTTTGAGTTGTCAGTGATTCACCGACAATCTATCTATTCGACAGACTGATTAGGAAACATTATGCCCACCAAATCTAACCTTGTGATGACCTATATTTTATTGGTCTTCATCTGGGCGAGTACACCTTTAGCGATTGTCTGGAGTGTGTCTGATTTACATATGATGTGGGCATTGGTTTTACGATTCTTTATTGCCTTACCGCTTGCAGGTTTACTTTTACTGATTCTTCAAGTAAAGCTTCCCCTCAATAAAATTGCGCTACACAGTTATTTAGCAGGTTCTTTTAGTTTTATTGGTTCGCAAATATTTACTTATGCAGCAACCAGTTATTTGAGTTCAGGCATGATCGCATTGATGTTTGGACTCGCACCAATCATGGCGGGTTTGATTGGTCGTTTTGGTTTTGGTCAACGATTATTGGGCATTCAATGGTTGGGAATGCTCGTTGCAGTATGTGGTTTAGCGATTATTTGTACCAGTAGTGGTGCAAGTCAGCATGTACATCCGATTGGGATTGCACTGATGTTGATGAGTGTGTTTACTTATGCACTGTCGATCTTTTGGGTGAAAAAAGTTAATGCAGACGTTGTCCCAATGGCTCAGGCAACGGGTTCTATTCTCATTTCAACACTGTTTGCAATTTGTATTATCCCTTTTATTTGGCAACATGTTCCTACCCATATTCCCAATACAAAATCATTGTTGGCATTGATGTATACGGTGTTTATGGCATCTTTATTGGCAATGTTCTGCTATTTCAAATTGGTACAAAATATTAAAGCAACGACACTATCACTGACCACAGTGATGACTCCGATAATTGCGATGTTTTTAGGAGCAATGTTAAATAATGAAAAACCGACTGTATCGGTATTTTTCGGTGCTGCGGTTTTAATCTTTGGTTTAATTTTATATTTCTATAAAGACTTTAAAGCTTCTAGAACGCTTGAGCATAAAATGAAAAGTTAATGATTCAATCAAAATAAAAGAATTGATCGACTGACTGATTATTAACAGATGTTACGCATTTAAACTACGTCTAAAACTGAGAGTGCTCAAAATTTTTACTATTTAACAATATTCTTGAGTTAGCACAGCCTCATTTGCCTTGCAAAGTTTGAATTACTTTGTGCAGGCGTTTGTCACTTTGAAGGATCAAAGTAACCAAAATCCTTTGTTGGATATGAGAAGTGAGGCTTCGCAAGATCTCCTGTCTTCGGAGTATACTCCTCATGTCCAACGGCGACATCCCTGTCGCCTAACGCGATAGCACCACTGATTTGAAATCACAGCCCCTAGTAATTTTGTAATAATCATTGATGGTAATCAGCCCTCATACATTAAAAATGTAGAAGCGTCCCATAATGTACTCTCTGAGTAACATCAGTTATTTAGTTATGAAGCTGTTTCAGGGTATTCAACTTCTTCGCCTTTGTTATAGCTTGCAAAGCGAGGTTGATCTCTTTTAAACACTGGTGCAGTCGATTCCCAAGGCCATTTTCCAAAATGTGTTTGGCGATAGCGGGCAAATGCTGTGTTGAGCTCTTCATCAGAATTCAGTACGAATGGTCCACGCATTGCGACAGGTGCGTCAATCGGTTCACCTTCCAGCCACATGATTCGTCCAATTTCTGCGCCATTTTTTAGATGAATATCCACATCTGATTTCAACTCAACCAAGTGTTTAAATGGAATCGTTTCACATTCAATCTCTAAAGTCGGTCCATTATAAAAATAGCAAAAGCGGTTGGATGTCGCTGTGGTCGCAGGAATCGTCAGTTCAGCATGTGGATCAAGCTGAATCATGAAAATATTCACTTTATTCTCTTTGGCATGTGCCCAAGAGTTTTTAGGTCGTTCTAAAGCTTGTTGAGATTTAAACTCACCAGATACCACACGAATATCTGCCTTTACACCTTGTGCATCTGTTTCGATGACATGCGGAATATGTTCACGCCACATCATTTTATACGCTGGATCTTCGGTTTTCTCTTGCGGAGATGAGTTGAACCAAATTTGAAATAATTCAAAAGGATTTTCTTTATCTGTATGTAAAAGTGGGAACATTTCACAGTGTTCAATACCATTTCCTGTACTCAGCCATTGCACATCGCCTGCACCATAACGACCACTATTGCCTAAAGAATCAAAATGATCAACATAGCCACTTTCAACAAAGGTAATGGTTTCAAAACCTGTATGTGGGTGTTCTGGAAAACCTGGCACTCCTGTTTCGCTATAGTACATACGATAAGGTTTATCATCGGTTGGTGGCGTGACAGGTTGCATTTGCTCATTGCCTATAGGGAAATGGTCAATATGATGCGCTGTAAAAAGGAAAGGATCTTTTAAATCTAGTCGAAATTCGATGGGTTGAATTGCATAAATGATTTCGTGATTGCTTATTTTTTCTTGTTCTGACATGGATGTTATTCCTTCATTTATCGTGGATCATGTCAATCAAGTATAACGATGATTAGGTTAAATAGTTGATGAAATCATGTATCGAATTGAGAACAATCTGTTCTAAAAATGCATTTAATCAGCATATCATTCAAATCAAATACTGGTTTTAATTGAAACTTCATTGAATATTAAAATCATATTCATGTATTGAGTCATATATTAATTCTAGATAATAAATTTAAAATTTATTATAAATAAAATACTCATAATGTTTAAATAATTTTGAATAAAGAAACATCATTAAATAGCTTAGGATGAAGATAATATTATTTATCGCGTGAAAAGAGATGACTAAAAAGATTAGCTTTAATGCCTTTGAAATGAATTGTATTGCTCATCAATCTCCTGGTTTATGGCGACATCCTGCCGATCGTTCAACAGAATACAAAGATATTGAATATTGGACAGATCTTGCCAAGATTTTAGAAAAAGGGTTGTTTGATGGTATTTTTATTGCGGATGTACTTGGAATTTATGATGTCTATCATCATAGTGCTGAACATGCGCTAACAGGTGCTGTACAAGTACCTGTCAATGATCCTTTGCAAATTGTCCCTGCGATGGCAGCCGTGACTAAGCATCTAGGTTTCGGGGTGACGACATCGATTTCTTTTGAACATCCTTATCCTTTTGCTCGTCGAATTAGTACTTTGGATCATTTGACTAAAGGACGAGTCGGTTGGAATATTGTCACGTCTTATTTGGAAAGTGGTTCAAAGAATCTGGGTCTAAAGACGCAACTCAATCATGATGACCGTTATGATATTGCTGATGAATACTTAGAAGTTTTATATAAATTATGGGAAGGTTCATGGGAAAATGATGCAGTTTTAAGAGATAAACAAGCAGGTATATTTGCAGATCATAGTAAGGTTCATCCTATTGAACATGAAGGGAAATATTTTAAGGTTCCTGGAATTCATATCTGTGAGCCTTCACCTCAACGGACTCCAGTATTGTATCAAGCTGGAGCTTCATCTCGTGGGCAGCAGTTCGCCAGTCAAAATGCAGAATGTATTTTTATTGCACCACCTTCAAAAGTCGCTGCGAAGAAAGTGGTTCAGAGTATTCGACAAAAATTGCGTGAAGAAGGACGTGATCCATATTCTGTTAAAATTTATACCTTATTATCTATTGTGACGGATGACACAGATCAAAAAGCAAAAGAAAAGTTCAAAGAATATCAATCTTATGGGAGTTATGATGGCGCATTGACTTTGGTTTCGGGATGGTCAGGTGTGGATTTTTCACAGTATCAACCGCATGATCAAGTTGAATATATTAAAACCAATGCGATTCAATCGATGTTAGATGCTTATGTCAATGCAGACCCTAATCGGGTGTGGACGATTGAAGAAATTGCACATTGGAACAGTGTTGGAGGTAATGGTCCAGTACTGGTTGGTTCAGCCTCGACGGTTGCAGATGAATTGCAACATTGGGTGGATGATACCGATGTCGATGGTTTTAATCTAGCTTATATACTTGCACATCAAAGTTTTATCGATGTGGTTGAGCATATCGTACCTGAGCTACAACGCCGTGGTGTTTATCAAACTGCGTATCGTGAGGGAACTTTGCGAGAGAAGTTGTTTGGTGCAGGGGCGCATTTACCTGAATATCACCGTGGTGCACAGTTCCGTCACCCTCATGATAAGGAGAACTCAGGAAAATTTTCTGAAGCCAGTTAGTTATGTAGCGTTTTATATAGAATTTTCTGTTTAATAGACCTCTTGCGAAAGTGATTTCCAAAGTGAATGAGCCAAAAATGGAGGTTCCCTCTCCTGGCAGGAGAGGGTTAGGGAGAGGTTCTCTTTAAAAAATCCCCTCATCCTCTTGCGGAGTTACCTCCTCATCCCAAAGGGAGAAGGAACTCCTGATACTTTTTAGATTAATATTTGGATTTAATGTTTGCTTATTTTTTGATTTACGCAAGAGGTCTAATATATAAAGTTATTTAAGATTTAACCATTTTAATGATTATTTAAATCGTCTTATTCAGAATGATTGTATCTAAAATATATTAAAAGCCTAAATAAACATTGTTTTATTTAGGCTTTATTTGTTTTTTATGAATTATCATTTTTTGTGATAAATTTATAAATTCAACCTGAATAATAAAAGCATTTATTTGTATAAATATAATCAAAAAATAGTGCTAGTTTAAATTCATACCTATTTAAAAAAGAGTATTTGTAATGACTGATTTAAATCAAAATAATTTTTCTTCTCAGACGGCTGTACCTTTACAATTTTTCGAATTGAATCATGATGCGCATGTGATTCAATCTGATGAAGAAGCCATTCAAGTGGCACAGAATTTAGCCAAAGAATTTGCCAAAGAAGCTTCTCAACGTGACCATGAACGTCGTTTACCACTTGAAGAAATTCAACAATATTCACAAAGTGGCTTGTGGGGCATTAACATTCCTAAAGCATTTGGTGGCGCAGGGGTAAAATATCGTACTTTGGCAGAAGTGGTTAAAACCATTTCAAGTGTAGATCCTTCATTGGGGCAAATTGCACAAAACCATTGGGCGTTCATTGAACATTTGCGTTTAGATGCAAGCCCAGAACAACAACAGTTTTTCTTCTCAGAAATTCTAAAAGGTCGCCGTCTAGGGAATGCATTCTCAGAAAAAGGCAGTAAAACCGTTGGGGATTTAGAAACCAAGATCCATAAAACGGCACAAGGTTATGAAATCAATGGTCAAAAATTCTTTGCAACAGGTGCATTGTTGGCGCATTGGGTTCCTGTTGTTGCAGTGAATGAGCAAGGTTTACCTGTAGTTGCACTAACACCACGTACAACCAATGGGCTTGAAATTGTCAATGATTGGTCTGGTTTCGGTCAGCGTACTACAGCAAGTGGTACCGTGTTGTTAAAACAAGTTCAAGTTGATGAAAAATATATTGTTCCAATTCATCAAGCTTTTGAGCGACCAACTGCGGCAGGTGCAATTTCACAATTTATTCAAGCCGCTGTGGATGCGGGGATTGCACGTGGTGCGATTGAAGAAACCATTCAGTATGTCCGTTTGCACTCACGTCCTTGGATTGATTCAGGTTTAGAGAAAGCAACAGATGATCCTTACACCATTGCCAATATTGGTGAGTTAAAAATTAAATTACGTGCAGCAGAGGCTGTGCTTGATTTAGCAGGTGATGCAATTGACCGTGCAATTCAAGATCCAACCGAAGAAACGGCGAATGAAGCGGCATTACTGACTGCTGAAGCAAAAGTTTTGACCACTGAAATTGCATTACTTGCATCAAATAAACTGTTTGAATTATCAGGGACACGTTCAACTTTATCCGAGCTGAATTTAGACCGTCATTGGCGTAATGCGCGCACCCATACTTTACATGATCCTGTGCGTTGGAAATTCAACTTGGTGGGTAATTATTATTTAAATAACGTTCATTTGCCACGTCATGCGTGGAGCTAAGAAGAATAATAAATAATTAAAAAGAGGAGTTTTAAAATGGGTAATTTAGATATTCAGAATCGTTTTTTAGAAGATTTATCAGTCTCTGCGGATTATGAAAAAGTTGCTGCGAAGTATCGTCCAATCTTTGAAAAAATTGCAGAGGGTGTCGTAGAGCGTGAAAAAAATCGAATCTTACCTTATGAGCAAATCAATTTGCTTAAGCAAGCAGGATTTGGCGCGTTACGTGTACCTGTGAAGTTTGGAGGTGATGGTGTTTCAATCCCTCAATTATTTCAATTACTGATTGAGCTTGCTAAGGCAGATTCAAATATTGTTCAGGCTTTGCGTGGGCATTTTGCATTCGTTGAAGATCGTTTAAATGCGCATAAATTTGAAAGCCAAGAACTCTGGTTTAAGCGCTTTGTTCAAGGTGACTTAGCAGGCAATGCGTGGACTGAAATTGGTCAGGTGAAAATCGGTGATGTTATTACTCGTGTGACGCAAAAGAATAATCAACTCTTGGTGAATGGTAAAAAATATTATTCAACAGGGACAATCTTTGCCGATTGGGTGGATTTATTCGCCTATGATGAAACGACTGATCAGCATGTGATTGCTGCGATTTCACGTCATGCTTCAGGCGTGGAAGTTCTAGATGATTGGGATGGTTTTGGTCAAAGAACCACGGGTAGTGGCACATTAACATTGAACGATGTTGCTATCGAACGTGATCATATTTTACCTTTTGATCAGCGTTTTAAATATCAAACTGCATTTTACCAAGTGTTTCATTTAGCAACTTTGGCGGGTATTGCACATGCAGCCGTTGCAACATTTGTGCATGAAGTGCAAAAGCGTGATCGTATTTTCAGTCATGGTAATGCTGATTTGGTACGTAATGATCCACAAATTTTACAAGTGATTGGTAAAGCATCTTCACGGGCTTATGCAAGTGAAAGTATTACTATTCGTACAGCTGAAGCGTTACAACGTGCTTATATTAGCCATTTTGGTGAGTCTGAAGTTAAAAATATTCAAGCCAATAATGATGCAGAGCTTGAGTCTTCTCAAGGGCAGGTGGTTATTTCTGAATTGGTATTGGATTTGACTAGTCAATTGTTTAATTCATTGGGTGCTTCGGCAAGTACAACAGCAAAACAGCTTGATCGCTTTTGGCGTAATGCACGAGTTGTTTCTTCGCATAATCCACTTATTTATAAAGAGAAAGTTATTGGTGATTGGGAAGTCAATCGTGAACCTTTACCTTTTGTTTGGCAAATTGGGGCAAGCCCTAAAGTCGGTGCAGCTTGATTTTGGATTGAGATAGGTTTTTAAGAAAATTGATGGCTATTAAATGAAAGTAACTGTGTTCATCCATACATTATTTCACTGAAAGTTACAAAAACTTGCTTCGGCAAGTTTTTGTTTTCTATGCAAATGAATTTTATTTTTAATTAATGTACTCATGAGTATATAAATTGGCACATTTTGTACTATGAGCTTAAAACAAAGTTAGAGTAGATTAGGACGGTGAAAACAAAAAATTAAAGAGGACAGTATGTCATTAAAGGGAAAAACACTATTTATCACGGGTGCAAGTCGTGGTATCGGACGTGAAATTGCATTAAAAGCAGCTAAAGATGGTGCAAATATTGTCATTGCGGCAAAGTCAGCTGAAGAACATCCCAAGCTTGGTGGTTCAATTTATACCGTTGCCAAAGAGGTCGAAGAGGCGGGCGGACAAGCTTTAGCGATTCAACTGGATGTACGTGACCAAGACGCTGTTGCAATCGCCATGAAGCAAGCCGCAGAGCATTTCGGTGGCATAGATATTCTCATTAATAACGCAGGCGCAATTAAACTGTCGGGTGTGGAATTGCTTGATCCTAATCGTTTTGATTTGATGTATCAGATCAATACTCGTGCGGTGTTGGTGTGTAGCCAAGCGGCTTTACCATATTTAAAGAATAGTGAAAATCCTCATATTCTCAGCCTTTCTCCTCCTTTGAATTTAGATGAAAAGTGGTTTGCGAGTTATGCACCATACACCATTACCAAATATGGCATGAGTATGTTGACGATCGGAATGAATCAAGAATTTTCGAATTATGGTGTGAGTGTTAATTCTTTGTGGCCAAGAACGATTATTGCGACAGCAGCGATTGAGTTTTCATTGGGTGGAAAACAATTGTTTAATCAGGCACGTAAGCCGAATATCATGGCAGATGCGGCTTATGAAATTTTAACAAGTCAGAAACGTGCGATTACAGGACGTCTAATCATTGATGAAGAGATTTTACGTGAGTCAGGTGTAACCGATTTCTCAGAATATCGTTATGCAGAATCCGAAGAGCAGTTAATGGTGGATCTGTTTGTTAAAGAATAGTTCGGAATGAAATAAATTATAGTCCCTCTTTTCTTTGCGATTCTCTAGCGATGAGGAAAGAGGGAATTTGAATTGAAAAAAATTACATCTGATATTGGTTTATTTGTTTAAAATCGGTGCATTTAGGCATTGGAAAAAATTCAAAAAAAGTGGAAGATAATCACTTGAATACAAAAAATGTGTGAGATGTTATTTCGTGTTTGAGTTGGATTGTAAGTTACTCAGTATTTTTTACTATATCTATAAATTTAAAAGCGTTTCCGTCGCCGCAGATCATTTGGCGATGAGTCAGCCTACTGTCAGTAATATTCTCAATAAAATTCGTTCACACTATAACGATCCGTTATTTTTACGTATTGGCAATGAAATGGTGCCAACCGAATTATCCAAACAGCTTTATCCGCTGGTCAGTGAAGCTTTAAGCAAAGTCGAAATTATCAATAATTTCAGTGTGGATTTTGATCAAACCGCATCACAACAACAATTTACTGTGGCAATGACGGATGTTTCGCATCTGGTCTTACTACCGAAAATTTCTCAATATTTAAAAGAACATGCACCGCATGTAAAACTCAATGTCCGTGCGATCACTTCTGAAACCAGTTATCAAATGGCAAATGGTGAAATTGATCTGGCGATTGGTTTTTTACCGCAGTTGGAAAATGGTTTTTATCAACAAAAATTGTTTGAACAGTTTTATGTGGTGATCGCTTCTAAAGATCATCCACGTTTAAATAATCACAGTATTTCGGTTGAGCAATATTTAAATGAATCTCACATTGATATTGATGCAGGCGTAGGGCATTACCATATTGCCAATGAGTTGTTAAATTTAGATTTAAAACGTAATGTTTTGATGCGCATCCCGAGTTATTTGGGTGTTGGATTGGTGGTTCAAGACACTGATTCGATTGCAACAGTGCCGTACTATTTGAGTGAAGTGTTACTTTCACGTGGCAATCTACAGATTCTTCCTGCACCGATTTCATTCCCAACTTATTCAATCAAACAGTATTGGCACATGTCTTGCCATCATAAGACCAGTCATCAATGGTTAAGACATATGTGTTATGAAATTTTCAGTCAGGTCAATTCAATGCCTTTACCGAGTCAGCTATTGAATACACATGAAGCAGAATAATCACTGATGGTTAATTCGGATGAATGATGTTTAATGTTCAAAAAATTAGACAAGATCTTGATTCAGAAATAAATGTAGATGGCAAAGTCTGTAAGCAATATGCCCATGAAATTGAAGAATATGTATTGGAACTAAAAAAATTCCCAAACGAAATTTTTCAGATTTATTTACATCTTCTAGAGTCACCAAATTTTTTTCAATTTCATGGAATTTATCATTTTTTCAAACAGTTATACTTTGATTTTGAAAAGCTATCACCATTACAAAAGCAACAGCTCAAAATTAAAATTATCGAGTGTTTACAACATCCTGTTGAAAATAATCTAGAACTTTGGTTGTCTGAAATTATTCAAAACAAATATTAAATCATTGTTGATCTGAACTTATTCCGCTTGTAATTCAGCTTCAGTCAACTTGTCTGGTGTCATGAGTGCTTGATTAACATAAAGTTTAATTAAGCGTTCACGTGAACCGATGGACTTTTGATAATGAGTTGAATTGAGTAGTAATGATGCGCCGTAAGTGATCGTCCAAATATAAGATAAATAATCACGAATCGACATAATACTATTCAGCGATTTCAGATGTGCACCAAATAAGTCTTTAAGTTCCAAAATACGTTGTTCACGGATAGTATATAGTTCTTCGAATAAGTCTTTGAGTTTACGCTCATTATTGGTTAAACGTTCTTCTATGACATGCAATAAAATAGTTCGATTCGAATTGAGCATGTTGTAGAGCATGTATTGTGATACATAAATTTTGATGTCGTGATGATAAGCTTTTGAAATATCTAAAAGTCTTTTTTCATTCAAAATAATCAATTCAAGATAAAGCTGATTTTTGCTTTTAAAATGTTTATAGATTGTCCCTTTGGCAATATCAAGTTCAGCGGCAAGCTCACTTAACGTAATATCCTGATTATTATCTAGTAATAATGTCTCTGCCATGGCTAAAATTTTCTCTTTACGTAGTAGAAAATTTTGTTGGCGAACTGAACTCATCCTATTGTTCCAAACCATTGAAAGCACTGGCTTAGAGTATATCAGCTATTTATTTGTTTCAATCAAACTATAGTCAATGACCCATAAGAAAATGTTTCAAAATAAAAATACTTATCCAATAATTTAACGTTTTACAAAAAATGAATCTGTTGATTTTTTATTGTCAATGAAAATGAACCTGTGAGATCATTTTATGTAAATATGTTTCCATTTTATTTGAATTTGATTTATTGTTTTTCGCATATTTTAAAAATTTGAAAATCTTACATTAACCTTATAATTATTGGGTTATGTGTATATTTTTTGAATAAATAAATTCTAAGTTAAAGTTGTGTTTAATCTTGGTTTGGATGTATTTGTTCAAATTATTGATATAAATAGTGTTGATGAATATGTAATGCTTTTCAGTATTATTTTTTGAATAAAGAGCAAAAAAGCCAATAGATACATTGATTTTGATTTAAAAATAAATGACTTTTCACATAGTTTCTTGTGAGAAGCGATTGAAATAGATAATTTTTATATGTGTTTATTTCAATAATGAGTGATTTATACAGCACTTTTCGTTGATCTAGAAAAGAAAAGTTGAGTAACAAGGAAAGCCGAAATGCCGATTTACAATGCGCCACTTAAAGACATGGAATTTATTCTTAATAATGTATTTAAGGCTGATGAGTTTTGGCAAAATACTGAGAATTTAGCTCATCTGGATATGGCGACAGCCAATGCAATTTTAGAAGAAATGGCGAAGTTTTCGAAGAATGTCATTCTAGATTTAAACCGTTCAGCGGATGAAGAAGGCGGTGCGCAGTTCAATCAAGGTGTGGTGACTACACCGAAAGGTTTCAAAGAAGCATTTCAACAGTTTGCTGATGGTGGTTGGATTGGTTTAGGGGCAAATGAGAATTTTGGCGGTCAGGGCATGCCAAAAATGCTGACTGTATTGGCAGATGAAATGATCTGGAGTACCAATCCATCATTTATGCTGTATCCACTTTTGACTGTGGGTGCAGGTATGGCAATTGATCAGGCAGCATCAGAGGAACAAAAGGCAACCTATTTACCAAAATTCTATACAGGTGAATGGTCAGGAACAATGTGTCTGACTGAGCCGCACTCAGGTACAGATTTGGGCATTATCAAAACTAAAGCTGAACCAAATGCAGATGGTTCTTATAACATCACGGGAACGAAGATTTTCATTACCAGTGGTGAGCATGATCTGTGTGAAAACATTATTCACCTCGTTTTAGCGAAAACCCCTGATGCCCCTGCAGGTTCACGTGGTATTTCTCTATTTATTGTGCCGAAGTTTTTAGTCAATGACGACGGTTCTTTGGGTGAGCGTAATACATTAGGCGCAGGTTCGATTGAACATAAGATGGGGATTAAAGGTTCAGCGACGTGTGTGATGAATTTTGATGCAGCCAAAGGTTTCCTTGTTGGTAAGGAAAATCAAGGTCTGGCTGCGATGTTTATCATGATGAACTATGAACGTTTGTCGATGGGTATTCAGGGCATTGGCGCATCTGAATATGCGTACCAGAATGCAGCACAATATGCGACGGATCGCCTGCAAGGTCGTTCAGCTACTGGTGTGAAATCTCCTGAAAAGCCTGCGGACTCAATCCTAGTACATGGTGATGTGCGCCGTATGTTGTTGAATGTCCGTGCCAATAATGAAGCTTCTCGAGCATTTGCCGTCTATGTCGGTCAGCAATTGGATATTACTAAGTTCTCGAATGATGCTGAAGCGGTGCGTAAGGCTAATGATCGTGTCGCGTTATTAACACCGATTGCCAAAGCTTATTTAACGGATAAAGCGTTGGATTCAGCTTTAGAAGCACAAATGTGTTTCGGTGGGCACGGTTATATTCGTGAATGGGGCATGGAGCAGTGTATTCGTGACTTGCGTATTTCACAGATTTACGAAGGTACCAATGGCGTTCAAGCGATTGATCTGATTGGTCGTAAAACCATTAAATCGAATGGTGCTTTTATTGCGGAATATATTGCGGAGATCCGTGAGTTTGCAGCGTCTATGGATGATGCTTTAAGTATTAAAGCGGCAACTCTAGATGTGTGTCATCAGGTTGAAGTATTGACGCAGTTTATTATTGAACAAGCGAAATCTAATCCTGATTTCTCGAATGCTGTGGCAGTAGATTATTTACATGCTGTTGGCTCGTTGAGCTTCACGTATATGTTTGCACGTATTGCGCAGGCAGCGCAGGCGAAACCTGAAAGTTTTTATCAGAATAAGTTAGTTTTGGCGCAGTATTATGTGGCGAAAGTGCTTCCTGATCTTGCTGCGCGTGTGCAACGTATTCAGGCGGGTGCGGAGTTGGTAATGCAATTGTCTGAGGATTATTTTACAGCGCAGGCTTGATGAGTTTTTAGCTGAAGTATGTGCTGGGTGGATTATAAAATTTGTAATGAGAGTTCCTTCTCTTGCGCCATATATGGTTCAGGGAGAAGGTTAGGATGAGGGGGATTTTACATAAATATACCTCTCCCTCTTGCGAAACGATGTTTCTCATCCTGAAAGGAGAGGGAACATCATTACCAATGTAATGCATTCATCAGTGTTTACAGAAATTTATTCAAACATGATTCAAGATGAATTATGGAAAATTCTAAGTCAGTCCGCTGACTCAAAATTCACAACAAAATTGAAAATAGATGGAACAGGTAGATAACAATGATTGTAATCGTAGACGCAGTTCGTACCGCAATGGGCGGTTTTCAGGGTGCATTATCGACATGTACAGCACCTGATCTGGGTGCAGTGGCAATTAAACAAGCAGTTGCCCGTGCAGGTTTACAGCCGACAGATATTGATGAAGTAATTTTTGGTTGTGTACTTCCTGCGGGTTTAAAGCAAGGTCCTGCGCGTCAGGCAATGCGTCAGGCGGGTTTGCCTGATACCACAGGTGCAACTACGATCAATAAAATCTGTGGTTCGGGTATGAAAGCAGTGATGCAGGCAGCCGATGCAATCAAAGCAGGCTCTGCAAATATCGTGGTAGCAGGTGGTATGGAGTCAATGTCCAATGCACCGTATTTACTCGATAAAGCACGTGCAGGTTACCGCATGGGACATGGCAAAGTAACAGATCACATGTTTCAGGAAGGTCTGGAAGATGCTGAAACAGGTTTGTCGATGGGAATCCTTGCACAGGAAATGGCCGATAAAAAAGGCTATACCCGTGAGCAGCAGGATGCTTATGCAATCAGTTCTTTAAACAAAGCTGTTGAAGCAGTCAATAATGGTTATTTCAAAGCAGAAATCGTGCCTGTCACCGTATCATCGCGTAAAGGTGATGTGGTTGTTGAACAGGATGAACAACCTTTAAATGCCAAAGCAGACAAGATTCCAACTCTACGTCCTGCATTTAAAAAAGACGGCACAATCACAGCTGCCAATGCCAGTTCTATTTCAGATGGTGCATCAGCACTTGTTGTGACTTCAGAAGAAATTGCCAATCAACGTGGCTTAAAACCATTAGCCAAAGTTGTGGCATACGCAACCAATTCACAGCATCCATCTGAGTTTACCATTGCCCCTTTAGGTGCAATTGATAAAGTGTTGAAGCAAACAGGCTGGAAAGCTGAAGATGTTGATCTTTGGGAAGTGAATGAAGCCTTTGCAATGGTCGCAATGTTGGCGATTGATGGTTTTAATTTAGACCGTGAAAAAGTCAATATCAATGGTGGTGCATGTGCGCTCGGTCATCCACTCGGTTCATCAGGCTCTCGTATTATCGTGACGTTGATTCATGCTTTAAAACGCACAGGCGGTAAAAAAGGCATAGCTGCATTGTGTATCGGTGGTGGTGAAGCGACTGCAATAGCGATTGAACTGATTTAATTTTTCAATCCCTTAAATTTTAAAATTTAATTACTCAAGATTGACCAACATCCTTGTACGCAAGGGTGTTGGATGGTTGCATGCTGTATTTTTATTTTTTAGCTATTTTAAGCTGTATTTTTGAGATTTTTGAAATGATTAACGGTTTAGAGCGTATTCGCTGTGCGGCTTTGCACGACAAAGTTATGTCTGTAGAAAAGGCAATTGAACTCATTCAAGACGGTGATGTCGTGGGGATGAGTGGTTTTGGTGGTGCAGGGGAAGCGAAAACTGTTCCTTTGGCTTTGGCGGATTATGCACAGAATCATCCGATGAAAATTACTTTGGCAACAGGTGCGAGTTTGGGCAATCGCATTGATGGTCGTTTGAGTGATGCGCATGCTTTGGAGCGTCGTTATCCTTATCAAGCTGATCCGACTTTACGTAAAGCCATTAACAATGGTGAGGTAATGTATATCGATCAGCATTTGTCAGAACTTGCCGATAATATTCGCCATAAAAACCTTCCTAAAATTAATGTCGCGGTGATCGCTGCGACTGCAATTACCGAAGATGGGCAAATCATCCCGACAGGTTCATGTGGCAACTCTGCAAACTTTGTTGAGATGGCAGATCACGTCATTGTTGAAATTGACAATACCATCAGCCCTGTTCTTGAAGGTGTGCATGATATTTATGTGCCCAAGGCACGTCCAAACCGTGATCCGATTCCATTAACCGCGGTCGGTGATCGTATTGGTACGACTGGTATTCAGGTAGACCCAAGCAAAATTTCTGCGATTGTGATTAATGATTTGCCTGATACTTCATTTAAAATGGATGAGGCAGATGATGAAACCCTTGCGATTGCAAAACATTTAGTTCGCTTCTTTGAAAATGAAGTCGCTGTAGGGCGTTTACCTGAGAATTTAGGACCACTACAGTCAGGCGTGGGTTCAATTGCCAATGCTGTTTTTGCAGGTTTTGAGCATTCTGATTTTCATGATCTAGAAATGTATTCTGAGGTTTTACAGGATTGTACTTTCCAATTGATTGATTCAGGCAAAATGAAGTTTGCTTCGGGCAGTTCAATGACCTTGTCAGATGATTGCGCCAAACGTGTAATGAATAATTTTGAACAATATAAAGACAAAATTGTCATGCGTCCGCAGGAGCTTTCAAATAATCCTGAAATTATTCGTCGTTTAGGCATCATTGCTATTAACACGGCACTTGAGTTCGACATTTATGGCAATGTTAATTCCACCCATGTGACGGGTACGAAAATGATGAATGGCATTGGTGGTTCAGGTGACTTTACTCGTCATGCACACTTAGCAATTTTTGTGACCAAATCCATTGCCAAAGGTGGCGCAATTTCGTCTGTAGTACCAATGGTGAGCCATTGTGATCATGCTGAACATGATATTGATGTTTTAGTCACAGAGCAGGGCTTGGCGGATTTACGTGGTCTTGCGCCACGTGAGCGTGCTTTAAAAATTATCGAGAAATGTGCGCATCCAAGTTATAAAGCTGATTTGTTGAGCTATTTTAATCGTGCATGTGCATTGGGTGGTCAAACGCCACATGTATTGCGTGAAGCATTGGCTTGGCATGCACAGTTCGAAGAAACGGGTAGTATGAAAAAAGTTGGTTAATCGACAGTTTTTCAAAGCTTTATACACAGATTGTCAATGGTGTATTTGGGCATGAATATTTCAACCGAGTTATTTTGATAGCTCGGTTTTTTGTTTAAAGCGATAACTTCAACGAGCAAGTGAGTCAGTTAAAAAATCAACAATATGTTGCTCATGCGATGTCGAAAAATAAACAATATGTATTAGTTGAAATATAAGAAATTGAATTTAAAAGTTATTTTTTCTTGGCACGATAATTGAAATCTATCTGAATATTTTATTTGAAATTGATCATGTATCAGTTTTAAAAATTCAGGTAATTTTTTATGGCACAACATTCAACAACGCATTTAATTGAACATTTGCTTCATCATGCGAAGTTAAATCCACAGGCGATTGCTATTCGACATAAATCATTGGGTTTGTGGCGAGAATATTCGTGGTCAACTTTACTGAATAAAAGTCAGCATTATGCAGCATTTTTACACGCACAACATTTTTCAAGGGTTGATCGTCTGCTGATTTTGAGTAGCCCTCATCCTGAGCAAGCGGCATTGTCTTTTGCAGTACAGGCGTTGGGAGCTTCGATACAATTTTTTCATCAAGATTGGTCGGATGACTTGGTAGAAAATTTTCATGAAAAAGACAGTTTTTTTGCTGCAAGATTTATTGTTGTTGATCGCTTGGAACATGCTGAAAAATTAGCACCGCACTTTACTCAAGACACACAGATTTATTATATAGAGCCTGCACTAAAACAGCAGAATGATGATAAAAATCAAAAAAATGCCAGAATTATTGCGCTCGCTGATGTGCCACACGAAGCTCCGATTATTTTTGAACATTTAAGTTTTGATGATAGTTACGCTGCCTTTATTTTTGAAAAAAAAGAGCATGGCGTAAAACTGATTTCAGATTTGAGTCATCGTTATCTGATTCAAGAAGCACAAAATATTATCAATGTAAATCATATAGATCACACAGAAGAAGCTTTTATCTCTCGTAGTTTTAGCAGTGTTGGGCATATTCGTTATCTATGGTCAACGTGGCTTGTGGCAGGTTTTACCTTAAATATTCCTGAAAGTTTAGCAACACGTGACCAAGATCGTCAGATGATTGCACCGACTTTGGTGCTAGGAACAAAATTGAGCTATGAGCGTTTGTATGATCATATTCTGCTGAAATTACCTGAAAAAAATACCGTCTTTAGACAAGCTTTAGAGCGTTATATCGAACAACGACAAAAGGGTAATCTGCCTACTTTTAGTCAGAAAGCTATTTTTAAACTTTTCAAACACAGCATTTTGGCTGAATTGGGATTAAGTCAATTAAAAACTGCTTTGATCGTGGGTGAGGCATTGTCAGAGAAAAGCCAAGCTTTTTTTCAAATATTGGGTATTGAATTGCAATTTTGGGATGAGCGGACACGTTGGACTCTTCTAGCCGAAGACAACTTAGCTGCACAACACTATGTTTTTCAATGATGGGGTGGAGCATGGGACAACAACACACATCGAATATTATCTTAGAACTTAAACATATCAATTTGTCATTTGCGCAAAGTCACGTATTAAAAGATTTAAATTTTCAAGTCCGTAAAGGCGAAATTTTTTCTTTAATTGGTCCAAATGGTGCAGGTAAAAGTACAGCAATAAATATTATTAATGGTATTTATCAAGCTCAAAGCGGTGAAATTTTTTATCAAGGTCAATTGCTTGAGCATTATCGTGCGAATCAGTCAGCACCCTTAGGGATTGCCCGAACTTTTCAAAATCTCGCCTTATTTAAGCAGATGTCTGTACTGGATAATATTTTAACAGGGCGAATTTTACATCAGCACAGTGCATGGTGGAGTACTTTTTTAAATTTACCGTCTTATCGTAAAGATGATGATTTTCAACGTTTAAAAGTAGAAGAAATCATCAAGCTGTTAAATTTACAAGCCTATCGTGAAACACAAGTCAGTACCTTGTCATATGGTATCCAAAAGCGGGTGGAGTTGGCACGAGCTTTGGCAGCAGAACCAAAGCTCTTGTTGTTAGACGAACCTATGGCAGGAATGAATTCACAAGAAAAACAACAAATTGCTCACTTTATCCAAAAAATTAATCAAAATTTAGGCATCACCATCATCATGATCGAACATGACATTGGCATTGTTTTAGAGATTTCTGATCATGTGGCAGTTTTGGATTATGGGAAAAAAATTGCTGATGGCACACCAGAAGGCATTAAAGCACATCCTGAAGTTTTAGATGCTTATCTGGGCACTTCAGTTCGAGCATTGGTTGAATAAAAAGTAAAAATAGAGAGGAATTTATGTCATTTTTTTTAGAAGTTTTGTTGGGTGGAACGCTGTCAGGTGTGATGTATTCCTTAGTCGCCATCGGCTTTGTATTGATCTACCGTGCTTCAGGTGTTTTTAACTTTGCACAAGGTGCGATGGTTCTATTTTCAGCTTTGACCTTTGTAAATTTAGTTGAACGTGGTGTGCCGTTTATTGTTGCATTTGCAGTTACTTTATTCATTATTTTTATCATGGTGTTATTGATTGATGCTTTGGTATTAAGGCATTTGGTGAATCGTTCCGTCATGACTTTGTTTATGGCGACGTTGGGTTTGAGTTATATCATTGAGGGTTTGGCACAAACTTTGTGGGGAACACAGGTTCATGGTTTGGATTTGGGAATCAGCGATAGCCCAATCAATTTTTATGGGATTTTGATCAGTAAGTTTGATTTATTTGCCACTTTGGTTGCAGGTAGTTTGGTGATCATCTTATCACTGCTATTTAGTAAAACTCGCTTTGGTTTGTCGTTAAGAGCAGTTGCAGATGATCCACTTGCAGCTCAGTCAGTTGGGATTAAATTAAATACGATTTGGATTATGGTTTGGGCGGTGGCAGGTTTTGTGGCACTCGTGGCAGGTTTGTTGTGGGGCGCACGTTTAGGTGTGCAGTTCTCTTTATCTTTGGTGGTATTGAAAGCTTTGCCTGTATTGATTATCGGTGGATTTAGTTCGATTTCGGGTGCGATACTGGGTGGGTTGATCATTGGTGCTTCAGAAAAATTAGCAGAAATTTATTTAGGAGGCATTATTGGATCAGGGATCGAAAATTGGTTTCCCTATGTACTTGCAATTTTATTTTTGTTGTTCCGTCCACATGGTTTATTTGGACAGCAACAGGTTGCGAGGGTTTAGCCAATGTTTATTTTTGATCAAGCAAGACAATTTCCACAGCGTTATCAAGATGAAAAGCGTTTATTTAAAATAAAAGAGCATCGAATTATTTTTGCATTTTTATTGGCAATCCTATTTTTATTTGTGCCTTTTGTAGGTTCTGATTATGTTTTTAATGCCATTTTAGTGCCTTTTTTAGTTCTGGCTTTGGCAGGCTTAGGTTTAAATATTTTAACAGGTTATGCAGGGCAGTTGTCTTTAGGCTCAGCCGCATTTATGGCTGTAGGTGCTTTTGCAACCTACAACTTAGAGTTAAGAATCCCGCAGTTACCTTTATTACTGAGTATCTTTTTAGGTGGATTTATTTCTGCCATATTTGGAGTCATTGTTGGTTTACCTAGTCTTAGAATTAAAGGTTTTTACTTAATTGTTTCAACTTTGGCAGCACAGTTTTTTGTGCCGTGGTTATTTACCCAATATGGTTGGTTTACCAACCACAATGCCTCAGGTGTGATTACAGCACCACCTTTGCATATTTTTGGAATCTCTTTAGACAGTGCAGTCGGGCATTATTTACTGACTTTAAGTATCGTGGTGGTTTTAACTGTACTGGCACGCAATTTTTTAAATAGCCAATTTGGTCGTGAGTTTCGTGCAGTAAGAGATATGGAAACCGCTGCGGTGAGTTTAGGGATCAATGTCGGTAAAACCAAGTTATTGGCATTTGCGATTAGTTCCTTTTATTTGGGGGTGGCAGGTGCGCTGTGGGCATTTGCATATTTGGGTACCATTGAAGCCAATGGTTTAGACCTGACACGATCATTTCAAATTCTTTTCATCATCATTATTGGTGGCTTAGGCAGTCTTGCTGGTAGCTTTATCGGGGCTGCATTTATTGTGCTGTTACCTATTTTACTCAGTTTGTCAGCGAGTCTTATTTTTGGTCAGGCAATTGATCAAGCATTATTACAAAATTTGCAAAAAATCATCTTTGGCATGTTGATTATTTTCTTCCTCATTAAAGAACCTGAAGGTTTAATCCGCTTATTCAGCAATTTTGCGCAACGTTTGCGTAAGTGGCCGTTGCGCTATTAAGACTAAGACATTAAAAATTTATTTAAAACGAGAGCAATACATGAAATTAATAAAAAACTTGTGGTTTTGGCTGGTGTTGATCGCAATTGCACTTGCAGCAATTGTATTTTTTACCATTCAAAAAAAGCCAAATGTGAATACAGCAATATCTACGACAAATCAGACTTCTTCATCTGAAGCTAGTACATCTACAGTGCAGCTCTCAGACAGTAAGGCACAATATTTCCCACTACAAAGTTATCGTGTGGGTGCATATGCTGCCGCTGGAACAGGCTTTTTTGGTGGTTTTATTGATTATTTAAAGTTGATCAATGCCAAAGGCGGTGTCAATGGGGTGAAATTGGTCTGGTCAGAATGTGAAACAGAATATGTAGTTGAAAAAGGTGTTGAATGTTATGAGCGTATGAAAAATGGCTTAAATGGTGCGCCTGCTGCAGCAACCAATCCACTTTCTGTGGGGATTGCCTATGCAACTTTAGAGCGTTCAACTAAGGATAAATTACCATTGATCACCATTAATCATGGTCGTACAGACTCAACTGATGGACGTGTTTTTCCCTATGCTTTTCCATTACAACTCAATCCATATAGTGAAGTATCCGCGATTATTAACTATCTCGGACAGCAAAGTGGCGGCTTAGATCATCTGAAAGGTAAAAAAATCGCCGTGCTTTATCATGGATCGCCTTATGGCAAAGAAACTATTCCTGTTTTAGATATATTAGCCAAAAAATACAATTTTGAAGTGACGCATATCGAAGTACCTCATCCAGGCAACGAACAACAATCACAATGGTTAAATATCCGTAGATTACAACCTGATTGGGTGATTTTACGTGGCTTTGGTGTGATGAATCCTGTGGCGTTAAAAACCGCACAAAAAGTGGGTTATCCAGTGAATAAAATCATTGGGAATATTTGGAGTAATTCTGAAGAAGATGCGGCACCTGCGGGTGATGCAGCCAAAGGTTATACCGCAATTACGACACACCCATCAGGTACGAATTTCCCAGTATTACAAGATATTAAAACCTATGTTGTTGATAAAGGTCAGTCAGATCTAAAAGATATTAATCGTTTTGGTACAGTGAATTATAACTTGGGTGTGGTGAATGGGATTTTAAATGTTGAGGCAGTTCGTGTGGCTCAAGCTAAATTTGGTCAAAGACCTTTAACAGGAGAAGAGGTACGTTGGGGCTTTGAAAATTTAAATATTGATGATGTGCGTTTAAAAGCGTTAGGTGCAGTCGGTTTAGTGCAACCTTTAAAACTGTCTTGTTCAGATCATGAGGGTGGTGGTGCAGTACGTTTTCAGCAATGGGATGGACAAAAGTGGAATCTCATTAGTGATTGGGTACAAGCAGATCGTGCATTGCTGCGTCCAATTATTGAAGAGTCTTCACAAAAATATGCCAAAGAACAAAATATCAAAATCCGTGATTGTTCAACAGAAAGCTAGGAGTAGAGTCATGACAAATTTGCTTGATGTGCAAAATATTGAAGTGATTTATGATCAGAGCATTTTAGCACTCAAGCAAGTGAGTTTGGCTGTACCTCAAGGTGCAATCGTGGCTTTGCTTGGGGCGAATGGTGCAGGAAAAAGTACAACCTTAAAGGCGATTTCTCAGTTATTGGCGAGTGAGAATGGGGCTATTTTACAAGGAGATATTTTCTATCAAGGGCAATCTATTTTACAGTCGAATCCAAGCCAATTGGTGCAGGATGGTTTAGTTCAAGTGCTTGAAGGAAGGCATTGTTTTGCTAACCTTACAGTGGAGGAAAATCTAAAAACGGGCGCTTTTGTACGGCATCTTTCTAACGCCAAATTAAAAACTGCATTGGAAAAAATCTATCATTATTTTCCAAGATTGGCGGATAAAAAAGCCACATTTGCAGGCTATACCTCTGGTGGTGAACAGCAAATGTTGGCAATAGGGCGGGCTTTGATGACACAGCCTAAACTGGTGTTGTTGGATGAGCCATCGATGGGTTTAGCACCCAAGATTAGTTCTGAAATTTTTACGTTAATTCAGCATTTAAAACAACATGAAGGGATGAGTTTTTTAGTGGCAGAGCAAAATATTCGTTTGGCACAGGACTTCACCGATTTTGCATACTTGATCGAAAATGGTCATGTGCAGACTTCAGGTCATACCAAACAACTTTATGAAAGTGGTGTAATTCAACAAGTATATTTTGGACAAAAAGCTTCTTAAATCACTAAAGTCTAGATTTATTTAGAAACTCGCATTCTGATGCGAGTTTTTTTATTGCTCATCAAAATGATGGGAAACTTAACTGTTTGAAAAGCAACAAATCGTTGGAAATATGCAAAGCTAGCATGTTTGAAAATAATCACATATAAATAAAAATATTAAAAATCAATAATTTAATATTTGGCATGAAGATTGCGTTACTACAGAGGTGAATTTTATACACGCTTTATTGATACGATTATTTTCGAGGAATCTTTTGATGAACAATCAAATAAAAATATTAACAACGGCACTTTTAACATTACTTGCTGTGCAGGCAAAAGCTGTAGATGTGGATGCAGGGGATTATGATGTTGCGCCTGCAGGAACGAGTTTGGCACTGTTATATTTACAACATGCCACACGTGACTCTAGTTATGTTGGCAGCGATAAACAGGCTGGTCATCTCAAATTAGAATCCAATATTGGCATCGCACGATTTGTACACTATACCGATATTGCAGGTTTTCGTGTTGCCCCCCAAGTGCTGATTCCTTTTGGAAAACTAGAAGGAAAGGGGGATATTTCAAGCTTAGGTGATGCAAGTGGCTTAGGCGATATCATTGTTGCTGCACCTGTATGGTTACTCAATGATGCTGAAAGTAAAAGTTATTTTGGAATCACGCCTTATTTATATTTACCAACAGGGGATTATTCAAAAAATGATGCATTAAATATTGGTGAAAATCGTTATAAATTAGATGTTCAAGCCGAATACAGTACACGAATTACTCCCAAAATCGCATGGGATGTCGCTGCTGATGTTATTTTTTATGGTGCAAATGATGATATTGCAGGTGGTGGTAAATTAAAACAAGATGTGGGTTATCAGTTACAAACTAACACTCGCTATTTTTTAAATGATCAATGGGATTTACGAGCAGGATTATCTTATCTTGATGCAGGGGATACCAAACTGAGAGGTCAAACGACGGACAGCTATAAACAAAGCAAATTTTGGGTAGGTACAGCATATTCTCCAACCAGTACGACCAATGTGATTTTAAATTATGGTCGTGATTTTGATGTAGAAAATGGGTTTAAAGAGGATAATCGAATTAATCTTCGTTTGTTAAAAGTATTCTAATGAAGTGATGTCAATGCGAGTTGATCGCAAGGGTATTTTATAAAATAGATAGATAAGCAAAAGGATTTTGCTTTATCTTTTAAAAGTATTTTTGATTTGAATGGATGAAAAATGTTGAGATTAGCGATAAATGAAATTCAACATCTTGTTTTTTAAATTTTAAAATAATTTATATAATAAATTCTCATTTTATGTATAAGAAAATAATGAATATTGAAGCATGATATTTATATAAAGTAGTGAATAAAGCTGTACTATGCTTAAACCAACGAAAAAATTCAAAAAATAGGTTGGTTTCAATGAATATAAAATCTTCAGAGCGTGTATTTACATTTGAGCGTGAGCACCCTCAAGTGTCGAGTGTACGTGCCAAAGCATTTGTATTTCATGATCCGATCTCTAAACATTTATTAAAAATAATTGAACGACTTGCACCAAGTGAAGCGCCGATTTTGATTTACGGTGAAACAGGCACAGGTAAAGAATTGGTTGCACGACATATTCATACTTTGAGTGGTCGTAAAGGGGCTTTTGTATCTGTCAATTGTGGTGCGATCAATGAGCAATTGGCAGAAAGTGAATTGTTTGGGCATGAAGCAGGTTCATTTACTGGTGCAGTTGGACAGCGTAAAGGTTGGTTTGAGGTTGCAGATGGTGGAACTTTATTTTTAGATGAAATTGGGGATTTACCTTTAAATTTACAAGTAAAATTACTAAGAGTTTTGCAAGAAAAAGAAGTGACACGTGTTGGTGCGCGTCATCCGATTCCAATTAATGTTAGAATTATTTCAGCCACCAATATTGATTTAAACCAGGCTGTGCAAGTTTCGAGTTTTAGACAAGATTTATTATTTAGAATAAATATCGCTACAGTTGATTTAAAACCCTTGAGAGAACGAAAAGGTGATATTTTACCTTTGGTAAAGCACTTTATTGCAGTGTATCAACATAAATATAAGATCGAACATCATTTTGATATTGAACCCATCGCACTTGCTGCATTATTGGAATATAAGTGGCATGGCAATATTCGAGAATTAGAAAATGTGATACATTATGCTGTGTTAATGTCCGATGAAGGTGTTATTCAAGTAGAACATCTAAAATTGAAGATGGAACAGGTTGCCCATGTTTCTCAGATAAAGCTTTCTCAAAGTACATTTTCTCAAGTTGCTCAGAAGTCTCATTCACCTAATGATCATCAACAATTTAATCAAAATGAATTAAGTGAAGTACCTTCCTCCTTAGAAGTGATCGCTTTGGCATTGTCTAAAATTTTTAAAGATGAGCAAGTACAGCAAGATGTTTGGGATCATATTGAGCGTTTAACGATTACTTCGGCTTATGCTGCGACATATTATAATCAAGTAAAAACGGCAGAGAAACTCGGTATTACTCGTAATATGGTGCGTACATTATTAAAACGCCATCATTTAATTATGGATGGAAAGTAAAATTAGAGTTTATTTATAAAACTGAATGTATAAGTGATTGTTAAGTCATATTTAGCATAAAAAAACCTGCAAAATTAGCAGGTTTTTTATCATTCTATAAAAATTGATAACCAAGATTAGTCACGACGCCAAATCGTACCTTGACGGGTATCTTCCAAAACCACACCTTGATCAAGCAAAGACTGACGAATTTCATCGGCTTTGGCGAAGTCTTTGCCTTTTTTCGCATCAACACGTTGTTGGATCAAATCCGCAATTTGTTCTTCAGATAAGCCTAAAGCTTCTTGTCCAATATCAGATTTTAAGAAGTCTTCAACATCATGTTGTACTAAACCTAAAATATTGGTCATGTGGCGCAAAGTAGAATAATAAATTGCAGATTGCTCAGCATTTTCTTCTTTAACCGCACGATTGAGTTCTTTATTCACTTCAAATAACACAGCAATGGCTTCAGGTGTATTGAAATCATCACACATTGCATTGTTAAAACGTTCAATCAAATCGCTATCTAAAGTTTCAACGGTTTTTTCACCATAGGCTTGTTGATAGGTTTTAAAAGAATTATAAAAACGAGAAAGGGTATTCTTCGCTTCTTTTAATGCAACATCCGAGTAATTCACTGGGCTACGATAGTGTGAAGAAACAATAAAATAGCGCACTACTTCAGGATGGAATTTCTCAATTACATCGCGAATAGTAAAGAAATTGCCTAAAGATTTAGACATTTTCTCACCATCGACATTGATGAAACCAGCATGCATCCAATAATTTACATATTGTTCGCCAGTCGAAGCTTCCGATTGTGCAATTTCATTTTCATGATGTGGAAATGTTAAGTCTGCACCACCACCGTGAATATCAAAATGATTACCTAAGCAGCATGTCGACATCGCAGAACATTCAATATGCCAACCTGGACGACCATTGCCCCAAGGTGAAGCCCATGCAGGTTCATTTTCTTTGGCATGTTTCCACAGTACGAAGTCAAATGGATGTTTTTTCTCAACTTCTACATCGACACGTTCCGATGCACCCGCTTGCATATCTTCAAGTTTACGACCTGAAAGACGACCATATTTTGCAAATTTTTCAACTTCAAAATAGACATCACCATTTTCAGATGGATACGCCGTGCCTTTATTCACCAAATCGCCAATCATGCTTTGCATTTGATCAATATAATCAGTTGCGCGAGGTGCTTCATCAGGTGGGATACAACCTAATTTGGCAAAATCTTCATTCATTGCGTCGATGAAGCGCTCAGTCAGCTGAGAAATCGTTTCACCATTTTCATTGGCACGTTTAATGATTTTGTCGTCTATATCTGTGATATTGCGAACGTATTTAACTTTCCAACCTTGACTACGAAGGAAACGGTTGATGTAGTCAAATGCAACCACAGTACGTGCATGCCCAATATGACAGTAGTCATAGACCGTCATACCACACACATACATGTCGATATGTCCTTCTTTACGTGGAACAAATTCAACTTTTTTACGTTGTTCTGAATTATAAAGAACGAATGGTTGCATAGGTCTTCTAAGTGCTTCTATATAAGGGGGGTTTATCTTAACCTAAGCATTTTTATTCATAAAGTTAAAATCAAAATAAAGATGGGTTTTCGAATGTTTTATATTTCAAACGTATTTGATTTCTGTAACAAAGGTATTTATCGCTTTTAATTTTTGAAGCCAAGCAGGTATTGTTTTTGAAATTCACAGGACTAGATCTAATTTGTAATTTCTCCATCAAGATAGAAATTCTGTACAATTCATGAAAACTTAAACATTTAACAAAGCAGTCTATTGTATTGCTATGCTAAAATATGAAGAATATTCCATTCGATATTCAAAACTCTGCTTAGAGTTAAGGTTAGTCCATTTTGAATCCTGAAAATCTGCCGAATCATGTTGATTTCCAAAAAGTAGCTTTGGAAACGTTGCGCATTGAAGAACAAGCTTTAGAAATTCTCGCAACCCAGATTGACGAGCGTTTTGATCGTGCATGCCAAATCATTTTGCAGTGCAAAGGTCGCCTTGTAATTACAGGTATGGGCAAGTCGGGACATATCGGACGCAAAATGGCAGCAACTTTTGCATCAACAGGTACACCATCATTCTTTATGCACCCTGGCGAAGCAGGGCATGGTGACTTGGGAATGTTAGTCAAAGGTGATGTGCTGATCGCAATTTCAAACTCTGGAAAGAGTGATGAAATTATGATGCTGATGCCACTGATTAAACATTTAGAAGTGCCTTTGATCACGATTAGTGGTGATGACAAAGGCCCAATGCCACAAAATGCAGATGTTGCATTGACACTCGGAAATATCAAAGAAGCGTGTCCTTTGGGATTAGCCCCAACGTCGAGTACAACGGCGACTTTAGCGTTGGGTGATGCTTTGGCGGTGGCATTATTAGATGCACGTGGTTTTACTGCTGACGATTTTGCAATGTCACATCCTGCGGGTGCTTTGGGTAAACGATTGTTGTTGCATGTAAAACATTTGATGCATACAGGAAATGATTTGCCAAAAGTACATCCTGATACACCGATGAATAAAGTATTGTACGAAATTTCAAACAAACGCTTAGGTTTGACCACGATTGTGGATGAAAATGAAACATTATTGGGCATTTTCACCGACGGTGATTTACGTCGTTTGATTGATAAACAACAATGTTTTGATGTCAATCAAGCTGTGTCGGAAGTGATGGTAAAAAATCCTTCAACTATTTCTAAAGAAGCACGTGCAGTTGAGGCTTTAGAGAAAATGAATGACAAAAAAATTAACCAATTTATAGTTGTAGATGATGCCAATAAAGTGATTGGTGTCATTAGTATGCATGACCTGATTCAAGCTGGAGTAAATTAATCAATGGCTTCTTATGTTTTACTGGAACAAGCGCGTCATATTGAAGCATTGGTTTTAGATGTAGATGGTATTTTAAGTGATGGTTTTGTAACTTTGACCAATACCGGTGATGAAATTAAATCATTCGATATTCGTGATGGTTTAGGCATGAAGTTGGTGCAAAAATCTGGCATCAAAGTCATCATCATCACAGGTCGTAAAAGCAATATTGTTGAAAAACGTATGGCTGACTTAGGTGTCGATTTAGTTTTTCAAGGTCGTGAAGATAAAGGTGTTGCGCTACGTGAAGCATGTGCGCAATTTGGTTTAGACCCAGAAGATTGTTTGTATATGGGTGATGACTGGCCTGATCTTTCTGCATTTGCAATTGCTGGAATGAAAGTAACAGTGCCGAATGGACATGTGGAAGTACGTAAACGTGCGGATTTAGTCACTCAAGCAATGGGTGGGCGTGGTGCAGTACGTGAAGTTTGCGATATGTTACTGATGGCAAAAGGCACTTACCAAGAACTACTTGAAAAATATACAGCTATACCGCATTAATAGCTTATTCAAATGATCAAATGTTGAATGTAATTTATGGATACTAAGGTTTTATATGTCACAGCTGTTGCCATTGCGGCAATCGGTGGTGGCTATTACTATTACAGCGGAAGCGGCAAAAAGTTGGATGTAGATTCATCTCAAAGCATGAAATATTCTGCTGAAGGTATCCAATTGGTTCAAACTGATGAAAAAGGTAACTTGCATGTGCGAGCGCATGTTGATCATTTGGAACAGGATTTACAAAGAAAAACTTCGCAACTCAGTAATTTAAATGCATCTATGTTTCAAAACAATCAAGTTGATTCAACTTTTTTTGCAAAAGAAGCAAGAGGCTTTAATGATAATGAAAAGGTTATTTTAACAGGTGATGTTAAAGCGACTAAAATTGGTGATGGCGGAACGATGGTATTTCTCACAGATGAGTTGACGGGTTATCCTAAGCAACGTTTGTTTGAAACAAATCACCAAGTGACTGTTAATGCACCAGATGCAGAGTTTATCAGCCAAGGTTTAAAAGCGGATTTAAATCAAGGTCAATATGAGTTTGCACATATTCGAGGAAAGTATGTACCTAATTAAGCCATTTTCGATTCAAAACTCTTTCCTAAAAAAAGCAATTTGTAGTGTTGGTTTGATGTGTTTTTCAGTGGCGTCATTTGCGCTACCATCAGACCGTAACCAACCGATTTCATTGGTTGCAGATAAAGCAACGTATAATGAACGTACTGGTGTAACGACTTATTCAGGTAATGTGATTATTGAACAAGGGACAATGAAGTTACAAGCGGCTTCAATTGTTGCTCAGCTCAATAAAAATAAACAGATTAGTACGATTACGGCAACGGGTTCACCTGCGAAATTTCAGCAACAAGTGGATACTGCGAAAGGTATTGCCCGTGGTGAAGCGCAGAAAATTATTTACAATGCTGAAACAGGTATTTTGAACTTGGTGGGTAATGCTTATCTTTATCAAAATGGCGCGAGTATTCGTAGTAATACTTTACGCTATAGTATGAATAAAGGTGATATTGAGGCTTCTGGTAGTTCAAATGAAACAGGATCACCAAAAGGTCGTGTGCAAATCATTATTCCGCCAAACAGTACCAAGTCATTCCCTGGGGTGCGTGATTAATGCAAGCTGAGAATCAAGTACAGACATTGTGTATCAAACACCTAGCTAAAGTGTATAGTAAGCGCTGGGTAGTGAAAGATGTTTCTTTTACAATGCAAAGTGGACAGATTGTAGGACTACTTGGGCCAAATGGTGCGGGTAAAACCACCAGCTTTTATATGGTGGTTGGTTTGGTTCGCATGGATAAGGGTGAAATTCATTTAGATGATGAAGATATTTCAGACTTGGCGATGCATCAGCGTGCGCGGAAAGGGATTGGTTATTTACCACAAGAAGCCTCAATTTTTAGAAAGTTGACCATTGCTGAAAATATCATGGCAATTCTTGAAACACGTAAAGACTTAGATAAACAACAGCGTCAACAACGCCTTAAAGAGCTTTTGGAAGATTTTAAAATCTCGCATATTAAAGACTCTTTAGGCATGAGTGTTTCTGGTGGTGAGCGACGTCGTGCTGAAATTGCACGAGCTTTGGCAGCTGATCCGAAATTTATGCTTTTGGATGAACCCTTTGCAGGGGTTGATCCGATCTCTGTCGGAGATATTAAGGATATTATTCGTCAGCTCAAAGGGCGTGGTATCGGTGTTCTCATTACAGACCATAATGTACGTGAAACTCTTGCAATTTGTGAGCACGCATATATTGTCAGTGAAGGCGCTGTGATTGCTGAAGGTACACCTGAAGAAGTCTTAGCCAATGAAACAGTACGAGAAGTGTATTTGGGTGATGATTTCACTGTATAAGTGGATTTGGTTGAATAGAAAAAGGTGAGGCAAATGCTTCGCCTTTTTTTTTGGTTTTTTGTTTATAGAGAAGAATTAAGGCATGAGCATAACTGATGATGTCTTATTCATGGGGTTTATTATTTAGATACACATTTGCTTTAAAAATAAACAATTGTGATTTTTTAGTTTAAATAATACCCATAAGTTCTAGATGGTTTTTTATGCAGATTAAAAATTAGACAGAATGGAGGTTCGGCTTAATCTGTCATTGCCTAAAGACTTAGTTTGTTTAGATAATATTTATAAATTCAAAATATTAATAATAATCATATTTTATTATTTAAATAAAAAAATAATTTAATTTACCTAAATTTTATGATTTAAAACACATGGGTAAAGTGGATTTTAATTATTTAAAATTTAATATAGTGTGATGTTAAGCACATTTAATTTATTTGAGTTGTTTTAAATATATTAGTGGTTTTTATGAAATATCTGATTTTATAAATATGTGAATTTTTTATTTTAAAATTAACTACTTGTGAAATTTGTCGCATTTAATTATCTTTTTGTAGATGGGTGAAGTATAAAATAAGGAATTATTATGACAAATATCACAATTTACGAAAAAGGAACGGCAAAAGTATTAACTCAAGATGTAGTTAATAGCCATCACTCAGTTTATAAAGTAAATATTGAGAAAAATAATATTGCTAAGGCAATAAAAGTTAATAATAATTTGGAAGTATATTTACTAAATGGTGAAAAAGTTGTCATTGAGGACTTCTTTGTTGGTGAAAAACCGAAAGAATTTACGATTGAAACGGCTGATGGACAACATTATTTATTAAACTTTTTAGCATTTGATACAGAAGGTGTTGCTACAAAAATTGATTATTTGAGTATTTCAGATTTTCATGAATATTTAGTTGGTGATGATTCTGCGGTCGTGCCAATTTGGGCTTGGGTTGCAGGAGCGGCAGGGTTGATTGGTATAGCCGCAGCGGCAGGTGGCAGTGGTGGCTCTAGTCATTCAGATAATGGTGCGAATAGTGGCGATCATACTGGCCCTAAATTAACTATTGATGTTATTGATAATAATAAAATAAATATTAAAGCTGATGAAGCCAGCAAAATTGAGATTAAAGATGCCAATGGAAATACCATAGGTTCTGGGCAATTAAATCAAGCGGGAGAAATTGACATTACTTTGTCCCGTCCACTTCAAGATAATGAAACAATTACGATTATCGCGACAGACACATCAGGGAATAAAACACCGGAAACAATTAATGTTGGTGATGTTACTAAACCAGAAGTTAGTGTGGATATTATTGATGAAAATACTATTCAAATTGATTCAAATGAACCTGGTAGCAAAGTCGAAATTACGGATAGTGCAGGCAATAAAATTGCAGAAGGTATAATTGATGAGAATGGACAGCTTATTGTTGATGTTGATAAGCCATTAAATCCTGGTGATAAAATTATTGTCAATGTAACAGATGAAGCAGGCAATAAAACTACAGAAGAAGTCCCCGTTGGTGAATTTACTGGTGGTGGAAATAGCGGTAGTGCAGATAAACAACCGCCTGTATTTGAAAGTGCGGACGTTAATACTTTAGGACAAATTGAGCTTCATTATTCGGAAGAATTAGATGCAGATAATTTGCCAGCTGCTAATCAATTTGTTGTTAAGGTTGATGGCAAAACTATTCCAGCTGAAAACATTACAGTGAGTGTTATTGATCAGCAAGTGATTTTAACTTTAAATCCGCCTATCTACACTGGTCAAACCGTAACGGTAAGTTATCAAGATGCTACTGTAGGTGATGATCTCAATGCAATCCAAGATCTTCGTGGAAATGATGCGGCTGATCTTCCTGAAACGGCATTAACAAATAAATCAACCGTTGTTGATCCAACTGATAAAACTCCTCCAATCATTGACGATTACAGATGCAGCAGGGAACAGTGGTTCACTGTCAACGACAGCAACTGGATTTACAGTTGATAG